>JANXRC010000079.1 GCA_025353195.1 Rhodocyclaceae bacterium
ACCACCGCATGGTTAATTCAGTAAGTTACCAAGTCATTTACGAAGCGTTGAATGAGGCGCGTTATCCAAGTCCTGAAAATAAAGTAGTCGTAGTAAATCGTCCTTGTCGCCCTGCACCACACTGAAGGCGCCCGCCGGCAGTCCAGCTTCGCGCAACAGTTCGGCCGCCAGCATTGACGGCGAGGGATCGCGCTCGGACGGCTTGAGAACGAAGGTATTGCCGCACGCCAGCGCCATCGGCGCCATCCACATCGGCACCATGAAGGGGAAGTTGAAGGGCGTGATGCCGGCCGCCACGCCCAGCGGCATGCGCTGGTGCCAGTGGTCGATGCCGCCGCCGATGCCGTGCGAATGATGACCCTTGAGCAACTGTGGAATGCCGCAGGCAAACTCGATGACTTCCAGGCCGCGCTGCACTTCGCCCAGCGCGTCGGGCAAGGTCTTGCCATGCTCGGCACTGAGCAGGCGGGCGATGTCGTTGGAGTACTGGTCGACCAGGTCGCGGAACTTGAACATGACACGCGCCCGGCGCTGCGGCGCTGCTGCGCCCCAGTCGACCGAAGCCGCACGCGCGGCGGCGACGGCACGGTCGACGTCGGCGCGGGAAGCCAGGGCGATCTGTCGCGCAACCCGGCCCTGCGCCGGATTGAACACATCGCCGCGGCGCGTGCCGGTTCCGGCGTCCGCTTGGCCGTTGATCCAGTGGCCGACGAGATCGGCTGCATTGATATATTGGAGGTTCATGGAGGCCTCTTGGTCGAGAGTGGATAGGGTCTGGCAGCCATTACAGCGTTATGGCTCGGCAAAATCCAATGATTAATACTTGCGCCAGATATTTGCGGCGCTAATATCCGAGCATGGACTTCAATCTGATTCGAACATTCGTCACGCTGGCGCACGAAGGCAATCTTACGCGCACCGCACAGCGCCTGCATCTGACCCAGCCCGCACTTTCCCTGCAACTGAGGCGGTTGCATGAACAATTGGGTTTGCTGCTGTTCGAACGCACGCCGCGCGGCATGCGGCTGACACCTTTCGGGGAGCAACTGTTACCCGCTGCGCAACGCGCGTTGGAGGCGTCGGTCGAGTTGGTCAGCCTGGCGGCCGGGATCAGTGGCCAGATTGGCGGCCGGCTGCGCATAGGAACGATTGTCGATCCCGAATTTCTGCGCCTCGGACCCTTTCTCAAGCGGCTGGTGGAGCACCATCCGGGCCTCAGCACCGATCTCGCTCACGGCATGTCGGGAGCGGTACGGCGCGACGTGGCGGACAATCGCCTGGATGTTGCCTATACCCTCGGCTTGCCGGGAATGAGTGATGTCGATGCCGGTTTCGAGGTGCTTACGCTGACTGGCTTCAATTATCGCGTCATAGCGCCACCGGGCTGGCACGAACGGGTGCGTGGCAAGAACTGGAAGGAACTGGCGCGCCTGCCATGGATCGGCACGCCGCCGGATTCGGCCCACCATCGCCTGCTCGCCGGCATTTTCCGCGAGGCAGGCCTCAGCCCGCGAATTGTCGCTCAGGTCGATCTTGAGCCCTCGATGCTCGATCTGGTCAAGTCCGGTGTCGGTCTCTCGCTGGCGCGCGACAGCATTGCCTTGCGCGCGGCCCATGCATTGGGCATAGCCATCGCCGATCAGGTGGAAGTGCCGGCGGAGTTGGGATTCCTGTGTTTGCGCGAGCGCCGCAGCGAGCCGGCCATTGCCGCCGCCTTCAGCATCATCGGCAGCGTGTGGGCCACCGCGTGAAATTTCCTCCGACAATTCGTTGCGTGGCCCCGTCGCCTATGGCACAATGCGCGCCTTCTCACGTGGAGTGGTAGTTCAGTTGGTTAGAATACCGGCCTGTCACGCCGGGGGTCGCGGGTTCGAGTCCCGTCCACTCCGCCAACACATTTGCGCAAGCCGCTGATTCCGAACAGGTTCAGCTACGACGATACGCCTCACTCAGCTTTCTGCCCGGTGAGGCGTTCGTACTTCCGGGCCGGGGTATCATCCGCCGCAGACATCCAACAGGACTCTTTTGTTGAAAATTCTCCCCGTTGAACCCGGCACCGTCGGTCCCTGTCCGGTCGCTCCAGATGCCTTGCAGGGCATCAAACGCCAGCAGACCAAT
>JANXRC010000113.1 GCA_025353195.1 Rhodocyclaceae bacterium
GTTGTGCTTATGAGCGTAAGCAACGATGGCGTCGAAGCTGTTCACCATGATCTCTTCCAGCCTCTGATTGACAAGATCTTCGTTCCAAAAGAAGCCCTGGCGGTCCTGCACCCATTCAAAATAAGACACGGTGACGCCGCCGGCATTGGCCAGTACGTCGGGAATCACCAGAATATTCCGCTCATGCAGGATGTCGTCGGCGGCCGGCGTGGTCGGCCCATTGGCGCCTTCGACCACGATCCGGGCCTGCAAGCCGCCCGCCCGCTGCGGTGTCAGCTGACCCTCCAGGGCGGCGGGCACGAAATACTCGCACTCGATTTTCCAGAAATCATCCTCGCTGATCGGCTCGGCGCCAAAGAAACCCGACAGGCTGCCATGCGCAGCCGCGTGGGCGAGTGCGGCGGGAACGTCTATCCCTGCCGGATTGGCGAGCGTAGCTTCGGCATCCTGCAGGGCAATGACCTTGGCCCCGTTCTCGCGAAAGATGCGCGCCGCAATGCCTCCGACATTGCCAAACCCCTGCACCACGACCCGTGCGGCGTCGATCGGAACTCCGATACGAATGCCGGCTTCGCGGGCGGCAATGTAGACGCCGCGTCCGGTCGCTTCCTGGCGCCCCAGCGATCCACCCAGCGCAATCGGTTTGCCGGTGACGACGCCGCTGGCGGTGTGGCCGACGTTCACCGAATAGGTATCCATCATCCAGGCCATGGTCTGCTGATCGGTGCCGATATCCGGTGCCGGGATATCCTTGTCCGGCCCGATGACGATGCCGATCTCGGAGGTGTAGCGACGGGTAATGCGCTCCAGCTCAGCGGCCGAGAAGTTCCGCGGATCGATGCGGACGCCGCCTTTGGCGCCGCCAAATGGCAGGCCCAGCGCGGCGTTCTTGACAGTCATCCAGCCAGCCAGCGCCATCACTTCGTTCAGCGTCACTGCCGGATGAAAGCGCACGCCGCCCTTGCCCGGACCGCGCGACAGATTGTGCTGCACGCGATAACCCTCGTAGTGCGCGATTGTGCCGTCGTCGCGCACGATGGGCACATCGACCACCAGAATGCGCTTGGGATGCTTGAGCGTTTCGATCCAATGCGACAGAGACCCCAGATGGGGCGCGACGCGGTCGATCTGCTCGATGAAGCTGGCCCACGGCTCGGCCCGCGCCGGATCGAGATAGGACAGGCTGCTGGTATTGGCTGTCATGGTGATTGGATTGCTCCCTGGCGTTGTATCAAATGGAAGATGCCGCCCTCGCGCCCTGGTCATAACGGCCGGACAGGGTACGCAGCAGACGCGCCATGTCGCCGAGGCGAACGTTCTCTTCTTCGGCGCCGGAAAAGCCCGGCATCAGGCAGGCCTCGCGTACCTGGCGATACCGCTCGCAGAGTGCCCGCCCCGCCGCGGTGGTCGACCAGAACACTTCCTTGCCGCGCCGGATGCCAGACACCAGACCCAGATTGGCGAGCTTCTTCAAGGCGTAGGAAACCACATGGGTGTCTTCGATGTTGAGCACGAAGCAGATGTCGGCCAGCTTCTTCTCGCGACCGCGATGATTGACATGATGCACGACGAGGATCTCGGTCTCGGTCATGTCCTTGACGCCAGCCCCGGCCATGCAGCGCGTCATCCAGCGGCCAAAGGCGTTACTGGCGATGATGAGCCCGAACTCGAGCTCCGACAGCTCGGGGCACTTATCGGAAACCAGATGCTCGGAGGAGACGATGCGGCGCACCGCAGACCCGGCGCCGGCTGCTGTTGCGACGGACGCCTTGCTGGCCGCCTTTTTTGCCATGATGATGACTCCCGGTATTTGCTCGAGCGAAATATTGAAACATTTTATTGACGTTTTGTAAATGTAATGTTAACGTGTTATCCGTTTGCGCGCCGCACATTCCCTTTTTGACCCGCCACTTTTCGTGAGGAATCCGCCGATGAATACCCGCCTCTGCACGCTCTTCGCCGCACTCGGTTTCGGTTTCACAGCACTCTCCGTTTCGGCTCAAACCAAGTGGGACATGCCCACCGGCTATCCGGCCGCCAACTTCCACACCGAAAACATTACCCAGTTCGCGGCCGACGTGGACAAGGCCACTGCCGGCAAACTGAAGATAACCGTGCATGCCGGCGGTTCGCTGTTCAAGGCCAACGAGATCAAGCGCGCGGTGCAGGGCGGCCAGGCGCAGATTGGCGAAATCATCTACGGCGGCTATGCGAACGAAAATCCGCTGTTCGGCACCGACAATGTGCCCTTCCTGGCCACCTCCTACGCCGAAGCGAAGAAGCTGGCGGCCGCCCAGAAGCCGGCACTGGACGCGCTGCTGGCCAAGCAAGGCCTCAAAGTGCTGTTCTCGGTGCCATGGCCGCCGCAGGGAATCTTTTCGGCAAAGCTGATCAACTCCGGCGCCGACCTGAAGGGCGTCAAGTGGCGCGCCTATAGCCCGCAGACCTCGCGCATAGCCGAACTGGTCGGCGCCCAGCCGGTCACCATCCAGGCCGCCGAACTCTCGCAGGCCCTGGCCACCGGCGCCGTCTCCGCCTTCATCACCTCGAGCGCTACGGGCTACGATGCCAAGGTATGGGAGCAGGTCAAGTATTTCTACGATACCCAGGCCTGGTTGCCGAAGAATGCGGTGCTGGTTTCACAGAAGGCTTTCGACGCGCTCGACAAACCTACGCAGAATGCCGTTCTGAAAGCCGCAAGCGACGCCGAAACGCGCGGCTGGAAGTCCAGTGAAGACAAGACCAAGTTCTATGTCGAGCAATTGACCAAGAACGGCATGACCGTCGCCGCGCCTTCGGCTGCGCTGAAAGCCGACCTGAAGAAAGTCGGCGACACGATGGTCGGCGAATGGCTGAAGACCGCCGGCGCCGACGGACAGGCCATCCTCGACGCCTACAAGAAGTAAAGCCGGTCCATGCGACATATCCTCGACCGGATCTACGGCGCCGCCGCCTGGGCGGCGGCGTTGTTCATGATCGGCACGCTGGTGATGATCCTGCTTTCCGTCACCGGCCGCCTGCTGGATTTCCATGTCCGCGGCACGGATGCCTACGCCGGATATTGCATGGCGGCAGCGGCCTTTCTGGCGCTGGCGCATACGCTCAGGCGCGGCGAACACATCCGGGTGACCTTGATCCTCGATCACGTCGGTCCGCGCAGCCGGCATGCGCTGGAACTCTGGAGCCACGCCGCCGGACTGTTCTGCGCGGTACTGCTGGCGTGGTTCGCGGTGCACCTGGCGTGGCAATCCTTCCAGTTCAATGATATCTCGCAGGGCACCGATGCGACCCCGCTGTGGATTCCGCAAACGGCCATGGCGCTGGGCACCGTCGTCTTTGCCATCGCCATTGCCGACGAGCTTTTCGCCGTGCTGCGCGGCGAAAAGCTGCGCCACCGCGCTGCCGATGCCGAACCCGTAAGGAGCGAATAAGCCATGGACCTGATGATTACTTTGGGCCTGATCCTGGCGCTGTTCGCCCTGCTCGGCAGCGGCATCTGGATCGGACTGGCTCTGCTCGGCGTCGCCTGGCTGGGCATGGAATTGTTTACCGCCCGTGCCGCCGGCGATGCGATGGCCGTCACCATCTGGGGCGCCTCCTCGTCATGGACGCTGACCGCCCTGCCGATGTTCCTCTGGATGGGCGAAATCCTGTTCCGCACCCGATTGTCATCGGACATGTTCAAGGGCCTCGCGCCCTGGCTGGAGAAGCTGCCGGGGCGGCTGCTGCACGTCAATGTCATTGGCTGCAGCATCTTTGCCGCGGTCTCGGGATCGTCGGCCGCCACCTGCGCCACGATCGGCAAGATCACCCTGCCCGAACTGAAGAAGCGCGGCTATCCGGAGGACATCACGATCGGCACTCTGGCCGGCGCCGGAACGCTGGGCCTGCTGATTCCGCCGTCGATCATCATGATCGTGTATGGCGTCG
>JANXRC010000147.1 GCA_025353195.1 Rhodocyclaceae bacterium
GCGGCCGCCGCATTTGGGGCAGGCGCCCAGCGCTTCCTGAGTCGAGAAATCCACTTCCTCGGCATCGGCATCGGCGTCCGACTGGCCGAAATCGAACTCCGGCATGTGGTCGTCCTTGAGCTTGATCATCGCCGCGAAGGGACGTCCCATCTTGCTGCGGAAGCCCTGCAGCGGACCGATGACGCGCCGGGTCAGCAACTCGTCCATTTCCTCCGGCTCCCATTGCCGGCTGGCGACGATCTTCCACAGGCTGTAGTCGCAGGACTTGCACTGGAACTTCTTGTAGTTCTCCTGGATCACGCCGCCACAGCGCGGGCAAGGTGTCTTCAGCGTCGAGAAGGCGGCTTCGGGCAGCTCGCCGGTCTTGATGCGCTCCACCATTTCGCGCGTCTTGTCCATGATGTGGTTCATGAACTCGTCGCGGCCGAGGCGGCCGTGCTCCATTTCCCTGAGCTTGTATTCCCATTCGCCGGTCAGTTCGGGCGAACGGATTTCGTCGACGCCGAGGTTCTCCAGCGCGAACAGCAGCGAGAAGGCCTTCGCCGTCGGCTGCAGTTCGCGGCCGTTGCGGTGCAGGTATTCCTCGGCCAGCAGGCCCTCGATGGTCGCCGCGCGGGTGGCCGGCGTGCCGAGGCCTCGCTCCGACATGGCTTCGCGCAGTTCCTCGTCCTCGATCAGCTTGCCGGCGCCTTCCATGGCGGTGAGCAGCGTGGCTTCCGTGAAGCGCGGCGGCGGCTGCGTGGCCTTGGCCTTGACCTCGACGTCCTTGGCCCAGATGCGTTCGTTCTTTTCCAGCGGCGGCAGGTTGAGGTTCTCGCCGGCTTCTTCGCGGGTCTCCTGCGATTCCTTGCCATATACGGCGAGCCAGCCCGGCGTCACCAGAACTTTGCCTTCGGTCTTGAAGGCTTCCTGTTCGACCCGGGTGATGCGCGTGGTGATGTTGAACTCGGCGGACGGGTAGAAGATGGCGAGGAAACGCTTGGTGACGAGGTCGTAGATCTTCTGTTCCGGTTCCGAGAGGCTCTTCGGCGCGGTGCCGGTGGGGATGATGGCGAAGTGGTCCGAAATCTTGGCATTGTTGAAAATGCGCTTGTTCGGATGCACCCAGCCGTTCTTGATGATCGCGCCGGCGAACGTGGCGTAGGGTGTGCCGGCCATCGCGGCCAGGGTTTCCTTGACCGTGCCGATATAGTCCTCGGGCAGGTGGCGGGCGTCGGTCCGCGGGTAGGTCAGGGCCTTGTGTTTTTCATACAGCGCCTGGGCGATGCCGAGCGTGTTCTTGGCGGAGAAACCGAAGCGGCCGTTGGCCTCGCGCTGCAGCGAGGTGAGGTCGTAGAGCATCGGGCAGGCTTCGGTCTTGGGCCGGCTTTCTTCTTCCGCGGTGCCGTGCTGGCCCAGGCATTTCTTGCGCAGGGCCTCGGCCCTGGCGTGGTCCCACAGGCGCTCGGCGCGGGCATGCTCGTCGTCGGCCTTCTTGAATTTCTCGTCGAACCAGCGGCCGCGGTAAGTACCGGCGACGCACTGGAATTCGCCCTCCACTTCCCAGTAGTCGCGCGAGACGAAGGCACGGATGCGGCTTTCGCGTTCGACCATGATCGCCAGGGTCGGCGTCTGCACGCGTCCCACCGGCGTCTTGTAGAAGCCGCCTTCCTTCGAATTGAAGGCGGTCATGGCGCGCGTGCCGTTGATGCCGATCAGCCAGTCGGCTTCGGAGCGGCAGCGTGCGGCGTCGGCCAGCGGCAGCATTTCATGGTCGGTGCGCAAATGGGCGAAGCCGTCGCGGATCGCGGTGCTGGTCATCGACTGCAGCCACAGGCGGCGGATCGGCTTCTGTTTGGCGCCCAGGGCATGCTGCGCCACATAGCGGAAGATCAGCTCGCCCTCGCGTCCCGCGTCACAGGCATTGACCAGACTCGTCACGTCCTTGCGCTTGATCAGGCGGGTCAGCAGGCGCAGGCGCTCCTGCGTCCTTTCGATGGGATTCAGCGCGAAATGCGGCGGGATCATCGGCAGGTGGGCGAAACTCCACTTGCCGCGCTTGACGTCGTATTCCTCGGGTACTGCCAGTTCGAGCAGATGGCCGATGGCCGAGGACAACACATAGTCGTCGCTCTCGAAATAGTCGCCAGTCTTGGTGAACCCGCCCAGCGCCTTGGCAATGTCCTGGGCGACGGAGGGTTTCTCGGCGATGATCAGCTGTTTCATGGTGTGGGCTTTCCCCCCGGCCCCCTTTCCGGGAAAGGGGGTGACGGAGGCTCGCTGTGCTCGAAATGGAACAAATGGGCCAAAGTGGGCGTGCGGAAGCGGCGCATCATAAGCGCGCCTATCCCAATAAGGCAAGCGGGGGTTTAATTCAGCCGGATACGGATGACGTCTCCGCCGACGGCAAAATCCTCGTCGTCGCTGTCCTCGGCGAGGAGTTCCTCGAGGATCAGGGCGTCGACTTCGTGGCGGTAGCGCCAGATCACGGCGAGCACGATCACCTTGAGCCGGTCGAGACTGACTTCGGCATCCGGCAGGGCCAAGGCGCGCTCGATGATGGCTTCGCGCAAGGGCGCATCGATGGCATCGTGCTGCTCAAGGAAGCTGATGAAGCCGCGACACGCGGCCGGCAGCCTTTCCTGTTCTTCCTCGTCGTAGATTCGGATGGCGCCGGCGAGCGCCGGGCTGCGGCAACGGTCGCTCTCTTCCCCGGCGAGACCGTCAAGCCACGACAGCGCAGCGCTGATGTCGTCGGTGCCAAACCCCACCGCCGAAAGCTTTCTGGCCAATACTGCGGGTTCCGGACAGGCATCGGGCAGGTAGTTCTCGAACAGGTAAACCAGAATATCGATCATGAATGAAGTCTTTGGTAGAGGCCGCCGGGTAATTGGGCAACGCGGCCGGCGAGTTCCATGGGCAACAGCATGGCAAGAAGGTCGGCGGGCGTCAAGCCGCTGCGCGCCGAAAGAGTGTCGATGGCGCACGGCGCGTCACCCAGAAAAGCGAGTACTTGCTCTTCGCTACTATCCCGCATTACGTATGCCTGATCATCGGTGACAGTAGCGCAATGGGCGGTCTCCCAGCGCAATTCCTCGAGAATGTCCTGCGCCGATTCGACCAGCTTGGCGCCCTGGCGAATCAGCTGATGGCAGCCGCGCGACAGTGGCGAGTGGATTGAGCCGGGAATGGCAAACACCTCGCGCCCGGTTTCCGCGGCCAGTCGCGCGGTGATCAGCGAGCCGCTGCGCGGAGCCGCCTCGACCACCAGGCAGCCCAGCCCGAGACCGGCGATGATGCGGTTGCGGCGCGGGAAGTTGGACCCCAATGCCGGGGTGCCAAGGGGGAATTCGCTGAGGACTGCGCCTTTTTCTGCGATGGCGCGCGCCAAGGCTTCGTTGCGTGCCGGGTAGAGCCGGTCCGCACCGGTGCCGATCACCGCCACCGTACCCGCCGCAGTCGCCAGCGCGCCGCGATGGGCGGCGGCATCGATGCCCAGCGCCAGTCCGCTGACGATGGTCAGTCCGGCGTCGCCGAGCGCTTGCGCGAAGGCCTCGGCGTCGCGTATGCCTTGCGCGGTCGCGTTGCGGCTGCCGACTATGGCCAGCATCGGGCGATTGAGTAGTCCGGTGTTGCCTTTGGCGTAGAGCAGCACTGGCGGGTCATCCGAACTCAGCAGGCTTCGCGGGTAGTTCTCGTCGGCCAGGGTCAGCAACTGATTGGAGGGCTGGGCCGCCCAGTCCAGTGCCGCGTCGATATCGGCAGTGCATTCATGGCCCAGCAGTCGTTCGGCCAGCACCAGATCGACGATCGCGGAGAGCGCGCGAGGACTCGCCTCGAAAATTGCCTGCGGCAGGCCGAAGGCCTTGAGCAGCGCGCGCCGGGCTTCGCCGCCGACGCCGGGGATCAGCGTGAGACGGAGCCAGGAAGCGAGTTCTCGGCGATCCGTCATGACGACGTCAGGGCGTACGGACCGTGTCGCCGACCACTATCGGCTGCGTCGCATTCATCACCAGGGCGTAGGAAACCCGGTCGAAGACGCGGAACACGAATACCAGGCCATTGCGCGCGTCGGGCAACTGGTAGGTGGTCTTGTCGCCCTTGTAGCGGTTCTCCACCTCGGCGCCAGCCAGATCGGCGGCGAGCACGTAGCCGGGCTCCACTCCGTCGGCCTTGCCGCGATTCAGCGTAATCACGGATTGGGGACCGCCAAAGTTGACTCCGCTGTATATGGAGAGCACCTTGGCCTGGATCATCTTGCCCGGTGCGCGCGGAATGTAATTCATCACATCCTGGTGCGGTGCGGACAACAGGCGGTCGTCGCGGACGATCTCCTGTTTCGAGGTGAGCACCAAAAAGCTCGACGGCACGCCGTTTCTGGTCAGGCGTGCGGTACCGAGGAACACCGCTTCGTGGCCGAGGGTCTCCTTGGTATCGGGGTCGACCAGCGCCTGGCCGGGACGGAACAACTGCCAGACCTTGTGCTGGGCGGTGGCCTCGGTGGTGTAGATGGTGTCTCCGGCGCCGGCGATGACGCGGTCGCTTTCCAGCGCCACCACGCGGGGTGCCGCGTTGAGGCCGTTTTCGTCCAGAACGCGCGGTTCGCTGAGGAAAGGTTCGATGTCCTGTGGCGGAATGGAGGGGATGCCCTTCTTCAGCGGCTCGATGTACTCGCGCCGTTGGTCGGTCACCGTCAATAGTTTGAGGCGAGGCTGGCTGCCGCTCCTGTCGAGTACGATGACCTGGCCCGGGTAGATGCGGTGCGGGTTCTTGATCTCCTCCGCGTTCATCTTCCACAGTTCTCCCCAGCGGTAGGGGTCCTTGAGGAATTTGGCCGAGATCCCCCACAGGGTGTCGCCGGACGTGACGATATGCCGGTCGGGCGCGCCGTCCGCCAGTTCCAGTGGCTTGGCCCCCTGTGCGACCGCCACAGTGGTTGAAATGCAGATGAGCAGCGCAGATATAATGCGACGCATGGCTTGATCTCCTGGCCGAGTGTCTATGTGGATGGCGAACCACCCGAGTGTCTGCCCGATTCTGCCCGACAATTCCCCCAGCATCAATTCTTTCAAGAGCGGTTTCATGGCCCTATTGCAGATTTTGCGTTATCCCGATCCGCGGTTGCACCGGCACGCGGCGCCCATCACGAAGGTGGATGCGCGCGTCCGCCAGCTGGCCGCCGACATGGCCGAAACCATGTATGCCGCGCCTGGCATCGGCCTCGCGGCGCCGCAGGTCGACCAGCTGGTGCGCCTGATCGTGATCGACATTTCCGAAGACAAGTCGCAGCTGCAGACCTTCATCAACCCCGAACTGCTGGAAAAGTCAGGCGAATGCGAGGGCGAGGAAGGCTGCCTTTCGGTGCCCGGCATTTACGACACGGTAAAGCGTGCCAGCCACGTCAGGGTGCGGGCGCTGGGGCTGGACGGCCAGGCCTTCGAGCTGGAGGCTGACGACCTGCTCGCGGTGTGCATCCAGCACGAAATGGACCACCTGGAAGGCAAGGTCTTCGTCGAATACCTCTCGCGCCTGAAGCAGACCCGCATCAAGAGCAAACTGCTCAAGCAGGCGCGCGAGACTTTCTAGGTGAAGATAATTTTCGCCGGCACGCCGGACTTTGCCGCGTGTGCGCTGGAAGCGTTGCTGGCGGCCGGGCATCAGGTGCTGCTGGTATTGACGCAGCCTGACCGTCCTGCCGGGCGTGGCATGGTCCTGCAGGCTTCAGCCGTCAAGAAAGTGGCGCTGGCCCACGGCATTCCGGTGTTTCAGCCCGAGCGGCTCAAGGACCCGGCGACGCATGAGCCGATCCGTGCGGCCTGCGCCGAACATGGCGCCGAGCTGATGGTAGTGGCGGCCTATGGCCTGATCCTGCCGCAGGCTGTGCTCGATTTGCCGCGCCGCGGCTGCATCAACATCCACGCCTCACTGCTGCCGCGCTGGCGCGGCGCGGCGCCGATTCATCGCGCGATTGAGGCGGGCGATGCGCAAACCGGCATCACGATAATGAAGATGGAAGCCGGGCTGGATACCGGTCCGATGCTGCTGGCCGGGGCCGTCGCGATCGACGCCGAGGACACCACGGGCAGCCTGCACGACCGTCTTGCCGAGCTGGGCGGCAAGCTGGTGGTCGACGCGCTGGCGCGCTTCGATCAGCTGGTTCCGTTGCCGCAACCTGCAGCCGGCGTGACCTATGCGAACAAGATCGACAAGGCCGAGGCCAGGCTGGACTGGAATCAGCCTGCGGAAATTCTGGCGCGCAAGGTGCGCGCCTTCAATCCCTTCCCCGGCGCGGTGGTGACGCTGGCCGGCGAGCCGGTCAAGGTCTGGCGCGGGGAGGTGGTGGCCGGCGGCGGTTTGCCCGGACAGGTGCTGGCGGCCGATGCCGCGGGCATCGTGGTGGCCTGTGGCGAAGCCGCCCTGTGTCTCACCGAGCTGCAAAAGCCCGGCGGCCGCCGTGTCACCAGCGCCGACTTTATGAACGGCAGCGCCTTGCGCCCGGATTGATCTGCGCCGCGCGGTGCGCAAAGCGGGCGATGCGGCGCCGAGCAGGCTGGTATGCTTGATCAATGAAGATGCTCCCTCCCCTGGCCGAGGCCTTGCACGCGGCGGCCGGCCTGATTGCGGCGGTGCTCGCCGGGCGCAATTTCGATGCCGCCCTGGCGCGCGCCGATCTTCCCGGAGCGCTGCGCGCGGCGACCATGGATCTGGCCTATTCGGCCTTGCGCGCCTTTGGTCGCGGCGACTTCCTGCTCGGCCAACTGCTCGAGCGCCCGCTGAAGGAGCCGGCGGCGCGGGGCTTGCTGCTGGCCGCGCTGGCACGGCTCGAAGCGCGGCCCGACGAGGCGCACACCACGGTGGATCAGGCGGTGACCGCGGCGGCGCGACTGGCGCGTGGCCAGTTCAAGGGCCTGGTCAATGGCGTCCTGCGCAATTTTCTGCGCCGGCGCGAAGAACTGCTGGCCCTCGCCGCGGCCGATCCGGTGGCGCGCTGGCAGCATCCGGCCTGGTGGATCGCGCGCCTGCAGCAGGACCATCCGGCGCATTGGGAAAGCATCCTCGCTGCCGGCAACACCCATCCGCCCATGTGCCTGCGTGTCAATCATCGCCGTACCACCAGCGCCGACTTTCTGCAGCAGCTCGATGCAGCCGGCATCGCGGCGCGCGCGCTCGACGCGACCGCCATCCTGATCGAAAAGCCGGTGCCGGTCGAGCGCATCACGGGCTTTGACGCGGGATTGTGCTCGGTACAGGATTGGGGCGCCCAGGCTGCGGCGGGGCTGCTCGATGTGCACGACGGCATGCGCGTGCTGGACGCCTGCGCGGCGCCTGGCGGCAAGGCGGCGCACTTGCTGGAAATCGCGCAGATCGACCTCACCGCGCTGGATGCGGATGCCGTGCGTGCCGTCCGCATCGCCGGCAACCTCGATCGGCTGGGGTTGGCGGCGACCGTCACGGTGGGCGACGCAGGCACCGTCGAAGGCTGGTGGGACGGCCGTCCCTATGACCGCATACTGGCCGATGTGCCGTGTTCTGCATCGGGCGTGGTGCGCCGTCACCCCGATGCAAAATGGCTGCGGCGCGAAGCGGACATCGCCGGTTTTGCCTCGACCCAAATGGCAATTATCGACGCCTTGTGGCGAACTCTCGCTCCCGGTGGCAAAATGCTTTATGCCACCTGCTCGGTGTTTGCGGAGGAGAATGTCCGCCAGGCGGATGCCTTCATCAGGCGCCATGCCGATGCCCGATGCCTGCCGATGCTATGTACGACAACCCGTGCAACAACCAGCGATGCACAACTGCAACATTTGCCCGATGCCGACCATGACGGCTTTTATTACGCGCTGCTGCAAAAGGATTGAGGCGGGCTTGCCGGCACTGGCGTTGGCGCTGCTGCTGCTGACGGCCGTCGTCGCGCAGGCCGGCAGCATCGAGCCGAAGCATGCCGCGCTGACCCCCGGCGAGGACGGCTACACGCTGTCCGCCGAATTCGCGATCGATCTCGGCAACCGGCTGGAAGACGCCGTGGCACGGGGCGTTCCGCTGTATTTCAATCTCGAGTTCATACTCGAGCGCAGCCGCAAGTATTGGGTCAACGAACATATCGCCACCCACAGCCTGACCTACAAACTTGCCTACAGCAGCCTGATGCGCCAATACCGGCTCAGTACCGGTCACCTGCACCAGAATTTCGGCAGCCTGGCAGAGGCGATGCGCGTTGTCGGCCGCATCGCGGCGCTGCCGGTGGTGGACAAGAACCTGATCCAGCCCGGAGAGTCCTACGAGGCGGCGGTGCGTCTCTCGCTCGACCGCAGCCAGCTGCCGAAGCCCTTCCAGGTAGATGCCATCATGGATCGCGACTTGCAGGTGGATACCCGGGTATTGCGCTGGCATTTCGTGGCTGCTACGACGACGCCATGAGGGTTGCGCTCGCGGTAGTCGCCGCGCTCGGCGCGATTCTCCTGTTTCTGCTGGCATCGGCCTCGGCCAATACGGCACTGTTTGCCGAGAACTATCCTTGGCTGCTGGCGATCAATGGCATCGCGGCGGTGGCGCTGGTGGTGCTGGTCGGCCTGCAGTTGCGGCGCCTGCGCCGCGATTTCAGAAACGGGGTGTTCGGCTCGCGCCTGAAATTTCGCCTGCTGCTGATGCTGTCATTGATGGCCGTGCTGCCCGGCGCGCTGGTGTACGGCGTTTCAATGCAGTTCGCGGTGAAGAGCATTGATTCGTGGTTCGACGTGCGCGTTGATGCCGCACTGGAAGGCGGCATCAATCTTGGACGCAGCGTGCTCGATACCCTGCAGGCCGAATTGCTGACAAAGGCCCGTGACGCGGCGCTGGATCTGGGTGACGGCGGTTTTGTCAGTCCGAGCCGGCTGAATCGGCTGCGCGAGCAGACCGGAGCCCAGACCGCGACCCTGCTGACACTCTCCGGCCAGGTGTTGGGCAGCAGTTCCGGAGCGATGGGCAGCCTGATGCCTTCCGTCCCGCCACCCAGCCAGTTGCGTGCGGCGCGCAGCGGGCGCGGGCTGGCATTGATCGGCGACGCCGAGGGCGGCGGACTGATGCTGCGGGCGCTGGCCCCGGTCAGTAGCAGCGGCCTCAATCTCGATCCGCGGATTCTGCAATTGACGCTGGCGGTGCCGGTGTCGATTGCGAAAAGTGCGGAAAGCGTCGAGGCGGCGCACCGTGATTATCAGGAACTGCAACTCGGTCGCGTCGGCTTGAAGCGCATTTACACACTGACCTTGACGCTGGCCCTGCTGTTGGCCTTGTTCGCCGCGATTGCCCTGGCCTTTTTTCTGGCCGAGCGCCTGGCGCGGCCGCTGCTGATTCTGGCCGAAGGCACGCAGGCGGTAGCAAACGGCGACTTCACGCCGCGCGCCACGGTGGAGGCGTCCGACGAACTGGGGGTGTTGACGCATTCGTTCAACAGCATGACCCATCAGTTGAGCGAGGCGCGTGCGCAGGCCGAGCATCATCGGCAGGACATGGAAGCGGCACAGACCTACCTGGAATCCGTGCTGGCGAATCTCTCGGCCGGCGTGCTGGCCTTCGATCTGCGTTTCCGACTGCGCGCAGCGAACCGCGGTGCGCTGGCGATTCTCGGCGATGATCTCGCGGGTTTTGAAGATACGCGGCTGCAGGACTGGCCGCGCCACGAGACTCTGGCCGGGGCCATTATGGAGGGGTTCGCCAAGCGTGGCGACGAGTGGCAGGAACAACTCGAAATCGCCCGCCCCGATGGCATCCCCCAAGCGCTTCTGGTGCGCGGCACCGCACTGCCGGCTGCCGGCGGCGGCGGCTACGTGGTGGTGTTCGACGACATCACCCGGCTGATCGCCGCGCAGCGTTCGGCGGCATGGGGCGAAGTGGCGCAGCGTCTGGCCCACGAGATAAAGAATCCGCTGACGCCGATCCAGCTGTCTGCCGAACGGCTGCAAATCAAGCTGGCCGACCAGCTGACGGGCGCCTCGCGGGAATTGCTGGATCGCGCCACCCAGACCATCGTCAGCCAGGTCGAGGCGATGAAGAACATGGTCAATGATTTCCGCGACTATGCGCGCACGCCGCTGCCGCAACTCGCCGCCGTCGATCTGCAGGCTCTGCTCGACGAGGTGCTGGGTCTCTATGAGAATTCGCGGGCGGTCATCGCCGCAGCGCCAGCGCCGACTGCTGCGGCCCTGCCGCTGGTGCTGGCCGACGCCAATCAGTTGCGTCAGGTGCTGCATAACGTCCTGACCAACGCGCAGGATGCCTTGGCCGATGTGACGGACGCACGCATCACGATTGCCACGGTGCAGGAAGGCACGCGTGTGCGACTGACCGTCAAGGACAATGGCCCGGGCTTCCCGCCCCAGATCCTGTCGCGGGCGTTCGAGCCCTACGTCACGACCAAGTCGAAGGGCACCGGACTGGGGCTGGCGATAGTGAAGAAAATAGTGGACGACCACGGCGGCGAGATTCGCCTGGCGAACAATAATGGTGGTGAGATAAGCATCTGGCTGCCGCTGGCAACGCAGGGTGCGGCAAAGGGGATCTAGGAAATGCCAAAGATACTGGTGGTCGACGACGAAATAGGGATACGCGAGTTGCTTTCGGAGATTTTGCGCGACGAGGGGCACGACGTCCAGCTCGCGGAAGATGCCGCGGCGGCACGGGCGGCACGCGAGGCCGGACGACCCGACATGGTCCTGCTCGACATCTGGATGCCTGATACCGATGGCATTACGCTGCTGAAGGAGTGGGCCGGCAACGGTCAGCTCAACATGCCGGTAGTGATGATGTCGGGCCATGCCACGATCGACACCGCAGTGGAAGCGACCCGGATCGGCGCACTGGATTTTCTGGAAAAGCCGATCGGCATGCAGAAGCTGCTGGCGGCGGTGAAGAAGGCCCTCGAGCGCAGCGCACGCCATGTTGGCGGCGGCCTCTCGCTGGCGGCGTTTGCGCGTCCCGGCCCCTTGCGCGATCTCAAGCGCCGGATGGATCAGGTGCTGGCCAAGAGCCCGTTGCTGCTGCTGCGTTCCGCTCCCGGCGGCATTGTCGAACTGGTGGCGCGCACGGCGCAGGTCGCCGGCAAGCCATGGATCGATATCGCGCATGACTCCAACCCGGTGAGCACTGAAGTATTGCAGCGCGCCGCGGGAGGTGTGTTGTGGTGCGAGGAGCTGGCGCGTTTGACCCGGCTGCAGCAGAAGAACCTGATGTTCGCTGCCGACCGCCTCGACCGTTACAGCCTGCGCCTGGTGGCGGCCACCACGCACAGTAGTGCGGAACTGGTGGCCATGGGTTGGGAGGAGGTCAGCCTCACGCGCCTGTTCGAAACCGGGCTCGGGGTACCAGGTCTGACCGAATTGAAGGACGAGGTACCGGACATCGCAGCACACCTGCTGACGCAATTGATGGAAAGCGACGAAATCCCCTTGCGGCGGTTTTCCAGCGCCGCCCTCAATGCCTTGCGCCAGCATTCCTGGAGCGGCGGCTATGGCGAACTCAAGGGCGCCGTGAAGTCGCTGGCGCTGGCCAGCCTGGGCGAGGAAATTGGTGAAGAGGAGGCGCTGCAGCTGCTGGCGCCGGCCGGCGAACCGGGCATGGTGCCGGCAGGTCTGGCGCCGGAAGTGATCGAGCGGCCGCTGCGCGAGGCGCGCGAAGCCTTCGAGCGCATGTACTTTGAGTACCACCTGGCCAAGGACGGCGGCAACATGACGCGTCTGGCCGAGAAGACCGGACTTGAGCGCACCCATCTGTATCGCAAGCTGAAGGATCTCGGGCTGCGCTAGAGCCGCAGGCAAGGGGTAGACGGGCGCTCTGCGTGCCTGGGCTTTGCATGACGGGGATTCCCCTTCGGGGGCCGTCAATTCCGCTTCGCGGGCAGGTCGCTTTGCGTGCCTGGAATTCCGCTTCGCGGGCAGGCAATGCGATAATTGCGTCTTTGCTTCGCTGGATCGCATCTCATGCCAAACTCGGCCCGTCCCAAGAACGATACTTTTTTGCGTGCGCTGCTGCGCGAACCCGTTGATTACACTCCGGTCTGGCTGATGCGCCAGGCTGGGCGCTACCTGCCCGAATACAACGAAACGCGCCGCCGCGCCGGCAGTTTCCTCAACCTGTGCAAGAACCCGCAGCTCGCCTGCGAAGTGACGCTGCAACCGTTGTCACGTTTCGAACTCGATGCGGCGATCCTGTTCTCCGACATCCTCACCGTGCCCGACGCGATGGGCCTCGGCCTGTATTTCGCCGATGGCGAAGGGCCGAAGTTCGAGCGACCCTTGCGCGAGGAGTGGGCGATTCGCGATCTGACCGCCCCCGACCCCTACGTGCACCTGCGCTATGTGATGGATGCGGTGGTCGAGATTCGCCGTGCGTTGGGCAACTCGGTGCCGCTGATCGGTTTCTCCGGCAGCCCGTGGACCCTGGCCTGCTATATGGTGGAAGGCGGCTCCGGTTCGGCGACCGACTACCGCACGGTCAAGACCATGCTCTACGACCGGCCCGACCTGCTGCATCACATCCTGAATGTGACTGCCACGGCGGTGACGGACTACCTCAATGCCCAGATCGAATCCGGCGCACAGGCGGTAATGATTTTCGACTCATGGGGCGGCGCACTGTCGCACGCGGCTTACCGCGAGTTTTCGCTGGGCTACATGCAGCGCATTCTTGCCGGTCTGAAGCGCAGCCATGACGGCCAGCGCGTTCCCAGCATCGTATTCACCAAAGGTGGCGGCCAATGGCTGGAGGCGATTGCCGACATCGGCTGTGATGCGGTCGGTCTCGACTGGACCACCGATCTGGGTGAAGCGCGTCAGCGTGTTGGTGACCGTGTTGCATTGCAAGGCAACCTCGATCCGATGGCCTTGTACGCATCCCCCGACAAAGTTGCGGCTGAAGCGCGGCGCGTGCTCGACAGTTTCGGCGTTGACGCCGGTGGTGGCAAAAATTCCGGTGGACATGTCTTCAATCTCGGCCATGGCATTTCGCAATTTACCCCGCCCGAGAACGTCAAGATTCTGGTTGACACGGTACACAGCCACAGCCGGCGCGGTTCCGCGCGGAGCTGATTTATGGAGGCCAACGGCGGCGCGGTTCGGGCCGTCTGCTCCGGCGAAAAAGGCCACCCGGCAAGGCTTGCCGAGCGGGTATGAAAATGCCTCCTGCCGTTGACTTATGCACAGAAGTGGGTCAGGCACGGAAAGTCCGGCCCGGCCCCCGGTCATTTCCGCGGTATGCGTGTAACTTGTTGTTTTTAAACAGTGTTATATTGTTCAAATATTGCACAGAGACAGGAATCACCTTGCCGGACGGTCACTTAGGCAGTTTCCGTGGTGCTTACTCACAAAGTTATCCACAGAATTTGTGGGTAAGGCGTTTTTCCTTTTGCAGCAACAGCTTGAGGGTTTATCTCAAGAATTTATTGAGCATTGACAGGCAAGCATCTGACTCAGCATGAACATCGTTCGTGTCGCCCTCGACCTGCCTTTGCCGAGACTCTTCGATTACCTCGCCCCGGATGCGGGCGAAAGCGATATCGGCCGGCGGGTGAACGTGCCTTTCGGCGCCGGTTCGCGGACCGGAGTGATTGTTGCGCTGGCAGCGGCGAGCGATCAGCCTGGGGCGAAGTTGAAGGCGGTTACCGAGATCCTGCGCGACATGCCGGCGCTGCCTGCCGAGTGGTTGGCGCTCTGCGAATTTTGCGCGCGCTACTACCAGACGCCGTTGGGTGAAGTGACTTCCTTCGCCCTGCCGCCGATGCTGCGGCGCGGCAAGCTGCCGCGCATGAAGAAGCCGGCGGCGGCGATCGCCGCATCACCAGCGCCGTCCGCAAGGGATACGGTCCCCGGCGCAAGCGCCCGGGACATAACTACCGCCACAGTCCCACGTCCTTTACGGCCGCAGCTGATGGCTGCGCAGCAGGAGGCGGTGGCAGCCATCGCCGGCGTTGTCGGCTTCCACACCCTGCTGCTGCACGGCGTCACCGGCAGCGGCAAGACCGAGGTCTACCTGCGCGCGATCGACGCCGTGCTGGCGCGCGGCGGCCAGGCACTGATGCTGGTGCCGGAAATCGCCTTGACGCCGCAACTCGAAGGCCGCGTCGCCGCGCGCTTTCCTCGCGCACATATCGTTTGCGCCAACAGCGGCATGGCCGATGCCGCGCGCGCCCGCGGCTTTCTCGAGGCGCTGTCGGGGCGTGCCGAGATCGTACTCGGCACCCGGCTGGCGGTGTTCATGCCGCTGCCGCGCCTGCAACTGATCATCGTCGACGAAGAGCACGACGCCTCGTTCAAGCAGCAGGAAGGCCTGCGCTATTCGGCGCGCGACGTCGCGGTGTGGCGAGCGCATCAATTGAACATCCCCGTCGTGCTGGGTTCGGCGACGCCCTCGCTGGAAACTTTTCATCACGCCAGCACCGGGCGCTACCGGATGCTCGAGCTGCCCGAGCGTGCGGTGGCCGAAGCCATGCCCGTGGTGCGCATCGTCGATACGCGGCGCGAGAAGCTGCAGGAAGGCCTGTCCGCCGCCTTGATCAAAGGCCTGCAGCAGCGGCTGGAACGCGGCGAGCAAAGCCTGGTGTTCCTCAACCGGCGCGGCTATGCGCCGGTGCTGGCCTGCCCGCCCTGCGGCTGGATTTCGCGCTGCCAGCGCTGTGCCGCCAATCTGGTGCTGCATCTGGCCGACCAGCGCTTGCGCTGCCACCACTGCGGCTTCGAAACAGCGATTCCGCGCGCCTGCCCCGACTGCGGTAACGTCGATCTGCTGCCCTTCGGGCGCGGCACGCAACGACTTGAAACCATGCTCGCCGAGCGCTTCCCCGAGGCCCGGGTGCTGCGCATCGACCGTGATTCGGCGAGCACGCCGAAGAAGTGGCAGGCACTGCTCGCCACCATCCATGCCGGCGAGGCCGACATCCTGGTCGGCACCCAGATGCTGGCCAAGGGACACGACTTTCCGCTGCTGACGCTGGTCGGCGCGGTCGGTGCTGATGCGGCGCTGTTTGCCGCCGACTTCCGCGCCCCCGAACGGCTCTTCGCGCAGCTCATGCAGGTCGGCGGCCGCAGTGGTCGCGCCGACCTGCCCGGTGAAGTGCTGATCCAGACCGAGTATCCCGATCATCCGCTGTATCGGGCCCTGGTCGATCACGACTACGTGCGCTTCGCCCGCGCGCAACTCGACGAGCGCCGGATTGCCGGCTTTCCACCCTTCAGCTTTCAGGCCATGCTGCGCGCCGAGGCCAGAAGCATCGAGCAGTCGCTGGCTTTTCTGCTGGCCGGGCGCCGTGCCGCCGAAGCTCTGGCCGACGGCGTCACGCTTTACGACGCGGTGCCGATGCGCATGCAGCGCCTGATGACGCTGGAACGCGGCCAGTTGCTGGTCGAATCCGCCAGCCGCCCGGCCCTGCAGAGTTTTCTCGCAGCATGGATGGAAAAGCTCTACGCGCTGAAAATGCCCGGCGGCCTGCGCTGGCATCTGGATGTCGATCCGCTGGAGTTCTAGTCAAGGCCGCTGCGCTTTGTCTCGGCTCTTATTGAGGAACCAGACGTAACTCAACGCCTGCAGCACCAGCAACCCGCCGAAGGTGATCTGGTAGGCGGCGCGTGGCGCGTGGCCGGCGGCCTGCAAAGCATCCACCGCGGCGCCGAAGCCCCACTGGATGCAGAAGGCGCCGACGAAGACCATCAGGTTCAGCGCGGTGTTCACGCGGCCGGCCAGCGCGGGGGTGTAGTGGCGCTGCAGCAGCGCGTAGGCAAGATTACCGACCGAGAAGATCAGTCCCAGAGTGAACCACAAGGGTTCGCTCGGCGCGGCCTCGAGGACGATCAGCAGGGTGGCGAGCAGCGCCAACCCCATGCCCCCCTTCAGCAGCCGCAACGGCGTGACGCCGCGCTTGGCCAGCGGCCCGACGCCGAAGGCCAGGCCGAGAAAGCCGGCGAGCATGCCGCTGCCCATCAGCAGCAGATGGTGGGCGGCGCCGCTGCGCTCGAGTCCGGAGAAGTTCATCAGCCAGGGCACCGCCCACAGGCCCTGTAAGGCCAGAAAGCCGCCGATGATCAGCATCGATTGCGGCGCATAGCGCCAGAAGGCGCGGCTGGTTAATAACTCGGTGAGGCCGGCAATCTGGATGCGCAGCGGCTCGTGCCGGGTGCCGGACGGCTTCTCCGGCGTGCTGAAGATGCCGGCGGCGGCGGCGGCCCCGGCTACCGCGAGGGTGATGAACACGGCACGCCAGCCGAAGTGCGGAATCGCCCAGGACAGGGGTGTCGACGCGGTCAGCGCGCCGAGGCCGCCGGCCGCCATGATGGCGGCATTGAGCGAAGCCTGGCGTTCGACGCCGAACCACTGGCTGAAGGCCTTGAACGACGCCATCAGGCAGGACGAAACGCCGAGACCGATCAGCGCCCGCGCGATCGCCAGTTCGGTCAGCGAGCTGCCGACGGCGAACAGCGCGCAGCCCGCCGCGGCGATCAGCAGCAGGAAGGATTCGACGCGGCGCGGGCCGTAGCGATCCAGGGCAAGGCCGAGCGGCAGCTGCGCGGCACCGAAGGCCAGCAGATAGGCGCTGGTCAGGAGGCCCAGATCGGCGGCCGAGACGCCCAGCTCGCGCGTCAGTTCCGGCGCGATCACGGCATTCACGTTGCGCAGGAAGTAGGAAAAGAAATACCCTGCCGCGAAGGGCAGAAACACGCGCCGCCACAGATTCATGTACTGTTTTCCCGTCCGTTGTTGCGCAGCCACTCGGCGCGCTGCATCAGCTTGCCCACCCATTGCGCATCGAGCCCGCTGGCATGCGCCAGCCGGTTCAAGTCTTCGATCGATGGCCGCGGGGCGCGCGTTACGCGCCAGAATTCAACAAGTGATACGGCAGCGACCGGCCGCTCGACGTGTTCCAGCCAATCGCCCGGCGAAACTTCTCCCGCTTCGAGCACCCGATAGTACCAGCCGGCCAGACCGTGCTCGGCGATGAACGCCGCCACGCCCGCGCAGGCTGTGCGGTGGTCGATCTTCCAGCAGGGCGTGCGCGGCTGCGAGAGCTGAATGCGGGCACCGCCGAGACGGAACACGTCGCCGATGCAAACATCATTCTCGGTCAGGCCGCGGGTGGAGACGTTTTCGCCGAGGCCGCCCGGCATCAGGTGCTGCGCCGCGGGGAAAGCCGCCGCCAGCAACGCGTAATGTTCGGCCGGAAACTGGTGCAGTGCCTTGCCGCCGCCGCCATGCACCCGGCGATCTGCCTGGGTATCCCCGGTCAGGCCTTCCGCAGTCAGCAGGCAGCGCCCGCTCACCGGCGTCTTGACAATGGCGCTGCTGCGGCTATCGCCCGCAAGCCGGGCGACCTGGCCGATGAACAGTCCGTCCACTGCGATGCGCGGGTTCATGGCCACAACCAGGCCGCGCCGCGAACGCCGGAAGAATCGCCGTGCCGATGCTTGAGCAGTTTCGTCGCGACCTGATCTGAAAAGACATGCTCGCCCCACAGGCGCGGCACGTTCTCGTAAAGGCGGTCCATATTCGAGAGCCCGCCGCCGAGCACGATGACGTCGGGATCGAGGATGTTGATCACCTGCGCCAGTGCGCGCGCCAGTCGGGCTTCGTAGCGTTGCAGGGTGGTTTCGCAGGCGTCATCGTCAGCGGCTGCATCTTGCGCGATTGCGATTGCCGAGGAGTCGGCGCCGGTGACACGGCGGTGATCCGCCGCAAGGCCTGGGCCGGAGAGATAGAGTTCGACGCAGCCGCGGCGCCCGCAATAGCAGGGTTCGCGGTGATGCTCGCCCGGCATCGGGTTGTGCCCCCATTCGCCGGCGATCGCATTGGCACCGGTCAGCACCTTGCCGTCAATCACGATGCCGCCGCCGACCCCGGTGCCGAGAATCACGCCGAACACCACCTGCGCACCCGCACCCGCGCCATCGATGGCTTCGGACAGCGCAAAGCAGTTGGCATCATTGGCCATGCGCACCTCGCGTTGCAGCCGCGCCTGCAGGTCGCGCCGCAGCGGCTTGCCGATCAGGCAAGTCGAATTGGCGTTCTTGATCAGTCCACTGGCGAACGATTCTGCGCCGGGGATGCCGATGCCGACACGGGCCGCCGTACCGCCGGCACCGACTTCTCGCTCTGCGGCCTCGACCAGATCGGCCACCGCCATGACGGTTGCGTGGTAGTCGCCCTGCGGCGTCGCCACGCGTTCACGCAGCAACTCCCTGCCATCGCGATCCAACGCGATGATTTCAATCTTGCTGCCGCCGAGGTCCACGCCGATGCGCAACTTGTCATTGTCCATTGTCGGCCGAAGTATATTCAAACGATTCGCCGGGCGCCCACGATTTGCAACCCATGCATGGTTACAGCCTTGTCGATCTTGGGTCGTGCAGAAGCAAGAAAATCGTCAAACGAGGCGGCAGGTCCGCACCGGACAGCCGACGCTCGTGTGCGAATGAGCCATGGCTCTTGATCGGCC
>JANXRC010000163.1 GCA_025353195.1 Rhodocyclaceae bacterium
CGAGGGTCTGGCTCGAGATCGGGCAACTGTCCGGGGTCGAGGTCGAGGCCATGAAGTTCTGCTTCGATGCGGTGACGCGCGACAGCATTGCCGATGGAGCCAGCCTCGAAATCATTGCGCTGCCGGGGACCGGCTGGTGCATGGAGTGTTCGCTGAGCGTGCCGATGGCCGAGGTTTTTGGCGAGTGCCCGCAGTGCGGCGGCTATCAGATGCAAGTGACGGGCGGCACGGAAATGCGGGTAAAGGAACTTGAAGTAACGTAGAAGGAGCGATGCAATGTGTACGACCTGTGGTTGCGGTGTTGGCGAAGTGAAAATAGATGGCGAACACGCTCAGCATGAACACGATCATGTGCATGCGGACGGCACCAGGCACCGTCACAATCACGATCACGCAGCAGGCGAGGCGCACGGACACTCGCACGAGCACCCGCATGCCGTCGAGCAGGGTCACCGTTATGCGCCGGCGCATGCGCATGCGCCCGGTGTCAGCAACAAGCGCATGGTGCAGATCGAGCAGGACATTCTGTCGAAGAACAACGCCTATGCGGCGCAAAACCGCCGACGCCTGGCCGAACTCGGCATTTTTGCCCTGAATCTTGTCTCGAGCCCCGGCTCGGGCAAAACCACGCTGCTGGTCAAGACGATTGAAATGCTCAAAGGCGGGCAGCATGTCGCGGTCATTGAGGGCGACCAGCAGACCAGCCAGGATGCCGAGCGCATTCGCGCCACCGGCGCACCGGCCATCCAGATCAATACCGGCAAGGGCTGTCATCTCGACGCGCACATGGTCGGCCATGCCATGGGCAAGCTCGAATTGCCCGAGGATTCATTGCTGATGATCGAGAACGTGGGCAATCTGGTCTGTCCGGCCGCCTTCGATCTGGGCGAAGCGCACAAGGTGGTCATCCTGTCCGTCACCGAAGGCGAGGACAAGCCGATCAAGTATCCAGACATGTTCCGTGCGGCGAAACTGATGCTGATGAATAAGTGCGACCTGTTGCCTTACGTGAGTTTCAGCGTGCCGCGCGCGATCGAGTTTGCTCGCCGCGTCAACCCCGGCATCGAGGTGATCGAAGTATCGGCCACCACGGGCGCGGGCATGGATGCCTGGCTGGAGTGGATAGCGCGCGGCGCCGTCGAGTTCGAAAAGCCCCGCCTGGAGCAACTGGGCACATGAACGCCCAGGGGAATGTCGTGCCGGCTTGTGTCGAGCATCAGCTCGAACTGGCGCGTCCAGCACCGCCATTGTTGTCCACCGGAGCATGGTTCAAGAATACGGTATGCCTGGCACAGGGCAATCAGGCCTGGGTGTCGCGCACGGTGGGTGACCTGTTTCAGGCCGAAGCCTGCCTTGCCCATGAAGCCACGGCTCGCGAACTATTGCAGGCACTTGATGCCATGGGCAAGAAGCCGGTGGCGATTGCCCATGACCTGCATCCGGACCTGCATTCGACGCACTTTGCGGTGCAACTGGCCGCGGAACTCGGCGTCGAGGCGATCGGCGTGCAACATCACCATGCCCACGTTGCTGCAGTCGCTGCGGAGCATGGCATATCCGGTCCCGTATTGGGTCTGGCACTCGATGGCGTTGGCCTCGGCACCGATGGGCAGGCCTGGGGCGGGGAACTCTTGCAGGTTGATGGGGCTCGCTTTGAGCGGGTCGGCCGTTTGCGCCCGCTGGCGCTGCCCGGTGGCGACCGCGCCGCTCGCGATCCCTGGCGCATGGCGGCCGCCGTCCTGTTCGATCTCGGCCGCGGCGAGGAAATCGCCACGCGCTTTGCCGATCAGGCAGGCGCCGCAATTGTTGCAGCCATGTTGAGCAAGGGTTTGAACAGCCCGCGAACGTCCAGCATGGGCCGTGTCTTCGACGCTGCTGCAGGCTTGCTCGGCATTTGCCTGAAAATGGAATTTGAGGCGGAAGCCGCTATTGCCCTCGAGCAGAATGCGACGGCCTATATCGAGGCGCATGGCTGGCCGGCGCCGCTCGAAGGCGGCTGGCATATCGGCACTGACGGCGAACTGGATCTGCTGCCATTGCTGGGGGCGTTATCCTCGGAGCCGGATACCGCGTACGGGGCGGCGCTGTTTCACGCGACACTGGTGGCTGCACTGCTGCATTGGGTCGCCCGCGCCGCCGAGGCGAAGAGAATTGAACGCCTGGCCTGTGGCGGCGGCTGCTTCTTCAACAAGCTGTTGCGTTCAGGACTGATCGAGAAGGTTCCGCCGACGGGCCTCGAACTGCTGCTGCCGCGTCGGCTGCTGCCGGGCGACACCGCGATTTCGCTGGGGCAGGCCTGGGTCGCCATGCACCTGCTGGAGCATTGATCAATGTGCCTGGCGATTCCTGTCAAGGTTGTGGAAGTCGGCGCTGACGACACGGCGATTGTCGATCTGGGCGGCGTCAAGAAGGAAATCTCGCTGGCGCTGTTGGCCGACGTGCAGGTCGGCGACTATGTGATCCTGCATGTGGGCTATGCCCTGTCCAAGCTCGATCCCGAGGAAGCGGCAAAGACGCTGGCGTTGTTTGCCGAGATTAATCAGGCGGGAATGGCCGCGTAGTGAAATACATCGACGAATTCCGCGATGGCGAGGTCGCAAAGAATCTTGCGCTGAGCATCGGTGCAGCGGTCGAGCCCGGTCGCAGTTACAGCTTCATGGAATTCTGCGGCGGCCATACCCATGCCATTTCCCGCTACGGCTTGAGCGATTTGCTGCCGCCGGCGATACGCATGGTGCACGGCCCCGGCTGCCCGGTTTGCGTGCTGCCCATCGGCCGTGTGGACATGGCGATCGATCTCGCGCTGAACCATGGCGTGATCCTGTGCACCTACGGCGACACGCTGCGGATTCCGGCTTCCGACGGTCTGTCGCTGATGAAAGCCAAGGCGCGCGGCGGCGATATCCGCATGGTGTATTCGACCATCGATGCCCTGCAGATCGCCCGTGACAATCCGGCGCGCGAGGTGGTGTTTTTTGCCATCGGCTTCGAGACCACCACGCCGCCCACGGCGGTTGCCATCCAGCAGGCCGAGACCGAGGGCCTGGGCAATTTCAGCGTGCTCTGCTGTCACGTGCTGACGCCGTCAGCCATCAGCAACATTCTCGAATCTCCCGAGGTCCGCCAGTGGGGCACCGTGCCGCTGGACGGTTTCATCGGACCGGCGCATGTGTCCACGGTGATCGGCAGCCGACCGTACGAATTCTTCGCCGAGGAATATCGCAAGCCGGTGGTCATCGCCGGCTTTGAGCCGCTCGACGTGATGCAGGCGATCCTGATGCTGGTGCGGCAGGTCAATGAAGGCCGTGCCGAAGTGGAAAACGAATTTTCGCGCGCGGTCAGTCGCGACGGCAACCTGAAGGCGCAGGACCGCGTCGCCGAAGTGTTCGAGCTGCGCCGTGAATTCGAATGGCGCGGCCTGTCGGTGGTGCCTTACTCGGCGCTGATGATCAGGCAGAAGTACGCCGCCTTCGATGCCGAGCGGCGCTTCAGTCTGGACTACCACTCGGTGCCCGACAACAAGGCCTGCGACTGCGGCGCGATCCTGCGCGGCGTCAAGAAGCCGCAGGACTGCAAGCTGTTCGGCACGGTGTGCACGCCGGAGAATCCGATCGGTTCCTGCATGGTAAGTTCCGAAGGCGCCTGCGCCGCGCACTACAGCTACGGACGTCACAAGGACATGCATTAAATGGCGGAAATCAAGCGCGGCTATGTGCGACCGCTCGATCTGAAGCAAGGTCGCGTTGACCTGACCCACGGTTCGGGCGGGCGCTCGATGGTGCAGCTGATCTCCGAACTGTTTGCCAAGCATCTGGGCAACGAATACCTGGGCCAGGGCAATGATGGCGCCGTATTGCCAGCGCCGACTATTGACGGTCGCGTCGGACGCTTGGTGATGTCCACCGATTGCCACGTGGTCTCTCCGCTGTTCTTTCCCGGCGGCGACATCGGCTGCCTGTCGGTGCATGGCACGGTGAATGATGTCGCGGTGATGGGTGCCACGCCCTTGTACCTGGCGGCCGGATTCATCCTCGAAGAAGGATTTCCGCTGACGGACCTGGCGCGCATCGTCGAATCCATGGCGCGTGCCGCGCGCGAGGCCGGCGTGCCCGTTGTCACCGGCGACACCAAGGTCGTCGAGCGCGGCAAGGGTGACGGCGTCTTCATCACCACTACCGGTGTCGGCGTGCTGCCCGATGGCATCGAACTCGGCGGCGGCCGGGCGCGGCCCGGCGACGCGGTCATCATCTCGGGCTGTCTGGGCGATCACGGCGTGGCGATCATGAGCAAGCGGGAAAACCTGTCCTTCGATGCGCCGATCGAGTCCGACACGGCGGCGCTGAATGGTTTGATCGCAGCGATGCTCGCCACCGGCGCCGACCTGCGCTGCCTGCGCGACCCGACGCGGGGCGGGTTGGCGGCGACGCTCAACGAAATCGCCGGCCAATCCGGCGTCGGCATGATGCTTCACGAAAAGGCGATCCCG
Organism: Rhodocyclaceae bacterium; assembly: GCA_025353195.1. Lineage (GTDB taxonomy): Bacteria > Pseudomonadota > Gammaproteobacteria > Burkholderiales > Rhodocyclaceae > Sulfuritalea. The sequence continues at coordinate 4,487 of JANXRC010000163.1, forward strand.
GTGAAGCCGGTGGTTGCTGCCGCCTGCGAATTTCTCGGCCTCGATCCGCTCTACGTTGCCAACGAGGGCAAACTGATCGCGATCTGCGCCAGCGCGGATGCCGGGCGTTTGCTGGCCGCGATGCGCGCCCATCCGCTGGGGCGTGAGGCCGCGCTGATCGGTGAGGTGCTCGCCGACGATCACCATTTCGTCCAGCTCACCACCGCTTTCGGCGGTCGCCGCATCGTCGATTGGCTGGCCGGCGATCAACTCCCGCGCATCTGCTGACGCGACCTGTCGATGCGGATCCTGCTCCTCACCCACGCCTTCAACAGCCTGACCCAGCGCCTCCAGGCGGAGCTGCAGGGGCGCGGTCACGAAGTCTCCATCGAGTTCGATATTGCCGATAGCGTGGCCGAGGAAGCGGTGGCACTGTTCAAGCCGCAGCTCATCGTTGCCCCCTATCTGCGGCGGGCGATTCCGGAATCGATCTGGTCGCGGCACGTTTGCCTCATCGTGCATCCCGGCATCATCGGTGACCGCGGGCCGTCGGCGCTGGACTGGGCGATTCAGGGGGGCGAGGTCGAGTGGGGTGTCACCGTGCTGCAGGCCGAAGCCGCGATGGACGCCGGACCGGTCTGGGCCAGCGCCGTGTTCCCCTTGCGTTGTGCGAAGAAGTCGAGCATCTATCGCAACGAGGTCACGCAGGCTGCTGCGACTGCCGTATTGCAGGCGGTGGAGCGCTTTGCCGCGGAAGATTTTGCGCCGATGCCGCTGACCGCTTGCAGCGCCGTGCAAGGCAGGTTGCGACCGCTGATGAAACAGTCTGATCGCGTGATCGACTGGCAGCGCGATGACACGGCGACCGCACTGCGGAAAGTCCATGCCGCCGACGGTTTCCCCGGCGTCGCCGATACGCTCTTCGGCGAGGCCTGCCACATCTTCGATGCCTGGCCGGAGGCCGGGTTACGAGGTGCGCCGGACGCCAGGCCCGGCGAGTTGCTGGCGCGGCGCGAGACCGCCGTGCTGCGCAAGACCCGCGACGGCGCGCTGTGGATCGGCCATGCCAAACGAGCGGGCGGCATCAAGCTGCCGGTGACACTGGCCTTTGCCGCCGAGGCGGCCGCACTTCCCGAGGCACCGCTGGCGGATTGGTGGCGGGTGGATGGCGCTACATGGCAGGACATTGGCTACGAGGAAAGCGACGGTGCAGGCTTTCTCCATTTCGAGTTCTACAGCGGCGCGATGTCGACCGCCCAATGCGAGCGCCTGCGTGCCGCGCTGGCTTGGGCGAAACAGCGGCCGGTAGGAGTACTGGTGTTGATGGGTGGCGCCGACTTCTGGTCCAATGGCATTCATCTCAACGCGATCGAGGCGGCCGGTTCGCCGGCAGACGAGTCGTGGAACAACATCAATGCGATGAACAATCTGGCGCGCGAACTGATTGAAGCCGGCAGCCAGATCACGGTGGCCGCGCTGGCCGGCAACACCGGTGCAGGCGGCTGCTTCCTCGCACGGGCGGCGGATCTGGTCTGGGCGCGGGAGGGCGTGATACTCAATCCGCATTACAAGAACATGGGCAATCTCTACGGCTCGGAATACTGGACCTACCTGCTGCCGCGTCGAGTGGGCGAGGCAAGCGTGGGCGAGAAGAGTCGGGGAATCATGCGCAATCGTCAGCCGCTGACGGCGCAACGCGCGGCGGCAACCGGATTCACCGATGCCTGCCTGGCCGGGGATGCACGAGCCTTTCGCATCGATGTGGCACGACGCGCGGCCGAAATCGCTGCAGCGCCCGATCTCGCGGCGCGCCTGGCGGCGAAGCGCGAGCGTCGTGCAGAGGACGAAGCAATCAAGCCGCTGGCCGCGTATCGGGAAGAGGAACTGGCGCACATGCGGCGCAATTTCTACGGCTTCGATCCGAGCTATCACGTCGCCCGTCATCATTTCGTGCGCAAGTCGCTGGCGTCGTGGACGCCGCGGCATCTGGCGCGCCATCGCGACCTCGGATGGCAGGTGCCGGCATGAAGGCGCGCACGCCATTGACGGTACTGGTGGTCGACGACGAACTGCGTTCGCTGGAAACCCTGCGCCGCACGCTGGAGGAAGATTTCACGGTGTTCACCGCTCCTTCCGCCGAGGAAGGCGAACTCATCATGGGTCGCGAGTTCGTTCATATCGTGCTGTCCGATCAACGCATGCCGGGAACTTCAGGCGTTGAATTCCTGCGCAGTGTGCGCGCCCAGTGGCCCGACACCGTGCGCCTGATCCTCTCCGGCTATACCGACGCCGAGGACATCATTTCCGGCATCAACGAAGCGGGCATCTGGCAGTACCTGCTGAAGCCCTGGCATCCCGACCAGCTGTTGCTGACGCTGAAAAGCGCAGCCGAGGTGTGGCGCTTGCAGCAGGAGAACCAGCGCCTGTCGCTCGAACTGCACGACAGCCCGGAACACCTTGTCCGACGGGTCGCCAGCCGACGCGCCAGGGTCCGTGCCCGATCAGGTTTCGATCGGCTGACGCGAGCGGCCGACAGCCCCTTGAACGGCATCTGCGAGCTGGCGCAGAAAATTGCCGGGCATGAGCTTTCGGTGTTGATCACCGGCGAATCGGGTACCGGCAAGGAACTGCTGGCGCGCGCCATCCACTACGCCAGCGATCGTGCCGAACGACCCTTCGTCGTAGAAAACTGCGGCGCCATGCCGGATACGTTGCTCGAAGGCGAACTCTTTGGTCACAAGCGCGGGGCCTTCACCGGCGCCCATGAGGATCGCATCGGACTGTTTCAGCAGGCCGACGGCGGTACGCTGTTTCTCGACGAGATCGGCGACACGTCTCCGGCATTCCAGGTCAAGCTGTTGCGCGCCCTGCAGGAAGGCGAGGTACGCCCGGTGGGCAGTCCGCGTCCGGTGTCGGTTGACGTGCGCATCATCGCGGCAACCAATCGCAATCTCGAAGCCGATGTCGCCAGCGGCCGTTTTCGTCAGGACCTTTACTACCGCATCGCCGGCATCACCTTCTACATGCCCAGCTTGCGTGAACGACCGCAGGACATTCCGCTGATCGTCGCCGGCATGTTCAAGGAGTCGGCGCTGGCGGGACGGCGATTTTCTCCGGCGGCGATGAAGTGCCTGGTGGCCCACCGCTGGCCGGGCAATGTGCGCGAGTTGCAAAACGAGGTATTGCGTGCGCTGGCGCTGGGTGATGGCGATGTGCTCGAGGCCGGCCTGTTTTCTCCGCAAGTGGGACAGTCGGCGGCCACAGTCCGGCCAGCGGCGTCCGGGTTCGACCCGGACGGTGCGACCCTCAAGGAGCTTCTCGATCAGGTCGAGGCGCAGGTGCTTGATGCGGCCCTGCGCCGCCATCGCGGCAACAAGACGCGGGTGGCCGAAGAGCTTGGCCTGACCCGTGTCGGGCTGCGCATGAAGCTGTCGCGGTTGGGTCTCGGAGGAGGCGAGTCATGAACTTGCTCTGGCTTCAGTCGGGCGGCTGCGGTGGCTGCACCCTGTCGTGGCTGGGTAGCGAACACGGATCGCTGTTCCGCGAACTGGCTGACGAAGGCATCGAACTGCTGTGGCATCCGAGCGTGTCCGAGGCCGGCGTCGATGAGGCGCGGGAACTGATCGAGCAATGCGCCGATGGACGCACCGAAATCGACCTGCTGTGCATCGAAGGCTCGCTGTTGCGCGGGCCGCGCGGCACCGGCGGCTTCCATCGCTTCGGCGGCGGCGCACGGCCGATGATCGACTGGGTGCGGCAGATTGCCGCCCGCGCGCGGCACGTGGTCGCCGTCGGCAGTTGTTCCTCCTGGGGCGGCATCACGGCCGCCGGCATGAATCCGACCGACGCCTGTGGCCTGCAGTACGACAGCGAAGCCACGGGCGGCCTGCTCGGGCCGGATTTTCGCGATCGCACCGGCTTGCCGGTGATCAATGTCGCCGGTTGTCCGCCTCATCCCGACTGGATTACCGAAACGCTGGCCGCGCTGGCGCATGGCAAATTGGGCGCGCAGCACCTCGACGAATATGGGCGTCCCCGGTTTTATGCGGACCAACTGGTGCATCACGGCTGCCCGCGCAATGAGTACTACGAATTCAAGGCTAGCGCTTCGCGGCATTCGGAACAGGGCTGCCTGATGGAGCAGCTCGGCTGCAAGGGCACCCAGGCCCATGCCGACTGCAACCAGCGTTTGTGGAACGGCGAAGGCTCCTGCCTGCGCGGCGGCTACGCCTGCATCCGTTGCACCGATCCGGGTTTTGAAGAACCCGGCCACCCGTTCACCACCACGCCGAAAGTTGCCGGGATTCCCCTGGGCCTGCCCGCCGACATGCCCAAGGCATGGTTCATCGCGCTGGCCGCGCTGTCCAAGTCGGCGACGCCGGCGCGCGTGCGCGAAAACGCGCACTCCGATCACCTCCTGCGTGCGCCCTCGGTCAAGCGGACCAAGCGATGAGCACGCGGCGTATCGTCGGTCCCTTCAATCGCGTCGAGGGTGATCTTGAAATCGCGCTCGACATCTCCGACGGAAGGATAGAGGCGGCTTACGTCAACTCGCCGCTGTATCGCGGTTTCGAACAGATCCTGCAAGGCAAGCTGCCGGCCGATGCGCTGGTGTTGGTGCCACGCATCTGCGGCATTTGTTCGGTCGCCCAGTCGTCCGCATCCGCCCTGGCGCTGGCCGACGCGGCGGGTATCGAGCCACCGCAGAATGGCCGGCTGGCTGCCAACCTGACCCTGGCGACCGAAAACCTGGCCGACCACCTAACGCATTTCTACCTGTTCTTCATGCCGGACTTCGCTCGCGCCGACTATGCCGGCCGCCCCTGGCATGCAGCGATCGCCGAACGCTTTCGCGCTACGGCAGGCAGCGCGCCGAATCAGGTGCTGCCGGCGCGCGCCCGCTTCATGCAGATGATGGGCTTGCTGGCGGGCAAATGGCCGCATACGCTGGCGGTACAGCCGGGTGGCTCGACGCGGCCATTGCAGAGTTCGGAGATCTTTCGGCTGCATCGAACCCTCCGCGAATTCCGCGAATTCCTTGAAACAGTGACCTTCGGCGCGAAGCTGGAAGAGATTGCCGTACTTGCCAGTCGAGCCGGGCTTGAAGCCTGGCGGGGGAGGGCCGGCGGCGGCGATCTGCGGGCGTTTCTCGCCGTCGCCGCGGATCTCGATCTGTGGCACCTTGGGCGCGGCACGGATCGCTTCATGAGCTATGGCTGTTACCGCGAAGAGAACGGGCGGCTGTTTCCGCCAGGACTATGGCATGGCGCGGCTGCGACGCTCGATATCGCGGCCATTCGCGAAGACATCACGCATGCGTGGTATGCCGCCGCCGGTTTGCCGCAGCATCCTGCCGAGGGCAGCACACTACCGGTTGCGGAAAAGGACGGCGCCTATTCCTGGTGCAAGGCGCCACGGCTGGGCGGGCAGGTGGTAGAAACCGGCGCCCTGGCGCGCCAGGTGGTGGCGGGGCATCCGTTGGCGCGCGACATGATCGAGGGCTATGGCGCCAGTGTCGCCGCCCGCGTCGTGGCACGCCTGCTGGAACTGGCGCTGGTGCTGCCGGCCATGGAACGCTGGCTGGCCGAACTGGCGCCTGGCCAGCCGTGGTGCATCACCGCGCCAGGCGCCGACGAGACCTCTGGCGTCGGACTCATCGAGGCGGCGCGGGGATCGCTCGGCCACTGGATCACCGTGCGGCGCGGTCGCATTCACAACTATCAGATCATTGCGCCGACCACCTGGAACTTCTCGCCGCGCGACAGCGCCGGCCAGCCCGGTGCGCTGGAACAGGCGCTGGCTGGCTTGTCGGCCGGCGCCACGGAGCCGTTGCCGGCGGCCATCCATCATGTGGTGCGCAGCTTCGATCCGTGCATGGTGTGCACGGTACATTAGGCTGACAGTCATAGGCCGTGAAGATCTGCATGAGCGGGAACTTCTTTCGTTGGCGATCCCTTAAAACAAGGGTGACTCTCTTCACCCTGGCCATTTTCCTGGTCGGTATTTGGTCGCTTGCGCTCTACTCGAGCCGGATGTTGCGCGATGACTTGGAGCGCCAGCTGAGCGAACAGCAGTTTGCGACCGTTTCCCTGGTCGCGGCCGACATTAACCGAGAGTTGGCCTTGCGCCTGAAAGTGCTGGCAAGCATTGCCGCAGGCATAAGCCCGGCGATGATGAACGATGCCGCCGCCCTGCAGGCACGGCTGGTACAGCAACCGGTTCTCGAAATCCTGTTCAACGAGGGTGTGCTGGCCATAAACCGCGACGGCACAGCGATTGCCGAGGTGCCACGTTCGGCGAACCGGATCGGCATCGATTACCGGGACAGGGACTCCCTGATCGAAACCCTGACCGAGGGGAAATCCACCATCGGCCGGCCCGTCATGGGCAAGAACCCGCTACTGCCGGTCATTGACATGGCCGTACCCATTCGCGACACACAAGGCAGGACAATCGGGGCTTTGGCGGGGGTGATCAATCTGGGGGCGCCCAATTTCCTGAACCAGATTACCGATAGCAGTTACGGCAAGACCGGTGGGGCTTTTCTGATTACACCGCAAAACCGGATGATTGTTGCCGCCTACGACAAATCCCGCGTCATGGAAGTGCTTCCTGCCCCCGGCATCAATCCGTGGATCGACCGTTTCATGCAGGGCTTCGAGGGCTCTGCGGTGGTCGTCAATCCGCATGGACTGGAAGTGCTGGTTTCGGTAAAACAAGTGCCTGCCGCCGGTTGGTACGCTTCTGTCATACTACCGACGCCAGAAGCTTTCGCCTCGATTCATGTGCTGCAGCAGCGCATGCTGATCGCCGCGCTATTTCTCTCGCTGCTGGCGGGTGGCCTTACATGGTGGATGTTGCGCCGTGAACTTTCGCCGCTGATTGCTGCTGCGAAAGTGCTTGCCACCCAATCCAGATCAGGGCAGCCGCCGGAGGCCCTGCCGATTGTGCGGCAAGACGAAATTGGCGATCTGATTGGTGGCTTCAATCGCCTGCTGGAAATCCTGGGGCAACGTGAGGCGGCACTGAAAGAGAGCGAATTGCGCCTGAGGACGATCATCGAGAACGAGCCGGAATGCATCAAGATAGTCGATGCGCAAGGACGGCTGAAGCAGATGAATCCGGCCGGTCTGGCGATGATAGAAGCCGACTCGCTGGACCAGGTGGCGGGGCGCTCGATGCTGTCGGTCATCGCCCCCGAATACCGTGCGGCCTTCGAAGACATGCACCGGCGGGTACTCGCCGGCGAATCGGTGCAGATGCTTTTCGAAGTGCTCGGCCTCAAGGGCGGGCGTCGCTGGCTGGAAACACACGCCGTGCCCATGCTGGATAAGGGCGAGGTGGTGCAGTTGGCCGTTACCCGCGACGTCACGGAGCGCAAGCGAGCCGAAGCAGCTCTTCGTATCGCCGCAGCCGCCTTTGAATCCAAGGAAGGGATGATGGTCACCGACGCCGACGGCGTGATCCTCAGGGTCAACCAGGCATTTTCAGAGAGCACCGGCTACGCGCAGGATGAACTCGTGGGGCAGACACCGCGGCTGCTTAAGTCGGGCCGTCACAGCAATGAGTTCTACCGCGACATGTGGGAGAGCATCAACCGAACAGGAGGGTGGCAGGGCGAAATATGGGATCGGCGCAAGAACGGGGAGATCTACCCGAAATGGCTCACCATCTCGGCAGTGAAGGGCGACGACGGCACGGTGACCCATTACATCGGCACGCATTTCGACATTACGGAACGCAAGAAGGCAGAAGAGAAGATCGCGGAGCTGGCCTTCTTCGACCAGCTTACCGGCCTCCCCAACCGGACGCTCCTGCTGGATCGCTTGAAGCAGGTCATGACGGCCAGTGCCCGCAGCGACAGCCACGGTGCGTTGTTGTTCATCGATCTCGACTACTTCAAGACGCTTAATGACACACTCGGCCATGACATGGGCGACCTGCTCCTGAAGCAGGTCGCGCAGCGCCTGACGACGTGTGTACGGGAGGTGGACACCGTCGCTCGATTAGGTGGCGATGAATTCGTGGTGATGCTGGCGAACCTGAGTACAAGCCAGCGGGAGGCTGCCGCAGATGTCGAAACGGTAGCTGAAAAGATTGTTACGACGCTCAACCAGGCGTATCAACTCAACGACGTGGCTTTCCATAGCACGGCAAGTATTGGCATCACTTTGTTCAGAGGCCAGCTTGCGACCATTGATGACTTGATCAAGCAGGCCGATCTGGCCATGTACAAGGCCAAGGAAGCCGGGCGAAACGCATTTCATTTCTTTGATCCGGCCATGTAATCTGTCCTGCTCCGAAGCGGCTAGGGTTACCTGGCCGCTGATTCCACCATCGCCAGGACATTGCCGGATTTGTAACTGGCAAGACGCTGGTTGGTGCGCTTGACTTCCTCCGCCCATGGATCGTTGCCGAGCCGGTTCGAGTAATCAATGAGAGAAGCGGTGACTTCCATGTCGCTCCATCCCTGCCGGAACAGCAAATCAAGCGCGATGCTGTCGGCCTCTTTGCTGCGCTCCGGGGTATTGCGGGCAGTGATCAATTCCTGGCCGAATACGGTTGCCGTCGACGAGGCAATGAAAGCCAGGCCGCGCGCCAGATTGGCGGGTCCGAGCAAGACCTGGGCGAGGAGCGAGGAAAGGATGGTGGCGGCAGACTTTTCGTCATGGTGTCGGGCGATTACGCGGCCCATCTCCCTTGCGATCAGCCAGGCCAGCGTTTCCTCCTCCAGCGGGGCCTTGCGTACCCCGCGATAGATCACGATGGTCCCCGACGCATCGGACGAACTGCCGCCCTCGATCTTTTCCGCGACGACAAAGGTGAACTTGGGAATACGTTCCTTCAGGTCCGGATCGGACTCGTAGGCCGCTGCGGCGAGACGCGTACCAAGGCGGTCGACCTGACGCTCGAAACCCTGGTCGACCTGGCACTGGACGCCTGCGCAGGGCATCGCAACCGTGGCCAGGGAGGCCAGCGTCAGATTTAGGTCGAGCGACGAATACAGCGAACTGATGGGCTCCAGCGCGGCCAGTTGCGACCTGCCACCGGGACTTGTGCTGGCACAGGCGCTGAGGAGTGCGGCCGCGATGAGCGGCACTACGCACTGGACTGCCGGTACCCACCTGGCGGTTCGCGCTGCTGACGAAGTTCCATGGTTCGCGGATGAGATTTCGTTGCCAACTCGGGCTGGGTTGCCGTGCATCATCAAGCTCCGGTATTCGGGTTGAACCACTTATACCGACCGGAATCGTCAGCCACCACTGTCGTCGTTCCACGACATCGCAGGCTGGTTCCTAGTAGCTGCGCCCATTGTGGCTTTCGCCATGACAATTCATGTAGCACTTCCTGCCCACGGTGTCGACGTACAACTTGGCCGCTGCACCGGTACCCACCGGCGTGTTGTCGGTCGTGGAAAGATTGATCAGCCGGCTATTGAATTGGGCGGTGCCTTGGGTGGAACTGATCCCGTGCGGGTCGTGGCAGGCCTTGCATCCATAGCGCAGATGCTCTGACCGATTGTGCGGCGACTCCCTGGTGACGACCGATTGACTGTGGCACTTGTAGCAAATGTCGCCTGCCGTCGGCGTCGACGTAAGTGCGTGCGGTCTTTCGAGGAGCTTCGGATTGGTCGAACCGTGCGGCCCCTTCGGTCCTGTACCGCCGGCGCCCGGACCGGCATTGTTGTTGTGGCAGTCGCTGCACTTGAGGATACTGGCCGTCGTCCATGGCGCAATCAGGCTTGGCACGCTGGTGCTGCGGCCCGGTCCCGCAACCGCATGATGGGAGGGATTGGTCGTCGCGAACTCGAAGCGGGTATTGGTCTGCACAATCTGGCGCGCCACGCTTGGCGCCGGCTGGCCCGTGCTGTCCGCGTGGCAGCGGTAGCAGATCTGGTATTCGGCCGTCGCCGGTTTGACCTCGAGGCCGGTCTGGCTGATGCCGCGCAGTCCGGCCAGTGAACCGGATAAGGTGCCGGCACCGGAATTGGTGGCGTGTGGATTGTGGCAGTCGGCGCATTCGACGTGCCGCGCCTGCACGACGCCCGACTCGGCGACGTCGTGCACCCCGGTGGTCGTCGCCACCGGATGGATCGAAATCTTGGTGGTGAACTCGGACTGGATGTTCGTCGCCGCGACATTGCCGTTGTGGCAGGAATAGCAGTTGCTTTCCTCGGCCGCATTGTTGAGCAGCCATTTCTTGCCGCCGGCCGAATGCGGCCGGTGGCAGTTCTCGCAGGCATTCGCGGCGACCGTGGCGGCGGTCGTATGCGGCCAGGGGTTGGTGCCGACGCCGTTCCATGTCTTCGCCGACAGTTTGTGGTCGCTGCTGCTCCAGTAGTTCTTGAGGTGGCAGGTCTGACACAACGCAGAGGCCTGATTGGGCATGACCAGGAACTTGCCATTGGTATCGTCATGCGGATCGTGACAGGAGGTGCATTGCAGTTGCCCGCCGGCATCGAGTTTGACCTTGCCGATAAGCGCCGCCGGGTTGGCCAGTTCGCCGCGCGTTGCGGCCAGCGTGGCGGTATAGGCAAAGGAGATCGGGTGGTCGTCGGAGAGGTCGGTGCCGAGGTTGCTGTTGCCCGCCGGCATGGTCGTCGCACCGCCGGCCATGCCGATGCGCGTGGTTCTGCTGAGGACATCGCCGAGGGCGATGGTGCCGTCGTGGCAGGAAAGGCAGAGCAGCGAGGCGCCTGTCGGTTGTCCGGGCCGGGCGATCGAGGTCGAACTGGCATAGGGCGTGTAGCTGGTGCCGGAATTGCGGCGGTTCCATAGCGGAGCTATCGGTGAGGCGTTGTGCGGGGCGTGGCAGAACAGGCAGCTTTGCGCTTCGGACGCCGCCTTGACCGTTCCCGGGCCGCTCGCAGAAAGGTTGTGCTTGCTGGTGGCAAGCCCTGCGCAGACGGGCAGCGCGACGAGCAGCAGCAACGTGGCCAGCAGACGACGCCTCACGTTGCGCCCCCGACATAACGGAACACCTGGACGCGCTGGTTGTATGAGTCGGCGATGTAGATCACGTCATCGTCGTCGATGAAAATGCCGGTGGGCAGCCAGAATTCGCCATGTTCCTGACCGCGCTCGCCGACCGGCAGCAGCAGGCGACCCGTGCCATCAAAAATCTGGAACGCATGAAACAGGGTATCGACGACGTAGACGTGACCATTGCGATCGGCTGCGACTCCCTTTTGCCGCGCGGCATCGCCCGTGCCGTCGCCCTGGCGGCCGAACTTGGCGGCGAACTGGCCGCGCTCATCGAAGACCTGGACCCGAAAGTTGAGCGAATCGGTGACATACAGGCGTCCCTGCGGTGTGCGCGACAGGTAGGTCGGGTAGTTGAACTCGCCGTCACCGCTACCGCGCCGGCCGATGCTGCCTGCCAGCGAGCCGTCGCGCTCGAAGATGTGGATGCGGTGCTCCGCGGTGTCGGCCACGTACAGCCGTCCGCTGGCGCTGTCGAAAGCGATTCCGGTCGGCTGGGTCAGCTTGACGTCGAGCCGCAGCGGCACCGCCGCCTTGGCGCTGGGCCGGATGACGAACACCTGTCCCAATCGCGAGTCGGCGACATAGACCTCGCCGCCGTCGCCGAGTGCCAGCCCGACCGGCGACGGCAGCGGAGCCTCGTCCACCGCGGTAATCAGGGCGTAGCTGCCGGCGGCGGTGTCGAAGCGATGCACTCCCCTGGCCCCCGGATCGGCGACGTAGACGATGCCGCTCCTGGCCACTACAGCCATCGGCCGCACGATGCGCGATTCTGCCTCGCCAAGAAGAAGGTCCTTGAGCCTTTCGAAGAAGCCCTTGCCGATGCCGAGGTCGGCGGCGCGAGAGAAGGTCCTGACGAATTCGACACGCGGCGGGGCCGGCTCCTGCGGCCACACCAGCTTTTCCGGCTCCCGGCCCAGAGCGGGCAGCGCAAAGACGGCGGCCAGCAGGATGAGGATGGAAGCGATGCGCGACAGAAAGCCCATGCTCAGAAGTCCCTCTTTGCGAGGAACTGAAAGGTCGTCCGATCGCGTTCGACGCCGGACTGGGATTCTCGCGTGCGCACCAGACTGGAATTCAAGGTGAATTTGCGCTCCTGCCATTGCAGGCCGACCGAACCGTCGACCCGTCGTCGCGGAATTATCGAGCCGTCATCTCGCTCGCCGCTCAACGCGGCAGTGAGATTCATGCCGAACCACTGGCGCGCCCAGAAGCGCAATTCGTAGCCACGCAGATCGGAATTCTGTGCCGCCACGGCATAGTCGATTCGCGAGCGACGCATTGCGGCGCGAATGTTACCCAGCCCGAACAGCGGTTCGTCGGTCTGCAGGTAGAGGTCGCCGGCAGTGCGCCGGTAGGGGGAAACGGTTTCGTGCCGATCCTCGTACTCGATGCCGCCGCCAACCGTGATCGGCAGCCCCACGTTGAACGGCAGGTCGGCGCGCAGACCGGAGATGGAACTCCTCACCTCGTTCAGCGGGAAGGTCGGCGAGCCCGAGGCGAGGCGCGGTGACGATGTGAAATGACGAAAATAGGCGTTGATATAGCGCGAGAAGTTCCAGTTGAGGTTAAGCGTCTGGTCGAACTGGTTGTAGGCGTAGGTGCCGCCGACGTCATAGCTGTAGTCGACCAGCACTTCTTCGCCGTCGAGAATGCGACCGCCGATCAGGCGCTGCAGACGCGTCTCCGTGCCGACCAATGTCAGTGCGTAGTCGATGCCGTCGACGAAGGTCTGCGTGCGGCCGGTGTTGGTCACCACCGGGCTGCCGGCGATGACGTAAGGATGGGCGAGGGCGACGTAGGCCACTCCGCTCAGGGTCATGCGCTCGCCGAGTATGCCGGTCTGCGGCGACTGGGCCTGCTGCGAGCGCGTGTCGTAGCGCACGCCGTAGCTGGCCTGGGCGACGCCGATGGGCAATGGCTGGTCATAGCGGATGCTGCCGTCGACGCCATGCGACTGGGCAGTGAACTGGCGCGTCCTGTTGTCTTCGCCGCGCACGCCGAGGTTCGCTTCCAGACCGGTCGCCGGCCAGTAGCTCAAGCCGGCGGAGGCCGCATTGGTGACCGCGTCGAGGTCGCCCTGGCTGCTGTGCCCATAATTGTAGGAGCCGTAGCTGTTGAGCTTGTCCGAGTGCCTGGCGCGCAGGTCGAGCATGACCCGCGCATCCTTGAGTTCCGGGTAGCGGCCGGATTCGAGCGAGTATTCCTGCGAGCTGACACTGACGACGTTGGTCAGGTCGTACTGCCGCCTGTCGCCGAATTGCAGGCGCGTATCGACGTTGAGCGACTGGCTGTTGGCCGTGCTCGACTGGATCGGCAGGTCCTGATTGCCGCTGCGCGAGGCCTGGCGGCTGGTCTGGTACTGCACTTGCGTCGAGCCCAGGGCGCCAAAGGAACGTGTGGCGTTGAGGTTGAACTGGTCGAGGCGGTCGTCGACCAGGCGGTCAATGCCGCG
>JANXRC010000086.1 GCA_025353195.1 Rhodocyclaceae bacterium
GCGCGCCGCCAGCGTCATGGTGTAGGCGGGGCGACCGAAGAAGGGCAGCCAGGCGCCTTCGCCGTTGCCGGGCACCTGGTCGGGCAGCATGCCCACGGCTTCACCGCCCTTCAGCGCCTTCAACAGGCGCCGCACGCCGGACAGGTCGGCGGGGGCCAGCTTGAGATTCGCGCCGCGTCCCTCCTCGATCAGCGGCGCCAGCCAGTCCTGCTTGGGCCGCCGGTAGAGCACCGTCATCGGCTTGTGCGCCGCGTAATACTGCGCGGTGATCTCGAAGCAGCCGAGGTGCGGGGTCAGGAACAGGATGCCGCGTCCGGCCGCCCAGGCGTCTTCGACCAGTTCCCAGCCGGATACCTTGACCACGCGCGCGACGACTTCCTCCTGCGGCCGCAGCCAGATCTTCGGCAGTTCCAGCAGCGCCTTGCCGGCTTCGGCAATCGCCGCCGTTTTCGCCTGGATCAGTCCGGCCTGCGCAATGTGCGCGGAAAAGTTGCGCCGGTAGGTGGCGGATAGCAGCCATGCCAGCCAGCCGGCGAGCGCGCCGAGGTTGTGCAGCACCGGCAGCGGCAGGTGCGAGAGGAAGCGGAACAGGGCAGGCAGCACGGTGGTTGGCGGAGCGGGCACGAAGGCAGCGGAGAAAGTAGAATTATCGCCCATGTCGAACTCTCTTCGTGCCGCCGTCATCGGCGTCGGCTACCTCGGGCGCTTTCACGCGCAGAAATACGCTTCGCTGCCGAATGTCGAACTGGTCGGGGTGGTGGACGCGCATCCGGAAACGGCGCAGCGCGTGGCGAAAGAACTGGGCGTGGCGGCCTTTACCGATTACCGGCAGTTGCTGGGTGCCGCCCCTGCCGTCGATCTGGTCTCGGTCGCCAGTACCACCGAAACCCACCACGCCGTGGCGCGCGATTGCCTGGCCGCCGGCGTGCATGTGCTGGCGGAAAAGCCGATTACGGTGACCGTGGCGCAGGCCGACGAACTGATTGCGCTGGCCGATGCCAAACAGCTCGTGCTGCAGGTCGGCCATCTCGAGCGCTTCAATCCGGCCTGGCTCGCGGTGAAGGACAAGATCAAGCGGCCGGTATTCATCGAAGCCCACCGCATGGCGCCGTTCAAGGCGCGCGGCATCGACGTTTCGGTGGTGCTCGACCTGATGATCCACGACCTCGACCTGATCCTGCCGCTGGTCGGCAGCCCGGTGGCCGATTTGCGCGCCTCGGGCGTGTCGGTGCTGACCGACGGCATCGACATCGCCAACGCGCGCATCGAGTTCGCCAACGGCTGCGTCGCCAACCTGACGGCCAGCCGCACCTCGACGGCGAGCCTGCGCCGCCTGCGGGTGTTTCAGCACCACGAATACATCTCCGTCGATTTCGGCGACCGCCGCATCGGCATTTCGCGGCGCCGCGAAGCCTTGATCGAAGGCGAAGCTCCAATCGACACGGAAACCGTCCAGCAACCGCCCGGCGATGCCTTGATGACCGAGATCACGGCCTTCGTCGACGCCGTGCGCAACGGAACAAAGCCCGTGGTCAGCGGCCGCGAGGGCCGCGACGCGCTGGCCATCGCGCTGCAGATCGACCGCATGATCGCCGCACGCCATAACCCCTCTTCCTGAAGCCCACGCCCATGAACATACCGATGCTTGATCTCAAGGCCGAATATGCCTTGCTGCGCGACGAAATCGAACCCGCCGTGACGGCGGCACTGGCTGCCTGCCAGTACATCGGCGGCCCCAACGTCAAGGCCTTCGAGGCGGAGGCCGCCACCTATGCCGGCGTCAGGCACGCGATTTCCTGCGCCTCGGGTACCGATGCGCTACTGATCGCCTTGCGCGCCATCGGCCTCGGCCCGGGCGACGAGGTCATCACCACGGCGTTCACCTTTGTCGCCACCGCGTCGACCGTCGTCATGTGCGGCGGCAAGCCGGTCTTCGTCGATATCAATCCGCGGACCTTCAACCTCGACCTCGATCAGGTGGAAGCCGCGATCACGCCGCGCACAAAAGCCATCGTGCCGGTGCACCTGTTCGGCCAGCCGGTGCATCTGGCGCCGCTGAAGGCCCTGTGCGAAAAGCACGGGCTGAAGCTGATCGAGGATGCGGCACAATCCTTCGGCGCCGACTATGCCGGGCGCATGTCCGGCGCCTACGGCGACATCGGCTGCACCTCGTTTTATCCGTCGAAGAATCTTTCGGCCTTCGGCGACGGCGGCCTGATGATGACCGACGACGACCAACTGGCCGCGGAGATGCGGGTGCTGGCCAGCCACGGCTCGCGGGTGCGCTACCACCATCATGTGCTGGGCTACAACTCGCGGCTCGACGAAATCCAGGCCGTGATCCTGCGCGTGAAACTGAAGCGCCTCGACCATTTCAACAATCGCCGTCGCGCCGTCGCCGACTCTTACAACCAGTTGCTGGCGGGTCTGGTTGAAACGCCGTTTGCCGACGGCCACGGCCGTCACGTTTATCACCAGTACACGATTCTTTCCGACCGCCGCGACCTCATCCAGAAGGTGCTCACCGATGCCGGCATTGCCTGTGCGGTGTATTACCCGGTACCGCTGCACCGGCAGGAGATGTTTGCCGCCACCCACGGCCAGGTCACGCTGCCGGTGACGGAGAGCGTCGCGCGACACTGCCTGTCGCTGCCGATCTCGCCGCTGCTGAGGGAAGAGCAGGTCAGGCGCATCGTCGGCGTGATGCGGCAGGCGCTGACGTGAGTATCCACCCCACGGCCGTCATTGCCGCCGACGCGAAGCTGGGCGTCAATGTCCGCATCGGGCCGTTTGTCGTGATCGAGGAAGACGTCGTTCTCGGCGCCGATTGCGAAATTGCCGCGCATGCCGTGATCAAGCGCCATACCCGCATGGGCGCAAGGAACCGCATCGCCGAACATGCGGTGATCGGCGGCGATCCGCAGGACTTCAAGTTCCAGGCGGACTGCCTTTCCTACACCGAAATCGGCGACGACAACTGGCTGCGCGAAGGCGTCACGGTGCATCGCGGCTCGCGCGACGGCACCACCACCCGGCTCGGCAATGGCTGCTTTCTCATGGCCTACAGCCATATCGCTCATGACTGTGTGGTCGGCAACCAGGTGGTGATGGCCAATACCGCCGGCATCGCCGGCGAAGTCGTCGTGAATGACCGCGCCTTCATCTCGGCCGCGGTCACCGTGCACCAGTTCTGCCGCATCGGCCGCAATGCGATGATCGGCTTGTCGGCGAAGGTGGTGCAGGACGCGCTGCCCTTCTGCATCACCGACGGCAACCCGGGCCGCGCCCGCGGCCTCAACCTCGTCGGCCTGCGCCGAAACGGTTTTGCCGCGGATGAGATCAGGGCGCTGAAAGAAGCCTACCGCCTGCTGTATTCGCGAGTGCCGCTGGAACAAGCGCTGGCGGTGATGAAGGAGATGAACAGCGCCGCCGTGGCTGAACTCGCGGACTTCATCGCGGCTAGCCGGCGCGGTTTCGCGCACCCGACGCGTTAGCATTTGCCGCAGGCGCCGGAACACAGACCGGTGAGACCGTAAAGCAGCAGCACCGAAACGAAGCCGTCGGCGAGCACGGCGAACATCATGCCGCTGACGACCGCCGCGACGCCAGATAGCAGGTAGATGCGGCGCGTGCCACGCAGAACTGGAGCGGCCAGAGCATGAGCAGAGCTTATCACCCGGAATTGAGGGCGATGACCGCACATGCCCGGAGGCTGCTAAAATACCAACCGTTCCGCCGAGTTAAATGACAACTTGCGTGGCGGAGAACACCGGCAACGGTGGAAAAACAAGTAGCGCTAACGCGTCGCCCGCTCACGCCTCGAAGCCGGCCTCGCCGCAGCAACGAGGCGTTTCTGCTTATGGAGCGAGATTATGTCGAACGATTTTCTGTTTACTTCCGAGTCGGTTTCCGAAGGCCATCCGGACAAGGTGTCCGACCAGATTTCCGATGCCATCCTCGACGCCATCCTGGCGCAGGATCCGCATTCCCGCGTCGCCGCCGAAACCCTGTG
>JANXRC010000090.1 GCA_025353195.1 Rhodocyclaceae bacterium
GCGCGGGGCCTGCCGGCGCGTCTGCTCTACCGGACCGACGAGGAATACGCCGAAGTCGGCCGTCTGGCGATTCCCCTGCTGTCCGCGGCAAAACCTTTCCAGATCGAGCTGTACATGCGCCGTCAGGACGGCTCGGACATCTGGGTCAATCTGATTGGCTATGTGCGCGATCCGGACAACCCCACGCAGGGAACGATTTGGCTGCTCGAAGACCGCAGCGCCTTCAAGCGCGCCGACGAAGCCTTGCAGGCGGCCTACGCCGAGCAGCAGTTGATCCTCGACCATAGCGTGGTCGGCATCGCCTTTGTCAGGGATCGCGTCGTACAACGCTGCAACCGTCGCTACGCGGAAATCTACGGCTACTCGCAGGAAGAACTCGCCCTCCTGCCAACGCGGGAAAGCTATTTCTCCGCAAGCACATGGGAGGAGACCGGCAAACTCGCCTACCCGGCCATGGCCCGCGGCGAAACCTATTCGGCAGAAGTCATTCACCAGCGGCGCAATGGAGAGCCGTTCTGGGTGTGCATCACCGGCAAGGCGATCGATCCGGCGGACCCCCACGCCGGATCGATCTGGAACATGGAGGACATCACGGCGCGCAAGCTGGCCGAAGAGGCTCTGCTGAATTCGCGCAACGATCTTGAGGTGCGCGTCGTGGAACGCACCGCGGAACTCGCCGGAGCCAACGTCAAGCTCGAAGCCGAAGTGGTCGAACGGCGCCGCGCCGAGAGGCGCTTGCGCCATCTTGCCCACCACGATTCCCTGACCGGCCTGCCCAACCGCAACCTGCTGCAAAGCCGCATCGACGAAGCGATTGCAGACGCCGAAACGTCCGGACGCGCACTCGCGGTGATCTTCATCGACCTCGACCGCTTCAAGACCATCAACGATTCCCTCGGCCACCACATCGGCGACATGCTGTTGCGCAAGGTGGCGACGCGACTGGCCGAGGCGCTGCGCGGCGGCGATACCGTGGCGCGCATCGGCGGCGATGAATTCGTCATACTCGCGCCCGAACTCGAAAGCCCGGAAGAGATCACGCCGCTGGCCGAACGCTTGCATGCCGCATTTCGCGAGCCGATCAACGTCGCCTCGCATGACCTGTACGTGACGCCCTCGATCGGCGTTGCGCTCTATCCCAAGGACGGCACCCGTGCCGACACCCTGATGCGCAATGCCGACACCGCGATGTACCGGGTCAAGGCCAGCGGCCGCAACGCAATCTGCGCCTTCTCGCCGGAAATGAAGGCGGCCGCGGAACAGTACTTCCAGATCGAATCCAGCCTGCGCCGGGGCATAGAGCGCAACGAACTGGTGCTGTACTTCCAGCCCATTGTCGACTGCCGCGATGGTTCCCTGCGCGTCCTGGAGGTCCTGGTGCGCTGGCAGCACCCCACCCTCGGACTGCTGCTCCCTGCCGAATTCATCCCCATCGCCGAGGAGTGCGGCCTGATTGGCGCGCTCGGCGACTGGGTCCTGGTCACCGCCTGCCGCCAGATCGCGGCGTGGCGCAAGGCCGGGCTGCCGACCGTGCCGGTAGCGGTCAACCTCTCCGGCCACCAGTTCCGCGATGCCGGCCTCGCCCGGCGGATCGAATCGATCCTCGCCGAAACCGGCCTGACGCCGAGTTCGCTGGAGCTGGAAATCACCGAATCGGTCGTGATGTTCGACGTCGAGCGCACCCTCGTCACCCTGCATGCCCTGCATGATCTCGGCATCGCCTTGTCGGTGGACGATTTCGGCACCGGCTATTCGAGTCTTGCCTACCTGAAACGCTTTCCGGTCGGCCGGCTGAAGATCGATCGCGCCTTCGTCAACGACGCGCCGACCAATGCCGACGATCAGGCCATCGTCAGCGCCATCCTGTCGCTGGCGAAAAGCCTGTCGCTGGAAGTGGTCGCCGAAGGCGTCGAGACCGACGCGCATCATGCCCTGCTGCAAGGCCTCGGCTGCGATCTGGCACAGGGTTTCCTGTTTTCCCACCCCCTGCCGGCGGACCAGCTCGCCGCGCAATGGCTCGGTGCGCCCCGCTTGAACGGCTCGCGCCGGGGCAACTAGGGACGGCGCCGCGCGGGAAGTGCAGTGCTGCCGGCGTCGACCTCGACCTGGCTTGCCAGCCATAGTCGAAACGGCTCCACCGCAGGGTTCGCCGCCGCCCGATCCGCCAGGATCAGGTAGTAGGAACGCGGATTGGAGAAGCGCTGCGGCAGCGGCGCCACCAGCTTGCCTTGCTTGAGCAGGTCGGCGACCAGGGCCTGCGTGGCGAGCGCGACGCCCTGCCCGTCCACGGCGGCGCGGATCGCCGGTTCGTACTGGTTGAAGGCGATGCTGCCGGCCGGACGCAGGTCGGCGACGCCCGCCATCTCCAGCCAGACCGGCCACGACAGCCAGGGCAGGCGCTGCTTCTCGCCCTCATACACCAGCAGGATGTGATGCACCAGATCGGCCGGTTTCGCCAGCGCCCTGGCGGATTTCTTCAGGTAGGCCGGGCTGACCACCGGCAAAACCGTGCCGCCGAACAGCCGCAAGGCAGTCGCCGGCGCATTGCGATCCGGCATGTAGCGCACCGCCGCGTCGAAACGCCCGCGCTCCAGGTCGGCCAGTCGCGTGTCGGCCGATATGCGGATGTCAATGCCGGGATGGCTGCGGCGGAAATCCGCCAGGCGCGGGATCAGCCAGAAGCTGGCGAAGGCCTGCGTGGTGGACAGGGTTATGGTCGGCTCCTCGCCGCCGCGCAACTCGGCCGCGGCGGCGCGCAACTCGGCAAAGGCGGTCTCGGTGGCCCGATGCAGCCTCTCGCCGGCCGTGGTGAGGGCCAGCGCACGCGTCTTGCGCTCGAAGAGCCGTACCGCCAGCGCCGACTCCAGGGCAATCACCTGTTTGCTCACCGCCGACTGCGTAACGAATAGTTCCTCGGCAGCGCGTGTGAAGCTCAAATGGCGCGCGGCGGCGTCGAACGAACGCAAGGCTTCGAGCGGCGGCAGATCGTCCCTACGCATTCCTTTTGCTCATGTATGACGCGCCTCGATATCGCTGGTCGGGCCTCCCCGGTGCACCAATAATGCGGTCATCGCAACAACCCGGAGAAACCATCATGAACGCTTCTGTCCACCTTGCCTCCTCGCTCATCTGCCCGTCGCAGGGGGCACGCCGCACCCTGTTCGCGGCGACCGCCGCGCCGGCATCCGCCACGAATGCTACAGAATTCCGTGCAGGAATGCATCTCCCCAGCATCGAACGGGCGCTGGCGAAGAATCAGTTGCTCGCCCTGCCCGATGCGAACACGAAGCTGATCTGCCTCGCCGGCGAGCTCTGGCTCACCCGCGATGGCGACATCGAAGACTATATCCTCGGCCCCGGCGAGAGCTTTGTCGTCCGTCGCGGCGACGGGGTCGCCGTGCAGGCCTTGCAACCGAGCCGGGTGCGGCTGGTGGCCAGCTGAAGATCAGCGCTTAATGGCCAGCGGCGCCAGCAGGCACCAGATGCCGAGACTGCCGGTGGCGAGCGTCCAGCCCAGCGCCGAGGTGCTGCCGCCGCCGGCGTCAAGCACCGCACCGGCCACCAGCGGCGACAGAAAGCCGGCGCCGAAGCCGGCCATCGAATACACCGCCATCACGGCACCGCGCCGCGCTGGATCGGCCACCGCCACCAGCCCTGCCGTAAGCGCCGCCGAATCGGCCATCACCACCACCTGGTAGATCGCCAGCAGCGCCAGCAGGGCCAGCGGCCAGCTGGCCGACGCTCCCACCGCCCAGGCCAGCAGGCCGGAGGCGAGCATGATGGTGAGGATGGTGCGGCGCCGGTGGTGGCGGCCGGCAAACTCGTTGCCAAGAATGCTGGCCGGAATCCCGACCAGATTGATCAAGGCCGCCGCCGTGGCCGGCGCCAGCGGCAAACTGCCCTGCGTCGCGGAAAATGCCAGGAGGCCGACGATCCACGAGCGCAGGCCGAACAGTTCCCAGCAGTGGGCGGCGTAACCCAGCACGTAGCCGCGTACCGCGCGATCCTTGAGCGCAGCCAGTTGTGCCGCCACCCCCGGCACGTGCCCGCCCTGCGGCGCCACCGGGGCGAGGCCGCGCAGGATCAGCGCGATCGCCACGAACGGTCCGATGCCGCCGAAAACGAAGGCCGCGCGCCAGTCGATCAGGGCCAGCCAGCCGGAGAATGCGTAGGACAAGGCGGCGCCAATGCCGAAGGTCGAGGTGTAGAAAGCGATGTAGCGCGGCAGCCGCGGCCCCGCGACGCGATCGGTGAGCGCCTTGAGGCCGGGCATGTAGGTTCCGGCCAGGCCCGCGCCGCCGATGGCCTGCAGCAGGCAGGCGGAAACCAGGTCGCTGGCGAACAGGGCGAACCCGAAATGGCCGACGGAGGCCAGCAGGCAGGCACCGACATAGACGCGTCGCGCATCGATGCGATCGGTAAGGCCCGACAGCAGCGGCACGGCGAGCATGTAGCCGGCAAAAAAGCTGCCGCCGATGGCGCCCGCCTCCTTGCCGGAAAGCCCCCAGGCCGCCTGCAGTTCCGGCAGCAACGCCGGCCACGCAGAGAAGCCCGTCATGCTGAACACCGCCGCGACACACAGCAGCAGGATGATGTTCGAATCCTTCATCGAAGGCGAACCCGGCGCGGCCTTTCAGCGCTTCAGGCGTTCGAGGCAGGCGCGAATCCGCGGCGGAATCGCGGTCGGCTTGATTGCTTCGCGCGCGACGAAAACATGCACGAAATGGCCCAGCGCGGCCGGCGCAGCCTCACCTTGGCGGAATAGCGCGACTTCGTAGCGCACCGAAGAATTTCCTACATGCACGACGCGCAAGCCGGCGTCGATGACCTCGGGAAAAGCCAGCGGCGCCAGATAGCGGCATTGCGATTCGACGCAGTAGCCGACCACGCTGCCGTGTTCGATGTCGAGCCCGCCCTCGCGAATCAGGTGCTCGTTGATGACGGTGTCGAAGTAGCTGTAATAAACGACGTTATTGACGTGGCCGTAGACGTCGTTGTCCATCCAGCGGGTCGGGATGGCAAGGAAATGCGGGTAGTCGGCGCGGGCGGGAGGGGTGGAAGCTGTGGCGGGAGGGATTGAAACCGGGGCGGCGGGAGGGTAAAGGCTGCTCATCATGCGCTTCCTGAATTGCGAAGCGCACGATGATACCAACAGGAGTCAGCTAAGCGTGCCGGCGCTCACTGCTGGTTGCGGTACATCGCGGCAAGAAATGCCTCGGCGTCGACTTCATGCGCAGTCGCCGCACGCTGCTGAACTTCCTGCAGGCCGAGCTGAAGCCCCGGGCTGGCAGGTGTCCACTCGGCGTTGAGGACTTCATCCTCGAACGCTCCGAATTCATCCTCAATGACTTTTCCTGTGCTCATTTCCGTCACCATTAACATTTCGATCTCCTGTACCGGAACCGTACGCTTCAGACTATATAACGCAGCACTCGCAGAAAAGTTGAGTAAAGCCTCAAATTCATGCGTCCACGTTGTTTTAGCGCCACGCCATGCGGCTGGCATCGACAGTGACCCTGCCGACTACGTTGTCATTAACGCCGCCGGCCGGTGGTTCCAGGGCGCCACCTTGACCAGCAGCAGCATGCCCGGCACGGCGAGCAGCGCGCACAGCAGGAAGAAGCCGAACCAGCCCATCTGCTCGATCAGATAGCCGGTGGTGGCGTTGATGAAGGTGCGCGGCACGGCCGCCAGGCTGGTGAACAGGGCGAACTGGGTGGCCGTGTAAAGGGGATGGGTGGCGCGGGCGATGAAGGCGACGAAAGCCGCGGTGCCCAGCCCCACGCCCAGCGCCTCGAAGCCGATCACCAGCGCCAGCTGCGCCAGCTGCGCCGCGCCCACCGCGGCGTGCGGACCGAGCCATGCCAGCCAGGCAAAGCCCAGAATGGACACCAGTTGCACCACGCCGAACAGCCACAGGGCGCGGTTGATG
Organism: Rhodocyclaceae bacterium; assembly: GCA_025353195.1. Classification (GTDB taxonomy): domain Bacteria; phylum Pseudomonadota; class Gammaproteobacteria; order Burkholderiales; family Rhodocyclaceae; genus Sulfuritalea. The sequence continues at coordinate 5,933 of JANXRC010000090.1, forward strand.
CCCAGCTTCACCATCCACAGCCCGCCGACCAGGCCGCCGATCACCGCCGGCCACAAGCCGGCATTCTTCGCCACGATGCCGATCTGCGACTTGGCGAAGCCCATGTCCAGATAAAACGGCGTCGCCAGCGCCGTGCACATCGAATCGCCCAGCTTGTAGAGAAAGATGAAGGCCAGGATCAGCAGCGCCTCCTTCAGCCCGGCGCGGTCGATGAACTCGTGGAACGGCTCGACCACCGCATCGCGCAGCGTCTTCGGCGCGCTGCCGGCCACTGCCGGCTCGCGCGCAAACAGCGCCAGCGCCATGCCCGGCAGCATGAACAGCGCCGTGATGACAAACACCTGGAGCCAGGGCAGGCGATCGGCCAGGATCAGCGACAACGAACCCGGCACCAGCCCGGCAATGCGGTAGGCATTGACGTGCACCGAATTGCCGAGGCCCAGCTCCTGCTCGGAAAGGATCTCGCGGCGGTAGGCATCGAGCGCGATGTCCTGCGTCGCCGAGAGCAGGGCGACAGCCGCCGTCAGCCAGAGGATCGGCACGATCTCGCTGCCCGGCGCAAACAGGCCGAGCGAAGCAATCGCCGCCAGCAGGCCGACCTGGGTGATCAGCATCCAGCCGCGGCGCCGGCCCAGCGGCGGCGCATAGCGGTCGAGCAGCGGCGACCAGAGGAACTTCCAGGTGTAGGGAAACTGGATCAGGGCGAACAGGCCGATGGTCTTGAGGTCGACGCCTTCCGAGCGCAGCCAGGCCGGCACCAGGTTCAGCAGCAGGTAGAGCGGCAGCCCCGAGGAGAAGCCGGTGAACACGCAGATCAGCATGCGCCGGGTGAACAGCGCGGCGAGCCAGGGCGGCATCAGTGTTGGTCCATCGGGCTGACCACGCCGCGCCCGCCGCGATTCAGGACATGGGTATAGATCATCGTGGTCGCCACGTCCGCATGACCGAGCAGTTCCTGTACCGTGCGGATGTCGTAACCCGATTGCAGCAGATGCGTCGCAAAGGAATGGCGCAGGGTGTGCGGCGTCGCCGGCTTGACGATGCCCGCATCGCGCACCGCCTGCTTCATCGCGCGCTGCACGCCTTTCTCGTCGACATGGTGGCGGCGCGTCTTGCCCGAGCGCGGATCGACGGACAAATTTCGCGACGGGAAGACATACTGCCAGCCCCACTCGCGCCCGGCGGCGGTGTATTTCCGGTCCAGCGCGAACGGCAGCCAGACGTCGCCGTAACCCAGCGCCAGGTCTTCGTCATGCAAGGCCTTCACCTTGGCCAGATGCAGCTTGAGCGCAGCGACCACGGCCGCCGGCAGCATCGTCACCCTGTCCTTGCCGCCCTTGCCTTCGCGTACCAGAATCTCGTGCCGCGCAAAATCGATGTCCTTCACCCGCAGCCGCACCGCCTCCATCAGGCGCATGCCCGCGCCATACAACAGACCGGCAATCAGCGCGTGGGTGCCCGTCAGCTGCGACAGCACGGCCCGCGTTTCGCCCACCGTCAGCACCACCGGCAAACGCTTCGGCGCCTTGGCCTGGGTCATCTTGTCGAGCCAGGGCAACTCCATGTCCAGCACCTCGCGATACAGAAACAGCAAGGCCGACTTGGCCTGGTTCTGCGTCGAGGCGGCGACCTTGCCCGCCACCGCCAGATGCGTCAGGAAGGCCTCCACTTCCGGCGCCCCCAAATCCTTCGGGTGCCGCTTGTCATGAAACAGAATAAAGCGTCTAATCCAATCTACATAAGTCTGTTCAGTGCGAATCGCGTAATGCTTCACCCGCAGCTT
>JANXRC010000209.1 GCA_025353195.1 Rhodocyclaceae bacterium
CAACAACAAGATTCGCGTCATCCAGCGCCGCGCATACGGTCTGCGCGACGAGGAGTACCTGCGACTCAAAGTCCTTACCTGCATGCTGCCGAAAATCTGATTGACATGCGCTTTTACCCACACTCTTTCACGAAGACCCTGAATTGGAAAGATGAGTATTCGCTGGGAATCCAGGAAATCGATGACCAGCACAAATTGCTTCTTCATGCCTTTTCAGCGGTGGAAGACACCATCAAGCAGGACAAGGGGTGGTCCAGCATCCATTTCAGCATCGTCGAGCTGAAAGCTCTGGCACGCATGCACTTCTCGTTTGAGGAAGCTCTGATGCGGCTATTTGGCTTCCAAGATATCAAGGAGCACAGCAGTGAGCATGAGCATTTCTTCGTCAAGCTTGAAGAAATAGAAAACCACTCCCTGCGCAACTCATTGGGAGCGGAAATTCTCGAGTTTCTCCACGAGTGGCTCACCAAGCATATTCGCGGCATCGACAATAATTACGCCCCATATATCCTGTCAGGTGCCTCGGTTGTCAGATCTGACGCCTCACGGCTCAAGCAAAGTCCTGCCGCCTGATGTCGAGTTCCACTCTGCTATGACCGTCGCCCTGGCCGTGACCCCCCCCGGCAGTATTCCTACGATTGCATGCATCGACACCGTTGAGTTGCTGATTCGTCATGCGCAACAGGCCCTGGTCTTCTTGCGCCTTTCCATCCTGTCTCAGGAAGGACCTTCGACCGACGCTGCACAGGGCGCGGTGGATCGACTCAGGCAGGCGGTCGATCTGCTTTCCAAAGGGCATTCTTAGCTTCCCTTGGGCCCGCCTTCCTGCGCTTGCGCCACCCAAAAAGGGCCGCTCAAGGTGCGCCAGTGACCATCTTCGTCCTCAAGGCCTCCGGAATGATGATTCTGCTGATCGGATTTGCAGGCATGCTCGGTGCTGACCGGTCACGCAGCATACGCGCCAACCTCAGGTTCAAGCTCGCTGAATATTGGGGATTTGGGTATGTCGCGCTGTACCTCACCAACTGGTGGCCGGGCGCCACTCAGATGAGTCTGCCTGAGCTTCTGCCAAAGTTCATCCTTCTGCCGGTTGCATATGGCGCGGTTCTCTGGATCGCAGGCATAATCGTGAAGGAAGCGACTCAGAGGAGTTCTTGGTAAGCGCCATGCTGCTCTGAACTCGCGAGCAATTTGCCATAGTTCTACGATAGACAACAACAAAATGCCTGTGCAAAGAAATTCTTCCATTGTCGCTGACCTTCAGGAACTGGTTTCGCTGAGTCCGGACCCGATCATTGCGGTGAACCGGGCCGGAGTCATCGTGATGTTCAACAAGGCTGCTGAAAAACTGCTCGGTTACAGCGGCGAAGAGGTCATCGAGCGACTTGCTATCACGGAGGTTTATCCTACGGCTAGCCATGCGCGCAACGTCAAGAAGAAGATGTACGAGAGCCCTGATCAACATGTTCAGGGCTATGAGACCCAGTTGGTCGCCAAGACTGGCCGCGTCATCGACATTCGACTGTCGGCCAAGCTCATCGTGCGCAACGGCGAGGAAGTTGGTGGCATCGGTTTTTTCCATGACTTGACCGAAACCAAGCAGCTTGAGACCAAGCTCAAGCAAATGTCCGTAACCGACAACCTGACGGGGCTGCACAATCAGCGACACTTCATGTCCGTTCTGGAAACGGAGATAGAACGCGCGAAGCGCCACCGCCGGCCCTTGAACCTGATCTGCATTGATCTGGACAACTTCAAGCAGGTGAACGATATGCTCGGCCATGTGGCGGGCGACAATGCGCTGCGCTTCACCTCTCAAACCATACAGAGCGAGCTGCGCAAGGTCGACATGGCCTTCCGCTACGGCGGCGACGAGTTCATGGTGCTGCTGCTCGATACGCCTCGAGAGGAAGCCCAGGTCATCGGCCACCGGCTAAAGGCCTCGTTTGACAAACGCTGGGCCGAAGAATGGATGCCAAAACCGGGCTGTCCGGTGGTGAGCATCAGCATCGGCATTGCCGAGTTCGACCAGCACGAATCCACGGAAGGACTGATGCAGCGGGCCGATAGCCTCATGTACGAGTCGAAGAGGCGTACCCGTCCGGCATGAACAGTCGCCTAATGCGCGCCGCGCTGCCGCCTTGCCTCGAATAGGCAGATGCCGGCCGAAACCGACACATTGAGACTTTCCACGCTGCCGTGCATCGGAATGCGCGCCAGTTCATCGCAGGTCTCGCGCGTCAGGCGGCGCATGCCGTCACCCTCCGCTCCGAGCACCCAGGCACAGGGACCCTTCTGATCGATCGCATAGAGCTCACGCTCGGCCTCGCCGGCGGCGCCGATGACCCAGATGCCGCGTTCCTGGATCTCGCGCAGACTGCGCGCCAGATTCGTCACCACGATGTAGGGCACCGTGTCGGCGGCGCCGCTGGCGACCTTGATTACGGTCGCATTGAGGCCGCAGGCCTTGTCCTTCGGCGCCACCACGGCATGCGCCCCGGCGGCGTCCGCCACGCGCAGGCAGGCACCGAGATTGTGCGGATCGGTGATGCCATCGAGCACCAGCAGCAGGGCCGGCTCGGTCAGCCCCTCGAGCACGTCGTCCAGCGAGACATGCTTGGCCTGGGCGGCGACCCGCGCCACCACGCCCTGATGCTGCGTACCGCCGGCCAGGCCGTCCATGCGTTTGGCGTCGGTCATGATCACACGCACGCCATGGACTTCTGCCAAACGCAGCAGATCGCGCATGCGGCCGTCCTGGCGGCCCTCGGCCACGGTGATTTCCCTGACGTCGGCGGCGGCATGGCGCAGCTTGGCGGTGATGGCGTGAAAGCCGTGAATCAATCGGGTGTCAGTCATGGTCTGCTCCGCCAAGAATTCGTACCTCACGTTGCGGAAAGGGAATCGCAATCCCGGCCTGCTTGAATTCGCGCCAGATGGCGAGATTGATTTCCGAGCGCAGATTGCCGACGCCCTGTTCCGGATCGGCAACCCAGAACCCGAGTTCGAGATTGATGCCGGAATCGGCGAAGCCCTGCAGCAATACCGTCGGTGCCGGCTCGGTCAGAACGCGCGCCTGCGCCTTGGCCGCTCCCGCCATGATGTCCATGGCACGCTCGAGATCGCTGTCGTAGCTGACCTGCACCGGCAGCGCGATGCGCACCTGCGGCGCGCTGTACGATTCATTCTGCACCACCGAGCCAACCAGCAGCTCGTTGGGCACCAGCGCCTCGACGCCGCTCAGATTCTTCAGCACGGTATAGCGCGTGGTGATCCGCGTCACTTCGCCGCGGTCACTGCCCACCGTGATGATGTCGCCGATGCGGATCGAATGATCGAGCAGGATGATGAATCCCGAGACATAGTTGCTGGCAATCTTCTGCAAGCCGAACCCGAGGCCGACTCCGAGCGCTCCGCCGAATACCGACAGCGTGGTGAGGTCGATGCCGACCATGGGCAAACCGATCAGCACTGCCAGCAGAATCAACAGCGCCCTCGACAGGCGCGCCAGCACCACGCGCAGACTGCTGTCGAGCCCTGCCGCCGCGTGCAGCCGCGCCTCGATCGCGCCGGAGAGCCAGAGCGCGAGCAGGACGGTGACCAATACCGCGGCGAGGCCTTGCAGCACATGCCATAGCGTCAGCTTCTGTTTGCCGACGGTGAATGCCACCGATTCGAGCACGTCGATCGCCTCGGGCAACAGGCCGGTGATGTGCAGGGCGACGATGCCCCAGACCAGCAGGGCAAAAATGCGCTCGAACGGGACCAGCCAGGCGGCGCCGACGAGGCTCAGGCGCAGCACGTAAAACACCATGCGAATCACCGCCAGCGAGGCCAGCAGGGGCAAGGCCAGCGTGAACAGGCTGACGTGAATCCACTGCTGTGCCAGGGGCCGCGCCAGCCACACCAGAATCAGCCCCAGCAAGGGAAACGCGACGCGTTTAAGCCCCCCCTGACCCAGTTCCCAGGCGCGGCCCTCGCCGACCTGGCGGCCGCGCACCAGGCGCGCGCCCAGCTTGGCCAGCAGCAGGCACGCTGCCAGCGCGAGCAGTTGCCAGACCAGGTCCGATTCGCGCAGATCGGCAAGCACGCCGCGCAAAAGACCGGTCAGTTCATGTTCGGTCATCTCAATTCGTTCCGCTCATTTTTTCGGCCTCGCCCCGGTGTCGCCGCCAATTATCCAGATAGCGCCGCACCAGCGCCGGATTGTCGCGCAAAATCAGCAGATTCTCTGCATTGCGCGCCTGCGCCGACCATGTGAAATTGTAACTGCCGGTGATGACAAAGGCGTGTGCGGTCAAAGCGTCGATCAGCAGCACCTTGTTGTGCGCGGCGGCATAGCGTGTTTCCAGCCAGACCGGGATGCCCTCGGCGACAAGTTTTGGAATCAGCGAATTGCCGCCCTTGTTCACCATCTCGCGGTCGGCCAGCACCTCGACCGCCACGCCACGCGCATGGGCATCCTGCAGTGCCTTGGCAATCGGCCGGCTGGTGAGCAGGTAGGCCTGAACGTGAATGCTCTGTTTGGCTTCGCCCAGCGCCCGCACGATGGCGCCTTCGGCATCGTCCCACGGCGTGAACAGCACCTCGACCGTGCCCGTCGCCGGCAGCGGCGTAGCACCAGCGCCGACTGTCAGGCAGAGCAGCAGCGTGACGAGCAGCCTTCTCATGTCGACCGTTCGAGTACGGCAGCGTAGAACGCGTCGGTGCCATGCTTCTGCGGCGACAGGCGCATGTCCTCGCCGCAGTCGATGGCGATGCCCTGCGCGGCCAGGACCTCCTGCGCCGACAAGCGATGGAAGTCGGCATGCGTGGCGAGAAAGGCGTCCACGATGGTTTCATTTTCTTCCCCCAGGATGCTGCAAGTCGCGTACACCAGCCGGCCGCCGGGCTTCAGCAACTTCGCCGCGGCGGCGAGGATGGCGGCCTGCTTGACGGTCAGTTCATCGACGCTCTGCGGCGACTGCCGCCACTTGAGGTCGGGATTGCGGCGCAAGGTGCCCAAGCCCGAACAGGGCGCATCGACCAGCACGCGATCCACCTTGCCCTGGAGCCGCTTCACCCGCGTGTCATTCTCGCCGGACAGGCACGCCGGATGCACGTTCGACAATCCGGCGCGGGCGGCGCGCGGCTTCAGCTTGGCCAGCCGCTTGTCGGACACGTCGAAGGCATACAGCCGTCCGGTGGAGCGCATCAAGGCGCCGAGGATCAGCGTCTTGCCGCCTGCGCCGGCGCAGAAATCCACCACCATTTCGCTGCGTTTGGGCGCCAGCAGGAAGCCGAGCAGTTGCGAGCCCTCGTCCTGCACTTCGATGCTGCCGTCGAGGTAGGCCGGATGCTTCTGCAAGTAGGGCTTGGTCTTCAGGCGCAGGCCCAGCGGCGAATACGGGCAGGGCACGGCGACGATGGCGTCGGCGGCGAGGCGCTGGACCACGCCGTCGCGCTCCGCCTTCAGCGTATTCACTCGCAGATCGAGCGGGGCCGGCGTGTTCAGGGCGCGCGCCAATGCCAGCAATTCTTCGGGCGACATGCGCGGCGCCAGGCGTTCGACCAGCCAGTCGGGAAAATCCAGCTGCTCGGCCAGCGTCAGCTCCGGTTCCGGCTGACGCCGGATATCCGCCAGCCATTCGGCTTCGCCTGGCAGCAGTGCGCCTTCGAGCTGGCGCTGCGACATGCCGCGCACGCGCGAGAGCGACAGCAGGACCAACTCGCGCGGCGAGATGCGGCGCGGCCCGGCAGGTTTCGGTCCGCGCTTGGGCGTCGACCCGGGCGCCAGAAAGGCTGGTTCGAGATTCGGCCCGCTGGCCGCAAGACGTTCCAGCAGGCGCTTTCTGCGCAGCACGGCATAGGCCGTTTCGGCTATGAAGGCGCGATCCCTGGCGCCACTCTTGCGCATCCGGAAGAAAGCCGACAAGGCCGCATCGGCCGGCAGAACGAACGTCAACAACTGCGCAGTGGCGGCGACCGCCGCGTTCAGCAGGTCGGCGGCGAGACCTTCTGCAGCTGGCGGAGCTTCGCCCGCGCCCTGCCCTGCACTTTTTCCAGCGACCTCGCGGCGGCGTTGACCGCCGCCCGTCCCGCGCGTCGCACTGCGCGGCTTGCCATGCTTCCTGTCGTCGCTCATGCAGCGTCTCGCTTTCCTGAAAATGGGCGGGAAAAACAATTCATTGATTCTCCCTGAGGTCGATGTCTTCCGCGAGCTGATCGAAGATTTCGCCCTTGCGGTCGGTGAAGCGGATTTTCAACGGCAGACCGCGCATGTCTGAGGCGATCCACATCTCGATGGTGTCATTGCCGCTACGGGTTCTCCAGCGCATTGCCCGGCGTTCGCCCGGCGGCAGCGTCACGGCTTCTTCGCCGAGAGGTTCGAAGCGATAGGTTTCCAGCTTGCGCCCGGTGGCGATCGGCATTTCCAGGACGCCGGCCTTCGGTGCCAGCAGCACCAGCTGGTAATACATCGAGATCATGTCCTGCGTGCCGGCGGCAACGCTGTCCTCGCGACCGGCATAGGCGACCACGCGGCGCGCCCAGTCGAAGTTTGCAACATCCAGCCCGCCGACGCGCTCATGGCGAAACTCATGCGGCTTCAGACCCTCCGCCGTTACTTCGCCCTGGCTGGTCTGGACTACGCGCGCCGGCTTGAAGACCGCTGCCAGCCCCGTGGTTTCGGTCACGCTTTGCAGCTTGTAGGTGAGACCGTCGTGTTGCCAGGTATGCACCGACTGACCGACCACGAAACCCCCTTCACCGCGCGTAATGACGTAGCGCACGCGTCCCTTGCCCGGCAGCGAGATGCGGACAGGCAGCGGAGTCGGCTCAATAGTTATGTCTCCGGCAGAGCCGGGGGCGGTATCCCCTGCGGACGGTGCTGGCGGTACGGCGATCGGCGGCGCAAGCGGTGCCGCATTGGCTGCGACAGCTTCGGGGACGGCGGCCACCGCTGCTGGAACCGCCGCCGGCGGCGGACGCGGCTTGTCGAGATGCGGTTTTGGCGCAGGCTTGGCGACGGGCGGCGCTTCCACGTGTACGGCGGGCTTGACCAGGACCGCATCGATGGTCGGCGCCGCGTCGACGGCGTTGACTCCGGGCAAATCCCAGCCGGGACCCATTAGCGCGACGGCATGGATCAGGGCCGATGCGACAAGGGCGAGTGCAATGGGCATATCAAGCGGGCATCTCAATCGATTTGCGGGACATGCAGCGAACCGCCCACCGCGATCTCGCCCGCCAGCTGCACGCGGCCGGCAACCAGGCGCAGCCTGCCTTCCAGAAACCAGCGCGCGACCCGCGGATAAAGCCGATGCTCCTCGACCAGGACGCGGCGGCCCAAGCTGGCCTCATCATCACCGGCTTGCACCGGCACCGCCGCCTGCGCGATGATCGGCCCGCCGTCCAGCGCCGGCGTAACGAAGTGCACGCTGCACCCATGCAGCCTCACGCCGGCCGCCAATGCCTGGGCATGCGTCTTGACGCCGGGGAAAGCCGGCAGCAGCGAGGGATGAATATTCAGCAGGCGGCCTTCGAAGCGGCGCACGAAGTCATCACCGAGGATGCGCATGAATCCGGCGAGCAACACCAGATCCGGTTGGTGCTGCTCGATCTCGGCCGCCAGTGCGGCGTCGAATTCCTCGCGCGAAGCAAAACCGCGATGATCGATGATGATGGTGGCAATACCACGGTCGGCAGCGCCAGCCAGGCCGGCGGCATCGGCACGATTGCTGATGACTGCCGCACAGGCCCCGGGCAGGACGGCATCGAGCAGCGACGTCATGTTGCTGCCGCGGCCGGAAATGAGTATGACGTAGCGCTTCACCGGAGCGCGATGACCGGGAGAAACACCGCCGTGGCCAGGTTTTGGGCAATCCGGGCGATGGTGCGATGCGCCTTGTCGGCGATCAGGCCGGCAAGGAGATCGAGATTGCCGATCATCTTGCCGAATTCGCGCTCGAAGCTGAGATTCGCCGGCTGCGCGGCCTGGGCCGTTTCGTTGCTGAGCAGCAGCAGCGTGCCGCTGGCATCGCGCGCGTTGGCGAGTTTCCACGCGGCAATTTCGAGGTTGCGCGCACTGTTGTAGAGCTTCTGCGGATCAAGGTCGTCGAGCATGAAGAATTCTGTTTTTTCCTCGAATGCCGTATTCAGCATCGAGCCCATGCCGGCAATGAACGCGGCCACGCGGTCGCCTTCGTAGTCGCCTCGCAGCGCCAGCAGGATCGCATCGGTGCCGCGCTTGCCGCCGGTCTCGGCGACCCGCCAGCCGGTGCGCGGATCGAGCAGGCGATCAAGCGCCGCCTCGATGCTGGCATGGCCGCCCTTCTTCCACTCGCGTGGGTTGCGGCGATAGAGCTTTTCGGCCAGCACCCGCAAGCTGGCGAATATTTCGCGGCGATGGATGTCGGCAACGCGGTCGACGTCGGTCTTGCCGATCTGCTTCGGATCGAAAGTCGCTACCGAGTTGCTTATCGAGCCGCCCTTGTCACCGGTCTGCGCGCAGCCCGCCAGCAAAACCAGGATGACCATGGCCAGTGCACGACCCATGCTCAGGACGCCTTTGGCACAAGGCGCTGGCGCAGCCACGCCCAGATCAGAGGCACCAGCGACAAGCCGATGGTGCCAAAGATGATGAACGAAAGGTTCTCCTTGACCCATGGCAGGTTGCCGAACCAGTAACCGGCAAGGCACAGCGCGAAAACCCAGAGCACGGCACCGCACAAGTCGAACAGGAAATAGCGCACATAGGTCATGTTGGCGACCCCGGCGACAAACGGCGCGAAGGTTCGCACGAAGGGCATGAAGCGCGCCACCAGCATGGTCTTGCCGCCATGCGCCTCGTAGTAGGTATGTGTCACGTC
>JANXRC010000249.1 GCA_025353195.1 Rhodocyclaceae bacterium
GACGCATATCGTCGCGCGCATCGGGGAACTGGCCGATGCCCAAACCACCCGCGCCAACGCCGGAGCCCAGCCATGATCGGTCGCATCACCGGAATACTCATCGAAAAGAACCCGCCATCCATCACCGTGGATGTGCACGGCCTCGGCTATGAAGTCGATGTGCCGATGAGCACCTTCTACAACCTGCCGGCGACGGGCGAGAAAGTCTCGCTGCATACGCACCTGATCGTGCGCGAGGACGGCCACTACCTGTACGGCTTCGCTTCGCCGGACGAACGTTCCGCCTTCCGCCAGTTGCTGAAGATTTCCGGCATCGGCGCGCGCACGGCGCTGGCCGTACTCTCGGGCATGTCGGTGACGGAACTGGCGCAGGCGGTCACCCTGCAGGAAGCCGGACGGCTGACGAAAGTGCCGGGCATCGGCAAGAAAACCGCCGAACGCCTGTTGCTTGAACTGCGCGACCGGCTGCCGAAGACGCTGGCCGGCGGAGGCGCAAGAGTCGGCGCTGGCGACACGGCGAACGACACCCTCGCGGACATCATGAACGCGCTGCTGGCGCTCGGCTACAACGAACGCGAGGCGCTCTCGGCAATGAAGGGGCTGGCTGCCGATGTTTCGGTCTCCGACGGCATCCGCGCAGCCTTGAAGCTGCTCTCCAAATCGTCGTGAGCCAGGTCGGCTAAACTGTCCGCATGAGCATCCAGACCGACAAGTTCGCCGAGCCCGCACCCGATCGCCTGATCTCGGCTGGCAGCAAATCGACGCAGGAAGATGTGCTCGAACGCGCGCTGCGGCCCAAGCGGCTGGCGGATTACGTCGGCCAGCAGAAGATCCGTGGCCAGCTCGAGATCTTCATCGAGGCCGCCAAGCGGCGCGCCGAATCGATGGACCATGTCCTGCTGTTCGGCCCGCCGGGCCTGGGCAAGACGACGCTGGCGCACATCATCGCCCACGAGATGGGCGTCAATCTGCGCCACACCTCGGGACCGGTGCTGGAGCGCGCCGGCGACCTGGCCGCGATGCTGACCAACCTCGAACCCTATGACGTGCTGTTCATAGACGAAATCCATCGCCTGAGCCCGGTGGTCGAGGAAATCCTCTACCCCGCGCTGGAGGATTTCCAGATCGACATCATGATCGGCGAGGGGCCGTCGGCGCGCTCCGTGAAGCTCGACCTGCCGCCCTTCACCCTGATCGGCGC
>JANXRC010000253.1 GCA_025353195.1 Rhodocyclaceae bacterium
GGATGTTGTGGCGGCAACACTACCACTTCTTCAGCCGGCGCGTCGACTCAGAACTTCATCAGCCCCTGCTTTTCGATGACGTCGATGATTTCCGGCAAGCCCTGACCGATCTTGAGATTGCTGAATATGAAAGGCCGTTCCCCGCGCATGCGTTTGGCGTCGGTCGCCATGACCTCCAGCGAAGCCCCGACCATGGGTGCGAGGTCGATCTTGTTGATCACCAAGAGGTCGGAGCGGGTGATGCCGGGGCCGCCCTTGCGCGGGATCTTCTCGCCCGCCGCGACATCGATGACGTAGAGCGTGAGATCGGAAAGCTCGGGGCTGAACGTAGCCGCCAGGTTGTCGCCGCCGCTCTCGATGAAGATGATGTCCAGGTTCTCGAAGCGCCGGTTGAGGCGGTCCACGGCTTCAAGATTGATCGACGCGTCCTCCCGGATCGCCGTGTGCGGGCAGCCGCCGGTCTCGACGCCGATGATGCGATCGGGCGCCAGGGCTTGGTTCCTGACCAGGAACTGGGCGTCCTCCTCGGTGTAGATGTCGTTGGTCACCACCGCGAGGTTGTAACGCTCGCGCAGGGCCCGGCACAGGGCCAGGGTCAGCGCGGTCTTGCCGGAACCGACGGGGCCACCAATGCCCACTCGCAATGCTTGCCTGTTGGGGTGCACGGTCATGATCGAAAGAGCCTCGTGTATTGGGTTTCGTGGTTGCAGCAGGCGATGGCAAAGCCCGGCGCAAAGTTGGAATAGTCCGCAGCGGTGAACGCCAGCGCGCGTTCGACAACGGCGGGCAGGCGGCGGCCTATTTCCTGCAGCAGGCGCTGGCCGGCGGCCTGGCCCAGCGGCACGGTTTTCAGCGCGGCCATGGTCTGGTTTTCCGCCCAGTTCCACAGCCAGGCGGTGAGCGCATCCGGCAGTGGAATCTGCCACGCGGCGGCGGCACACGTCCAGACATAGGCGAGAGTCGGTGCTGGCGACACGGCGACTGCATCGAGCAAGGGCTGCGGAAAGTCACCCAGTTCATGCAGCAGGCGCTGCATCGAGTAGCCCATCTGCAGGGTCTCGGCGCGCAGCTCTGCCGTCTCGCGCATCGCCAGATATTCCACGTCCAGTTCCAGCGCCGCGTCGTCGTCGCCGGCCGACCACGCCTCCATCATGCGGACGAGCAGCGGCGCTTCATAACGGCCCAGATTCCATTCGAGCTGATCGCCGATCCACGTCAATGCGCTGGCCTCGTCCTTCACCGCGCCGGATTCGACCGCCCACTCGAATCCCTGCGAATAGGTATAGGCACCGATCGGCAGCGCGGGACTGGCGAGTTGCAGGAGTCGGGCAAGGCTCATCGCGGTTCGAAATGATCGTGGATGCGGGCGCGAGTTGGCCCAAATTTGCCTTCACCGTCGGCGCTATGGCCATGACCGCCATGCGCGCCATGGTCACCGTAGGCTCCCGCTTCCGGTTCGAAGGGCGCTTCGATTTCGGCCACCGGCAAGCCGAGGCCGCGCACCATCTCGCCCAGCACATGGTCGCGGGCGAAGCGCAGGCTGTCCGCCAGAATCTGCACCGCAACGTGGCGATTGCCCAGATGGTAGGCCGCGCGCGCCAGTTGCAGCGGATCGTCGCACTGCGCCTCCATCAGCGCCTCGGCGGCGGCCACGACCTCGATCACGCGACCGTCCTTGCCGAGCAGACGGTCGCCGCCGCGCAGCACCCTGCCCCGCTCGAGGAACAGGCCCGCCTCCTCGCCGCTGGCCAGACGCGTGCGCAAGCGGCTCTTGCAGCGGCTCTCGAAAGGCAACAGAAGGCTTTCGACGGCCGCCGCGCCGGCGGGAGCGAAGGCTTCGATCAGCAGCATGCTGTTCGCAATCTCATGGTCCTAGTCCGGCAGCGGTTCGCCGCGGAAGAAAGCCAGCGCCAGCCGGTCGACGGCGGGCGGATTCTCCAGCGGCGAGGCATGGCCGACACCGGGGATCACGCGCAGGATGGCGCCGGGGATGCCGGCCTGGAGCCGCCTGGCGTGGTGCAGGGGGGTAAACAAGTCTTCCTCGCCGAAGATCAGCAGCGTCTCGGCGCGGATGTCCTTCAGGCGTTCGCGCAGGTCGTGGTCGAGAACCCCGACCATCATGGCCTTGGTGCCGGGCCACGGAATCGCTTCGGCCGCCTGTTCCAGAGTCGGCAGCAGCGGTGCCGCCAGGCGCAGGAAATTGGCGCCGAAAGTGAATGGCAGCATGAAGCGGAAACGCAGGCGCGTGCCGCCCGTGTCCCAAGCCATGACAGCGGCTTCGTGGAGGGCGCGCATGACCTCATCGGACCAGGCCACGGTGTCCGCCAGCACCAGCTTTCCCAGCCGGTCCGGGTATTGCAGGGCGAAGTATTGGGCGACGATGCCGCCGTAGGACAGCGCAAAAAGATGTGTCCTGCCAATGTCCAGCTTGTCGAGCAGGCGCGCCAGGTCGTCAGCCTGGCGCGACAGCGGATATTTTTCCTCGTCGCTGCGCTCGGTCTGACCCTGGCCGCGCAGGTCGACCAGCAGCACGCGGAAGTGCGGCGAAAAATCCTTGACCTGGGTGGCCCAGGCCACGGTGCTCATGGTCAGGCCGCTGAGGATGGTGATGGTCTCGGCGCCCTCGCCGTGGATTTCATAGTAGTACTTGATGTCGCCCAGGTCGATGTGGGGCATGGCAATCCCTTCCGGCTTCGTTCAGAACAGGAAATAGCGCTGCGTCATCGGCAGCGTCTTCGCCGGCTCGCACACCAGCAACTCGCCATCGGCACGCACCGCATAGGTTTCGCTATCGACCTCGATCACCGGCGTGGCGCTGTTGTGCAGCATGTCGGCCTTGGTCACCTGGCGGCAGTTCTTCACCGGCTCCAGGCGCTTGACGAGGCCCAGCGCCTGGACCGCCGGATTCTTCAGTGCTGCCTGCGAGACGAAGGTCAGCGAAGTCTTCAGCGCCTTGCCGAAGCTGCCGAACATCGGCCGGTAATGCACCGGCTGCGGCGTCGGGATCGAGGCATTCGGATCGCCCATCGCCGCCGCCGCGATCATGCCGCCCTTGAGGATCAGGCTTGGCTTGACGCCGAAGAAGGCCGGCTTCCACAGCACCAGGTCGGCGAGCTTGCCGGGTTCGATGGAGCCGACCACATGGCCGATGCCGTGGGTGATCGCCGGGTTGAGGGTGTACTTGGCGATGTAACGCCTGACGCGCATGTTGTCGTTCTTCGCCGTGTCCTCCTTCAATGCGCCGCGCTGCACTTTCATCTTGTGCGCCGTCTGCCAGGTGCGGATCACGACCTCGCCGACGCGGCCCATGGCCTGTGAGTCCGACGACATCATGGAGAAGGCGCCGAGGTCGTGCAGGATGTCTTCGGCGGCAATCGTCTCGCGCCGGATGCGCGACTCGGCGAAGGCCACGTCCTCGGCGATGCTCGGGTCGAGGTGGTGGCAGACCATCAGCATGTCGAGATGCTCGTCGATGGTGTTCACCGTGTAGGGCATGGTCGGATTGGTGGAACTCGGCAGCACGTTGGGCAGCGACACCGCCTTGATGATGTCCGGCGCATGGCCGCCGCCGGCGCCCTCGGTGTGGAAGGTGTGGATGCTGCGGCCCTTGAAGGCGGCCAGCGTAGCCTCGACGAAACCCGATTCGTTGAGCGTGTCGGTATGGATCGCCACCTGCACGTCCATCGCGTCGGCCACCGAGAGGCAGTTGTCGATCGCGGCCGGCGTGGTGCCCCAGTCCTCGTGCAGCTTCAAGCCGATGGCGCCGGCGGCGACCTGCTCGGCGAGAGGCCCCGGCAGCGAGGCGTTGCCCTTGCCGAGAAAGCCGAGGTTCATCGGGAAGGCTTCGGCGGCAGACAACATCGAATGCAGGTGCCACGGCCCCGGCGTGCAGGTCGTGGCAAAGGTGCCGGTGGCAGGGCCGGTGCCACCGCCGAGCATCGTCGTGACGCCCGACATCAGCGCTTCCTCGATCTGCTGCGGGCAGATGAAGTGGATGTGCGAGTCGATGCCGCCGGCCGTGACAATCATGCCTTCGCCGGCGATGATCTCGGTGCCGGCGCCGATGGCAATCGTCACGCCCGGCTGCACGTCCGGATTGCCGGCCTTGCCAACGGCCATGATCATGCCGCCCTTCAAGCCGATGTCGGCCTTGACGATGCCGGCAACCGCGTCGACGATCAGCGCGTTGGTGATTACCGTGTCGGCGACGTCCTTCGACATGCGCTGGCCCTGTCCCATGCCGTCGCGGATCACCTTGCCGCCGCCGAACTTCACTTCCTCGCCGTAGATCGTGAAATCCTTTTCGACCTCGATCCAGAGTTCGGTATCCGCCAGGCGCACACGGTCGCCTGTCGTCGGGCCGAACATCTCGGCATAGGCCTGTCTCGTGATTCTCATTTCAGCGCTCCCATCACCTTGCCCTGAAAGCCATAGACCTTGCGCAGGCCGGCATAGTCGACCAGTTCTACGGTGCGCGTCTGCCCCGGCTCGAAACGCACCGCCGTGCCCGCGGCGATGTTGAGCCGCATGCCGCGCGAGATCAGACGATCAAACGACAAGGCCGCGTTGGTTTCGAAGAAGTGATAGTGGGAGCCGACCTGGATCGGCCGGTCACCGGTGTTGGCAACTTTCATCGTCACCGTGCGGCGGTGGGCGTTGAGTTCGATCTCGCCGGCTTCGATTTTTATTTCACCTGGGATCATTTGATTTTCCTCAGACGATAGGGTTGTGCACGGTCACCAACTTGGTGCCGTCGGGAAAGGTCGCCTCGACCTGGATGTCGGGGATCATCTCCGGCACGCCCTCCATCACTTCGTCGCGGCGCAGCAGGGTGGTGCCGTAGCTCATGAGGTCGGCGACGCTCCGCCCGTCGCGCGCGCCTTCGAGGATGCCGGCGCTGATGAAGGCCACCGCTTCCGGGTAGTTGAGCTTGAGGCCGCGCCCCTTGCGGCGTTCGGCGAGCAGGGCGGCGGTGAAGATCAGCAGCTTGTCCTTTTCTCTCGGGGTGAGTTCCATACAGCCTCCTTCAGGTTTTCCAGATGCGCGGCGCGATCGCCTCGCGTCCGCTCATGGCCGGGCGCAGTGCCGACCACAGGTGCATGAGCCATTCGCGCGCGGCTTCTGCCGAATGGCCGAGATAGCGGCCGACAATGAGTCGCGGCATGGCGCTGACGCCGCAGCGGGCGCCGGCTTCGCTGGCGGTGACGGCCCGGCAGGCGCGCAGGGTATCGGCCTCAATCTCGCTGCCGGCGACCAGCATCGTGCTGCAAACGCTGAAGCCGGCGAGACCGCTCGGTGAATGCAGCAGAGCCGAGCCGCCGTCGATGACGCCGCGCTCGCGCCATAGCAAACGACCTTCAAGGCGGATGTCGGTGCCGAGATGCAGGCTGCCGCGCTCGAAGGTCTCGCCGCTGGCGCGTCGACCGAAGCAGACGGTTTCGACACCGATGTAGCGAGCACCGACTTGCAGTTCGATCGTGCTGCGCATATCCGCCAGGGCGCCCGAGAACACGATGCTCTCCTGCGGCAGCCACTCCACCGTAGCGCCAGCGCCGACTCTTACCTGCACCTGCTGCGACGATTGCGCTCCGCCGGACCGATACCATTTGCCGGCACCCGGCGTGGTCAGCAGGGCGTGAGCTGCCGCATCGGCGTCGATGCGGATGTCGAGCTGGTCGCCGCCGGCGATACCGGCGGGAGGATGCAGCACGATGGCATGGCACACCGCCGGCCCTTCCGGATAGAGCGCCTTCTGCACGCGCAGCGGACCTTGGTGGTCGCGGCGGACAAGGATCGTCGAGTCGCCACGGCGCTCGAAGCCGAGTGCGAGCGAAGCCTGCCAGGGAGAAGAAACCGGTTCAGTGACCTGCATGGGCCAATCATACCGCCAGCAGTTCCTTGACCCCGTCTGCCGCCATGTCCGCCCCGGCGCCACGCTTGATGATCTCGCCGCGTTCCACGACCAGATACTGGTCGGCGAGGCTTTCGGCGAAGTCGTAGTACTGCTCGACCAGCAGGATGGCCATGTTGCCCTCGGCCGCGAGCGTGCGGATGGCGCGCTCGATGTCCTTGATGATCGAGGGCTGGATGCCCTCGGTCGGCTCGTCGAGGATCAGCAGGCGCGGGCCGAAGGCCAGCGCGCGGCCGATGGCGAGCTGCTGCTGCTGGCCACCGGACAGATCTCCACCGCGACGTTTCAACATCTGCTTCAGTACCGGAAACATCTCGAAAATGCGTTCAGGAATCGGCGTGCCGCCAGGGCGCGTGGCAAGGCCCATTTGCAGGTTTTCCAGCACCGTCAGGCGCGGAAATATCTCGCGTCCCTGCGGCACGTAGCCGATGCCGGCCTTGACCCGTTCATGCGAGGGCGCCCGCGTGAGGTCTTTGCCCTCGAAAAAAATGCCGCCGGTGCGTGCCGGCACCAAACCCATCAGAACCTTGAGCAGCGTGGTCTTGCCGACGCCGTTGCGGCCGAGCAGCGTCGTCACCTTGCCGATCGGCGCCTCGAACGAGAGGTCGCGCAGGATGTGGCTGCCGCTGTAGTACTGGTTGAGGTTCTCGACTTTGAGCATGATCAGCGGCCCAGGTAGACTTCGATCACGCGCGGGTCGTTCTGCACCGTGGCGAGATCGCCTTCGGCCAGCACCGAGCCTTCGTGCAGCACGGTGACCGTGCCGCCCAGCTGTTCGATGAAGCCCATGTCGTGCTCGACCACGACCAGCGAATGCTTGCCGGCCAGCGACTTGAACAGTTCCCCGGTGCGTGCGGTTTCGTCGTCGGTCATGCCGGCCACCGGCTCGTCGAGCAGCAGCAGCTTAGGGTCCTGCATCAGCAGCATGCCGATTTCCAGCCACTGCTTCTGGCCGTGCGAGAGCAGGCCGGCCTGGCGCTTCGCTTCGCCGTCGAGGCGGATCAGGCGCAGGGTGTCGGCAATCTTGTCGCGCGCATCGTCGTCCAGCCAGGCGAACAGGCTGGTGCGTGCGCGCTTGTCCATCTTCATCGACAATTCGAGATTGTCGAACACCGTCAGGTTCTCGAACACGGTGGGCTTCTGGAACTTGCGGCCGATGCCCAGATGCGCGATCTCGGCTTCCGCCATGCGGCGTACGTCGATGTTCTGGTCGAACATTACCTTGCCGCGATCGGCCCGCGTTTTCCCGGTGATGACGTCCATCATCGTCGTCTTGCCGGCGCCGTTGGGGCCGATGATGCAGCGCAGCTCGCCGACCTCGATGTCGAGCGAGAGTTCGTTCAGCGCGCGAAAGCCGTCGAAGCTGACCGTGACCTCGTGCAAATGCAGGATGCTGGGCGCGCTCATGCCGCACTCCCCGGCTTGCGCTGCTCGCGCAGCTTGCGCCACAGGCCGACCACGCCGTCGGGCAGCCACAGCGTGACGCCGACAAACAAGGCGCCGAGGAAGAACAGCCAGTACTCGGGAAAGGCGACGGTGAAGAAGCTCTTCGCCAGATTCACGATGAAGGCGCCGAGTACCGGCCCGACCAGCGTGGCACGGCCGCCGACCGCGACCCAGATCGCGATCTCGATCGAGTTGGCGGGCGACATCTCGCCGGGGTTGATGATGCCGACCTGCGGCACGTAGAGCGCGCCGGCGATGCCGCACAGCAGGGCCGACAGGGTCCAGATGAAGAGCTTGTAGTAGAGCGGGTTGTAGCCAATGAACATGACGCGGGATTCGGCGTCGCGGATCGCCGCCAGCACCCGGCCGAGCTTGGAGGTGACCAGGTAGCGGCCTAGCACCAGCGTCGCCAGCAGCATCAGCGCGGTTAGCGCGAACAAGCTGACGCGCATCCCGGGCGAGGTGATGCTGTGGCCGAGGATGCGCTTGAAATCGGTGAAGCCGTTGTTGCCGCCGAAGCCGGTTTCGTTCCTGAAGAAGAACAGCATCGCGGCGAAGGTCATCGCCTGCGTGATGATTGAAAAATACACGCCCTTGATGCGCGAACGGAAGGCGAAGAAGCCGAACACCAGTGCCACCAGCGCCGGCACCACGAGCACCAGCAGGATCGACCAGAGAATGGAATCCGAGCCGGTCCAGTACCAGGGCAGCTGTTTCCAGTCGAGGAAGACCATGAAGTCGGGCAGGTCCGACTGGTAGGAACCGTCGCGCCCGATCTGGCGCATCAGGTACATGCCGAAGGCGTAGCCGCCGAGGGCGAAGAAGACGCCGTGGCCGAGCGAGAGGATGCCCGTGTAACCCCAGATCAGGTCCATGGCGACGGCGACGATGGCGTAGCACATGATCTTGCCGACCAGGGTGATGACATAGGCCGAGACGTGAAAGGAGCTGCCCGCCGGCACCAGCAGATGCAGCGCGGGCAGCAGCACCATGGTCAGCGCTGCCGCGAACGCGAGCGCGATCCAGCCGGATTTTGGCGTGGCGCCGAGAAAGCGGACGATGAAGGGAGTGCGGGTCATATTAGGGAGCGCCCTCGTCCATCGAGCGAAGCGAGCAAACCAGTCGCCTCCCCCGCGAGGGGGAGGACGGGAGGGGGCGGGACTAATTGCCGGGGCTTGGAGGGAAGCATGTCAAGGTGGGCGCTGTTCATCGGGATGTCAGCTTTCGACAAAACGGCCTTTGAGAGCAAAAAGCCCCTGCGGACGCTTCTGGATGAACATGATGATGAACACCAGCACCACGATCTTGGCGATCACGGCGCCGGCCCAGCTTTCGATGAACTTGGTGACGATGCCGAGGCCCAGTGCCGCCCATACCGCACCGGCGAGCTGGCCGACGCCGCCGAGCACCACCACCATGAAGGAATCGACGATGTAGCCCTGCCCCATGTCGGGGCCGACGTTGGCGATCTGCGACAGGGCAACGCCGCCGAGGCCCGCGATGCCGGCGCCGAGCGCGAAGGCCACGGTGTCGATGCGCCCCGTCGGCACGCCGACGCAGCCGGCCATGGCGCGGTTCTGCGTCACGGCGCGGACGAACATGCCGAGCCGCGTCCGGTTCATCAGCACCCAGACCAATGCGAGGACGAACAGGGCAAAGCCGACGATGACGATGCGATTCAGCGGCAGGACGATGGAAGGAAGAATCTCGAGACCGCCCGACATCCAGCTCGGGTTGGCAACCTCGACGTTTTGCGCGCCGAAGATCACCCGCGCGGCCTGGATCAGCATCAAGGAGAGGCCCCAGGTGGCGAGCAGGGTTTCCAGCGCGCGGCCATACAGCCAGCGGATCACCGTGCGCTCGAGCAGCACGCCCACTGTCGCGGCGGCAAAGAACGCCACCGGCACCGCGGCCAGCAGGTACCAGTCGAGCTGCGCCGGAAAATGCGTGCGGAACAGTCCCTGGATGACGTAGGTGGCGTAGGCGCCGATCATCAGCAGCTCGCCGTGGGCCATGTTGATCACGCCCATGACGCCGTACGTGATGGCGAGGCCCAGCGCCGCAAGCAGCAGGATGCTGCCCAGCGAAAGCCCGGAAAAAATGCGGCCGATGGTCTCGGCCAGGGTCAGGCGATCCTTGACCGCGAGATAGGAGCGAAAGGCCTCGCGGCGTACGTCGACCTCGGCCTCGTTGGCCGGTTCGGACTGCGCCTTGAGCACGGCCTTGGTATTCGGGTCGGCACTGCCGGCCAGCGCGGCGGCGGCGGCCAGGCGGATTTTCGGATCGGCATCCTTCAGCGTGGCCAGCGCATGTATCTCGACCAGCAGCGCGCGAATCTTCGGATCGCTTTCGCGGTCACGCGCCTTGGCCAGCATGGGGCCCATTCCGGCATCGACGTTGGTGGCGATCTCCTTGACCGCCTTGTAACGCACCGCGGCGTCGGGGTCAATGAGTTTGAGCACGGCCAGGGCGCCTTCCAGCTCGCGCCGCACCCGGTTGTTGATGGTGATGTCCTCGCCCTTGTCATCCTTCAGCGTGTCGTCGGCGAGCTGCTGCAGCAGCGCCAGCGCCTCCGGCTCGGCGGTGAGCGCGAGCTTGTGGATCGCCGCGATCTTGTCCTCCGACTCCTCGGCTGCCAGCTGTTTGACGGCGGCCGGGTCGAGCGCCGCGTGGGCGGCGAGACTCAGGCAGCACAGCAGGGCGAAGGCGAGACGGCGCATTTTTTTGGAAAGTCGGTGCTGGCGACACGGCGGCGGAAGAGCCACCGTGTCGGTTCAGCGGGTTGGACAGCGAAGAAGCTTACTCGCGCTTACTTGCCTTCGGGCTCATCCTTCTTCTTGTCGTTGCCGGCGATGAAGGGCGACCACGGCTGGGCCTTGACCGGGCCCTTGGTCTTCCACACCACGTTGAACTGGCCGTCGGCCTTCACTTCGCCGATGAACACCGGCTTGTGCAGGTGATGGTTCTTCGGGTCCATCTCGATGGTGAAGCCGGACGGCGCCTTGAACTTCTGGCCGCCGACGGCCGCGATCACCTTGTTCACATCGGTGGACTTGGCCTTCTCGACCGCCTGCGCCCACATGTGGATGCCGATGTAGGTGGCTTCCATCGGGTCGTTGGTAACCACGCTTTCGGCGTTCGGCAGCTTCTGCTTCTTCGCCCAGTCCTGGTACATCTTGATGAACTTCGCGTTCTCCGGATTTTTGATCGACTCGAAGTAGTTCCAGGCCGCAAGATGGCCCACCAGCGGCTTGGTATCGACGCCGCGCAGTTCTTCCTCGCCCACCGAGAAGGCCACCACCGGCACGTCGGTCGCCTTGAGGCCGGCGTTGCCGAGCTCCTTGTAGAAAGGCACGTTGGAATCGCCGTTGATGGTCGACACCACGGCCGTCTTCTTGCCTTCGCCGGCGAACTTCTTGATCTTGGCAATGATGGTCTGGTAGTCGGAATGGCCGAAGGGGGTGTACTCCTCCATGATGTCGGCCTCGGCGACACCCTTGCTCTTGAGGAAGGCGCGCAGGATCTTGTTGGTGGTGCGCGGATAGACGTAGTCGGTGCCGAGCAGGACCCAGCGCTTGGCCGAACCGCCGTCCTTGCTCATCAGGTATTCGACGGCCGGGATCGCCTGCTGGTTGGGCGCGGCGCCGGTGTAGAAGACGTTCTTCTCGAGCTCCTCGCCCTCGTACTGGACGGGATAGAACAACAGGCCGTTGAGTTCCTTGAACACCGGGTTCACCGACTTGCGCGAAACCGAGGTCCAGCAGCCGAAGACCACCGCGACCTTGTCCTGGGTCAGCAGCTGGCGCGCCTTCTCGGCGAACAGCGGCCAGTTGGAGGCGGGATCGACCACCACGGCTTCGAGTTGCTTGCCCATTACGCCGCCCTTGGCGTTGATCTCGGCGATGGTCATCAGCGCCGTTTCCTTCAGCGCGGTTTCGGAAATGGCCATGGTGCCGGACAGCGAATGCAGGATGCCGACCTTGATGGTGTCGGCGGCGACGGCCGGCTGGGAGACGAGCCCGGCAGCAGCCAGGGCGATCGATACGGCAGTGGCCTTGATGAAGTTGCGACGTAGCATGGTGTACCCCTTTCGATGGATTTGAGCGGACCGACCGTCTGGATTGAAACGGTGCAGTCCTTCCATAGCGAAGGTCGTGCCATGCCATCGGCAAGACAGCCGAAACGGCCGCAGTCGACTGCTACTGCTGGGAAAAGCCTTGACGCCGCAGCACGGGCAGCAGACTGAAGGGAGAAACCGGCGCGCACCAAAATGGAGGAACAGCAAAATTACCCTGCCCCCTATTGGTGCGCCTTACCAGCCGTGCCAATGAAAACCCGCAACGGCAATCGGGCTATTGCGGCTACCCGGATTCAGCGATCGACAATCCATCGTGCCGCGCGCAATGCCATTCATGCGCGTGGCAGCGCGAAAAAAAAGGTCGCCCCTGCGTCCACCTCGCCAACGGCCCAAACACGACCACCGAGGCGGGTGACGATGCGTTTGACGATGGCAAGTCCTATCCCCGTGCCTTCAAACTGCTCCACGCTATGCAAGCGCTCGAACACACCGAATAGCTTATCAACATACTGGCTGTCGAATCCGACTCCATTGTCCTTGACAAAATAGACAGCCTCGTTCCCCTCGATCGAACCGCCGACCCGAATCGTTGGAGTATCCCGGCAACGGCTGAACTTGACGGCGTTGGACAGCAGGTTGACGAATACCTGGCGCATCATGGCCTTGTCTCCCCTGGCCGGGGGAAGGTGTTCGATTTCCACGTGCATGCTGTCAGCGGCAACGGATGGTTGCAGCATCTCCAGGACCTCGTGCACCAACTTCTCCATATCGATTTCGCAAAAGGTCATGTCCGACTTGCCGGCGCGGGAGAACTTGAGAATGTCGTCAATGAGCATTGCCATGCGAATGGTATTGTCCCGTACCACCTTAAGCAGCCGCTTGCCCTCATCATCGAGCTTGTCGCCGTAGTCGTCCTGCAGGACATGGGAGAACCCATCTATGGCGCGCAGCGGCGCGCGCAGGTCATGCGAGACCGAATATGAAAAAGCTTCGAGTTCCTTGTTTGCCGATTCCAGTTGGGCCGTGCGGTCCGCTATGCGCTGTTCCAGTTCCTGATTGAGCTTGCGGACTTCTTCGTTCGCCTTCTTGCGGTCCTCCTCGGAGGCCATCCAGGTGTCGACCATGGTGTTGAAGTCGTCCGCCACCTCGATGACTTCGCGGGGCCCTTCCAGCGTTGCGCGGATGCTGGTGTCGCCTTCCTTGATGGCGCGTGCGGCTTCCGAGATGGCGCTGATCGGCCGGGCAATGCTGCGCGCCAGGAACAACGCAAACGCCAGCGCAGCCATCAGGCCGAGGAGCCCATACGACGCCATCATCCGCGTGTTCTCCTGGGCCTTGCGACGCAACTCCGCGGCTGGTACGCCAACATAGGCGTACCAGCCGACCTCGGGGATCGGCGCCACGGCGTAGATACGCTCCATGCCGTCCGTGCCGGCTCCTTCGAAGTTGCCATCCCTGGTCGCCAAGGCCGCCTTGACGGCCGGGACGTCGCCGATGTATTTCCCGACCAGATTCTCCCTGTCCTCGCTGCGCCATACCAGGTGGCCGTCTGCAGTGATGATGCCCATGCGCATGCCCGGCGCCAGCTGAATCTTGTCAAGGCTCGGGGCATAGAGGTTCAGATCGAGCGGCAAGCCGACAAAACCCTTGATCGTGTTTCGCTCGTCGCGGATGGGTGCGACGAGCACCGAGACCCACCGCCCGGTAATCGGACCGATGAACGGGTTGCCGGCAAGAAAGCGCTTCTCGGCCAATACCCGCGCGAACCACTCCGTCCTGCTGATGTTGACGGGCTTGCCGCCCGGCTGCGGCACGGCAGAACAGACGGCCATTCCGTCGAGGGTGATGGTAGTGAGATTGGCGAAGTGGGGGAACAAGTCGCGGAAATCGTACATAACCGGATCGCACTGCTTGCCGTCAAGCCTCTGCACCAGCGGCCGCTTGGCAAACAACTCCATTGACTCGCGGTTGGTGGTCAGGAACCGGTTCGTAGCGGAAGCGGCGACGCTCGCCAAGGTACGCAACGAGCTCTTGGCTTCGGCCACGGAATGTTGCGTATCCGCGTAGATCGAATACGCCAGGAGAATCGCGCCCGGCAACAATGACGCCAGAACCAGGGCGAAGAGATGTGCCCGCAGAGTAGCGAGTATCTTCATGTTAACGAGTATAGCCGTAACCGCAACGCGGCCGGCTGGCCGACTTACGGGTTCATCGAGCCACTATGCGTCTGGAATGGCGAGCGACCGGCCGCCTGTGGGCGCACTCGGCCAATTGCTGTTGCCCTGTGCAGGGTAACGTGGCTCCGGCGACGGTCACACCGCAGCGTGACGAATACACATTCGTCAGGAAATCCGGATGGCCGTTATTTCCGCTTCTTCCGCGAAGCAGCGGCGCGTGGCTTCGCTGCGGCCCTGTTCCTGGCCTTGGCCTTTACTTCGGGCGCCGGGGCTGGCGCAGGCGGCTTGTCGCCGATCATCCCTTTGAGCGGGCAAATCTTGAAAGCCGGGCATTTTTTGCAGCCAACGGCGAGGGCAATCGGACAAAGAGTCATAGGGATTCCTGTTGATTGGGACTGGAGGCGGCGAGTATGCGCGCAGCCCGCCGCCGATAGTAGTCTGTTTCGCCTAACGCACCGGCGTCAGGCCTCCGGCACCGGCATTGCACGCCGGTCCAGCAGCGCCATCCAGCCGCGGATCACGCGGTAAAGCACCCATAAGCCGGTACCGACGATTACCATGAACGCCGCCGGAATGCCGATCAGGGTGATCACCAGCAGGCCGGCCACCAGCAGCCACAACGCGGCGAACCAGAAACTGCGCAACTGCCAGCGCCAGTGCGTCGCCAGCCATGTGCCGCGCACCCGGTCGCGGGTGGCGTAGTTGATGATCACCGCGATGATCGATGGCCAGCCGAAGACGAAGGCGCCAACAATCGTGGCCGAACTGAGTATCCCGGAAACCGCCGACAGCGCGTGCAACCCGTACATCACATGGCACCAGGCGCGAGGACCCTCCAGGTCGCCTTCCGGTTCCGGTTGCGGCGGAATCACTTCGGCTTCGGTCATTGCCCCTCCTGCAATCCCAATTGTTGCCACAGCGCGTCAACGCGCTCTTTTACGGCCTGATCCATGGCGATCGGGCGACCCCATTCGCGCGTCGTTTCGCCCGGCCACTTGTTGGTCGCGTCGATGCCCATTTTGCTCCCGAGGCTGGCCACCGGGGAAGCGAAATCGAGGTAATCGATCGGTGTGTTCTCGGCGATCAGGGTGTCGCGCGCGGCGTCGACGCGCGTGGTCAGCGCAGATCACCTCGGGCCAGGAACGCACATCGACGTCATCGTCGGTGACGATGATGAA
>JANXRC010000101.1 GCA_025353195.1 Rhodocyclaceae bacterium
TTCAACCTCGCGGACCGGATCTCCGTGCTGGTCTACGGCGAAGTCATCGCCAGCGGGACACCGCAGGAAATCCGCGGCAACAAGGCCGTGCAGGAAGCCTATCTCGGTACTGAGCAACACTAAAAATCATGTGCACCGCAAAGGCGCAAAGGACGCAAAGGTGACGCGAAAACAATGCAACGGCGATAGTTCGACTCCCAACAATCGATTGTTGCCGTCGTCTTTCCTTCGCGCCCTTTGCGTCTTTGCGGTGAAAATCTAGAGTGCGAAGCCATGCTTGAAGTCAAAGACCTG
This sequence comes from Rhodocyclaceae bacterium, assembly GCA_025353195.1. Classification (GTDB taxonomy): domain Bacteria; phylum Pseudomonadota; class Gammaproteobacteria; order Burkholderiales; family Rhodocyclaceae; genus Sulfuritalea. The sequence goes on from JANXRC010000101.1 coordinate 295, forward strand.
CACGCCTACTACGGCAAGAGTCACATCCTGCATGGCGTGCACTTGCGCGTCGGGCAGGGGGAAATCGTCAGCCTGCTGGGGCGCAACGGCGTCGGCCGTTCCACGACCATCAAGTCCATCATGGGCCACGTCAATTCCACCGGGTCGGTGAAGTTCAAGGGCGAGGAACTCAACGGCCACAAGACCTACATGGTGGCGCGAAAGGGACTCGGTTACGTACCCGAGAATCGCGAGATTTTTCCTTCGCTGACCGTGAAACAGAATCTGCTGCTGGGCATGAAAAGTTCGCGGCAGCAGGGGCGCTGGAGCATCGACGACATGTACGCCATCTTCCCGCGGCTCAAGGAGCGGGCGGAGGCGCCGGCCGGCGTGATGTCGGGCGGGGAGCAGCAGATGCTGACCTTGTGCCGCACGCTCATGGGCGATCCCGATTTGGTGATGATCGACGAGCCCACGGAGGGCCTGGCGCCGAAAATCGTCGAGCAGGTCGGAACTTTCCTGCAGGAAATCCGCAAGCGCGGCATTTCGATCCTGCTGATCGAACAGAAGCTGGCGATCGCCCTCGACATCTCCGAACGCCTCTACCTCATGGGTCATGGCCACATCGTCTTCGAAGGCACGCCGGCCGACCTCAAGAACAACCGGGCCATCCGCAAGGAATGGCTGGAAGTATGAATCTCTCATTGAACATCACCACCCGTCAGGAGCAAGCATGAGCAGCGCCACCTATGAATTGCACGGCAGCACCGCCGTCATCACCCTGAACAACCCGCCGGTCAACGGACTCGGCTACGACCTGCGCTGCGGCATCGTCGCCGGCATCGACAAGGCGGCAGCCGACCCTGCCGTCAAGGCGGTGGTCGTGATCGGCTCCGACCGCGCCTTCTCGGGCGGCGCCGACATCCGCGAATTCGGCTCGCCGAAGTCCTTCGCCGAACCCAACCTGCTGACCGTGATCCGCATCATCGAGGCCTGCCCGAAGCCGGTCATCGCGGCCATCGGAGGGGTCTGCATGGGCGGCGGCACCGAACTCGCGCTGGGTTGCCATTTCCGCGTCGCGGTGGCCGGCGCCCAGATCGCCCTGCCGGAAATCAAGCTGGGGCTGCTGCCCGGCGCCGGCGGCACGCAGCGCATGCCGCGCGTGATCGGCGTCGAAGCCGCACTCAACATGATTCTTTCCGGCAATCCGGTCGCTTCGGAAAAGCTCAAGGCCACCGCACTGTTCGACGAGTTCATCGAAGGCGACCTGCTCAAGGGTGCCCTCGCTTTTGCCGCCAAGGTGGTCGCCGAAAAGCGGCCGCTGAAGCGCATCCGCGACATCAAGATCGACTATCCGAACCATGAAGCCTACTTCCAGTTCGCGCGCAACATGGCCAAGGGTGTCGCCGGTCCTTTCCCCGCGCCGTTCAAGTGCATCGACGCGGTACAGGCCGCCGTCAGCAAGCCTTTCGACGAAGGCATCAAGGTGGAACGCGCCGGCTTCATCGAACTGATGGGCTCGCCGGAATCGCGGGCGCTGCGCCATGCCTTCATGGCCGAGCGTGCCGCATCGAAGATCCCCGACGTTCCCGCCGATACGCCGACGCGCAAGATCGCCAAGGTCGGCGTGATCGGCGCCGGCACCATGGGCGGCGGCATCACCATGAACTTCCTCAACGCCGGAATTCCCGTCACCATGCTCGAAATGAAGCAGGAAGCGCTGGACAAGGGCATCGCCACGATCCGCAAAAACTACGAGAACAGCATGAAGAAGGGCAAGCTGACCCAGGAAAAACTGGACCAGCGCATGGGCATGCTCAAGGGCACGATGTCCTATGACGATTTCAAGGATGCCGACCTGATCATCGAGGCGGTGTTCGAGGAAATCGGCGTCAAGGAGGCCGTGTTCAAAAAGCTCGACGAGGTCGCCAAGCCAGGCGCCATTCTCGCCTCCAACACCTCCACGCTCGACGTGAACAAGATCGCCAATTTCACCAAGCGCCCGCAGGATGTCGTCGGCATGCACTTCTTCAGTCCGGCCAATGTCATGAAGCTGCTCGAAGTGGTGCGCGGCGCGGCGACGGCCAAGGATGTCATGGCCACCGTGATGCAGGTGGCCAAGAAGATCAGGAAGACCGCGGTGGTCTCCGGCGTCTGCGACGGATTCATCGGCAACCGTATGATCGAGCACTACGGCCGCGTCGCCGGCTTCCTGCTCGAGGAAGGCGCCACGCCGGCGCAGGTGGACAAGGCGATGGAGAAATGGGGCATGGCCATGGGCCCATTCCGCATGGGCGACCTGGCCGGCAACGACATCGGATGGGCGATCCGCAAGCGCCGCTACGTCGAGAAGCCCAACATCCGCTACGCCAAGTTCGCCGACCGCCTCTGCGAACAGGGCCGCTACGGCCAGAAGACCGGCAAGGGCTGGTACCTCTACCAAGCCGGCAACCGCAAGGCGATTCCGGATCCCGAAGTGGAAAAGATGCTCGAGGACTACCGCAAGGAACTGGGCGTCACCCCGCGCAAGATCAGCGATGCCGAAATCGTCGCGCGCTGCATCTACGCGCTGGTGAACGAAGGCGCGCGCATCCTCGAGGACGGCATCGCTTCCCGCGCCTCCGACATCGACATGATCTACCTGACCGGCTACGGTTTCCCGCTGCATCGCGGCGGCCCGATGCTGTATGCCGACGAGGTGGGCCTTTACAACGTCGCGCGCAGCATGAAGGAGTTCGCCGCCAGTTCCGGCGACAGCTTCTGGGAACCGGCGCCGCTGATCGTCAAGCGCGTCGCCGAAGGCAAATTGCTGACCGCAGCCTGAGCTGCTGAACCGAATTCTGGAGAATCACATGACTGATGCCGTTATCGTATCCACCGCCCGCACCGGACTCGCCAAGTCCTGGAAGGGCGCCTTCAACATGACCCATGGCGCGACGCTCGGCGCGCACTCCGTCAAGCACGCAGTCGCCCGCGCCAAGCTCGACCCGGCCGAGGTCGAGGACGTGCTGATGGGTTGCGCCACGCCCGAAGGCGCCACCGGCGCCAACATCGCGCGCCAGATCGCACTCGCCGCAGGGATGCCGGTCACGGTGCCCGGCGCCACCATCAACCGCTTCTGCTCGTCGGGCCTGCAGACCATCGCCATGGCCGCCCAGCGCATCATCGCCGGCGAATGCGACATCCTGGTCGCCGGCGGCGTCGAGAACATCTCCTGCACCCAGGGCGAAATGAACCGCCACATGATCGCCGATCCGGCGCTGCTGAAGATCAAGCCGGAGGTCTACTGGAACATGCTGCAAACCGCCGAACAGGTGGCCAAGCGCTACAAGATCGCCAAGGAGCGCCAGGACGAATACGGCGTGAACAGCCAGCTCAGGGCAGCCGCCGCGGCCGCGGCAGGCAAGTTCAACGACGAGATCGTGCCGATGACCGTCACCATGGGTGTCGCCGACAAGGCGACCGGTGCCCTGACGACCCGGGAAGTAACCATCGCCGCGGACGAGGGCATCCGTCCCGACACGACGCTGGAAGGCGTTTCCAAGATCCGCTCGGCGGTCCCCGGTGGTGTCATCACCGCCGGCAATGCCAGCCAGTATTCCGACGGCTCCTCGGCCGTCGTGGTGATGAATGCGAAGGTTGCCGAACAGCGCGGCCTGAAGCCGCTGGGCATTTTCCGCGGCTTCGCGGTGGCCGGTTGCGAACCCGACGAGATGGGCATCGGCCCGGTCTTCGCGGTGCCCAAGCTGTTGAAGAAAGCCGGCCTCAAGGTCGAGGACATCGGTCTCTGGGAACTCAACGAAGCCTTCGCCGTGCAGGTGCTCTACTGCGCCGACAGGCTCGGCATCCCGCTGGACCGGCTCAACGTCAACGGCGGCGCGATTGCCGTCGGCCACCCCTACGGCGTCTCCGGCGCACGACTGACCGGCCATGCGCTGATCGAAGGCAAGCGGCGCGGCGTCAAATACGTCGTCGTCACCATGTGCATCGGCGGCGGACAAGGTGCTGCCGGCCTCTTCGAAGTAGCCTGAGGAACCCACCATCATGAGCGTCAAGAAACTTTTCGATCTGACCGGCAAGGTCGCCCTCATCACCGGCGGTTCGCGCGGCCTCGGCCTGCAGATGGCCGAGGCACTCGGCGAGATGGGCGCCAGGCTCGCCATCACTGCGCGCAAGGCCGACGAACTCGCCGAAGCCAAGACCCATCTCGAAAAACAGGGTATCGAGGTGCTCACCGTCGTCAATGACCTGTCGAAGTTCGACCAGATCCCGGGCCTGGTCGGCAAGGTGCTGGAGCACTACGGCAAGATCGACATCCTGGTGAACAACGCCGGGGCCACCTGGGGCGCGCCGGCCGAGGACTACCCGAACGAGGCCTGGATGAAGGTCATCAACCTCAATGTCAACGGCATGTTCTTCCTCACCCGCGAAGTCGGCAAGCGCGCCTTCATCCCCCAGAGATCGGGCAAGGTCATCGTCACCGCCTCGATCGCCGGCCTGCGCGGCAACCCGCCGGACATGCAGACCATCGCCTACAACACCAGCAAGGGCGCCGACGTGAATTTCGTCCGCGCCCTGGCCGCGGAATGGGGCCGCTATAACATCAACGTCAACGCCATCTGCCCCGGCTTCTTCCCTTCGAAGATGGCCAGCGGCATCATGGAAAAGCTCGGCGACCGGATCATTGCCGGCACCGCGCTGGGCCGCGTCGGTGGCGACGAGGACCTCAAGGGCGCGGTAGTGTTCCTCGCCTCCGAGGCCGGGCGCCACGTCACCGGGCATTCGCTGGCCGTCGACGGCGGCAGCCTGAGTTTCTGAACGCGGTGTCCGACTTCTTCGGCCTCAAGGTTCCCTTCCTCCACCACCTCGGCGTACGCGCCGAGATGGCGGAAGGCGGACGTTCCCGCATTTCGCTGGAACTGCGCCCGGAGATGCTGAACAGCTTCGAGGTTTCCCACGGCGGCGTGATCATGACCATGCTCGACGTCGCCATGGCCGTCGCGGCGCGCACCACGCACGAGCATGTGGGTGGCATCATGACGGTCGACATGTCGGTCAGCTTCCTGCGTTCCGCGAAAGGGCGCATCGTCGCCCATGGCAAGCTGCTGCGCGGCGGCAATTCGCTGCACTTCTGCGAAGGCGAAGCCTTCGACGAAAGCGGCGAGCTGGTGGCCAAGTCGCTCGGAACCTTCAAGTTGCGCCGCGAAACCCGCAGCAAGGCGGAATCGCCCGCCTGAGCGCCGTATCATCAGCACCGACTCTTATACTCGACACCACAATAACAAAGGATCATCCCCCCCATGGAAAAGAACCAGAAAATCGTCCTCGCCAACCGTCCCGCCGCCTGGGTCGAGGAAAGCAATTTCCGCCTTGAGGAAAGCGACATTCCCGAACCGGGCGCCAGCCAGGTGCTGGTGCGCAACCACTGGCTCTCGCTCGACCCCTACATGCGCGGCCGCATGTCGGACGTCAAGTCCTATGCCACGCCGGTACAGATCGGCGAGGTCATGGTCGGTGGCACGGCTGGCGAAGTCCTCAAGTCGAACCATCCGAAGTTCGCCGTCGGCGACAAGGTGGTCGGCCCGCTCGGCTGGCAGTTGTTCGGCGTGGCCGACGGCAACACGCTGCAGAAGGTCGATGACAGCGCGATTCCGCTGTCGGCCTGGCTCGGCCCGGTCGGCATGCCCGGCGTCACCGCCTGGGTCGGCCTGCTCGACATCTGCGCGCCGAAGCCCGGCGAGACCGTGGTGGTCACCGCCGCCTCCGGCGCGGTAGGCAGCGTGGTCGGCCAACTGGCGAAGATCCACGGCGCGCGCGCGGTCGGCATCGCCGGCGGCGCGGACAAGTGCCGCTACGTGGTGGACGAACTCGGCTTCGATGCCTGCATCGACTACAAGGCCGGCAAGCTGCGCGGCGACCTCAAGGCGGCCACGCCCAAGGGCATCGACTGCGTATTCGAGAACGTCGGCGGCGAGATTTTCGACACCCTGCTGACGCGCATGAATCCCTTCTCGCGCATAGCCGTCTGCGGCCTGATAGCGCAATACAACTCGGCACCCTACCCGATGCAGAACATCGGCTCGGTGCTGATCAACCGCATCAAGATGCAGGGCTTCATCGTCTCCGACGACCTGACGCGCTGGCCGCCGGCACTGAAGGAAATCGCCGGCCACGTCGCCGCCGGCCGCATCAAGTATCGCGAAAGCGTGGCCAACGGCCTCGCCAATGCACCGGCCGCCTTCATCAGCCTGTTGAAGGGCGGAAACTTCGGCAAGCAGCTCGTCAAACTTCGCTAGAAAGACATGACCGACAAGTTCACCGGCACGCGTCCAGTCACTGCGCAGGACGCCTTCGACACCGTCAGCCTTGCGGCATGGATGCAGACGCATGTCGAAGGGTTTTCCGGCACGCTGCACGCGGAGAAGTTCAAGGGCGGCCAATCCAACCCGACCTTCCTGTTGCGCGATGCCAAACGCAAATACGTGCTGCGCCGCAAACCGCCCGGCAAGCTGCTGCCCAGCGCCCATGCCGTAGACCGCGAGTACAAGGTGATCACGGCGCTGGCGCAAACCGGCGTGCCGGTGGCGCGCAGCTTTGCGCTGTGCGAGGACGACAGCGTGATCGGCACCATGTTCTACATCATGGACTGCGTCGACGGCCGCATCATGTGGGACCCGGCGCTGCCGGGCATGAGCCCGGCCGGGCGCGGCGCGATCTTCGACGAGATGAATCGCGTCATCGCCACGCTGCACCAGGTCGATTACACCGCCGTGGGCCTGGCCGATTACGGCAAGCCGGACAAGTACCTGGAGCGCCAGGTGGCGCGCTGGAGCAAGCAGTACCGCGCCTCGGAGACCGAGAAGATCGAGGCGATGGACAAGCTGATCGACTGGCTGCCGCAGAACATTCCGCCGGGCGAGGAAACCAGCATCGTGCATGGCGACTTCCGCCTCGACAACACCGTGTTCCACCCTACCGAGCCGCGCATCCTCGCCGTGCTCGACTGGGAATTGTCGACGCTGGGCCATCCGCTGGCCGACTTCGCTTACCACTGCATGACCTGGCGCCTGTCGCCCGGCCAGTTCCGCGGCCTCGCCGGCTACGACTTGGCGACCCTGGGCATTCCGGCCGAGGCCGATTACGTCGCCGCCTACTGCAAGCGCACCGGCCGTGCTCCGATTCCGCCGAAGGAATGGGAGTACTACATGGCCTTCAACATGTTCCGCCTGGCCGGCATTCTGCAGGGCATCCTGGCGCGCGCGCTGCAGGGCAATGCGTCGAGTACGGAAGCCATCGAAACCGGCAAGCGCGCCAGACCGCTGGCCGAAGAGGCCTGGCGTCAGGTCGAGCGCCTGCTCGCCAATCATTAACGCTCATGGCACCGAGCGCTACCCGCTGAAAATGAAACACGCGAAAAGCAAATTGAAGGCTCGCCCCTCCCATCCGCTACGCGGCCCACGGCTGGCTTTGCACAGCCAACCGGCTGCGGCGGCGCACCGCATGCGGTGCGAAACCCCGCCTCGCCCCCTCGCGGGGAGGCTATCGATCAGCTCGCTACGCTCGAAAATTTGGAACACGCCCCCGCGTAGTTCACGTTAAACATCATCACCGAGGACACATCATGGATTTCGACTACTCCCCCAAGGTCAAGGATTTGCAGCAGCGCGTGAGCGCCTTCATGGACCAGCACATCAATCCGAACGAGGATGTGTTCCACGCCGAGGTCGAGGCCAACCGCACCAAAGGCAACCCCTGGGTGCCGACCGTGATCATGGAGCAGCTCAAGGCCAAGGCCCGCGCCGCCGGACTGTGGAACCTGTTCCTGCCGCAGTCCGAGCGCGGCGCCGGGCTGACCAACCTCGAATACGCGCCGCTGTGCGAAATCATGGGCCGCTCGCACATAGCACCCGAAGCCTTCAACTGCTCGGCGCCCGACACCGGCAACATGGAGACCATCGAGCGTTACGGCAATGACGCCCAGCGCAACGAGTGGCTGATGCCGCTGCTCGAAGGCAAGATCCGCTCCGGCTTCGCCATGACCGAGCCGGCCGTCGCATCGAGCGACGCGACCAACATCGAGGCGCGCATCGTCAAGGCCGGCAACGAATACGTGATCAACGGCCGCAAGTGGTGGACTTCCGGCGCGCCCGATCCGCGCTGCAAGATTCTCATCTTCATGGGCAAGACCGATCCGGACAATCCCAGCCGGCATAACCAGCAATCGATGATCCTGGTGCCGATGGACACTCCGGGAGTCACCCGCGTGCGCGCGCTCAGCGTGTTCGGCTACGACCACGCGCCGCATGGCCATGGCGAGGTCGATTTCAAGGACGTGCGGGTGCCCGTGTCCAACATCCTGCTCGGCGAAGGGCGCGGCTTCGAGATCGCCCAGGGCCGCCTCGGCCCGGGCCGCATTCACCACTGCATGCGCCTGATCGGCCTCGCCGAACGCGCGCTGGAACTGATGTGCCGGCGCGCCCTGAAGCGGGTCGCCTTCCACAAGCCGATCGCCGACCAGGGCGTGACGCGCGAGCGCATCGCCGAAGCGCGCGTTCTGATCGACCAGGCGCGCCTGCTGACGCTCAACGCAGCATGGAAGATGGATATTGCCGGCAACAAGGTGGCGAAACAGGAAATCGCCATGATCAAGGTCGCGGCACCCAACATGGCCCTGCAGGTGATCGACTGGGCGATGCAGGCACACGGCGGTGCCGGCGTCTCCGACGACTTCCCGCTGGCATCCGCCTACGCCCAGGCGCGCACCCTGCGCTTCGCCGACGGCCCCGACGAGGTGCATCGCAATGCCATCGCCAAGCAGGAGCTGGGCCGCTATCTGAGCAAGTAATCACGGAGAGGAAGAGATGTCCGACCGGCATTTCGCGTTCTGGCCGCAAGGCCTGCCGCGCCACATGAGCGTCCCGGAAACCGACCTGTTCTACAACGTCGAGGTTTCGGCGCGGCGCTACCCGAACAAGCCTTACCTGGTTTTCTACGACACCAAGATCACGTTCGCGGAATTCAAGGACGAGGCCGAACGCCTCGCCGGTTATCTCCAGCAGCAGTGCGAAGTAAAAAAGGGCGACCGCGTGCTGCTCTACATGCAGAACAGCCCGCAGTTCGTTCTCGCCTACTACGCCATCCTGCGCGCCAATGCGGTGGTGGTGCCGGTCAACCCGATGAACATGACGAGCGAATTGCGTCACTACGTCAGGGACAGTGGTGCCACGGTGGCCATCATGGCGCAGGACATCTACCCGCAGATGAAGCCGTTGCTGGGATCGGGCGAAGGCCAGGGCCTGCAGCGGATTCTCGTCGCGGCCTATGCCGACTACCTGAAGGCTGAAACCGATCTCAAGGTGCCCGACTTCGTCAAGGCGCCGCGGCAGGCCATCGCCGATCCGGGTGTCGCGTTGTGGTCCGATGCGCTGGAGCAGAAGCTCGTGCCCGGCCCGGTCTCGGTCGGCCCCGACGACCTCTGCGTGATGCCCTACACCTCGGGCACCACCGGGCATCCCAAGGGCTGCATGCACAGCCATCGCACTGTCATGCATACCATGATGGCCGGCTACCAGTGGTTCGGCATCCAGCAGAACGCGGTGTATCTGGCGGTGCTGCCCTTCTTCCATGTCACCGGCATGCAGGGCAGCATGAGCGGTCCGCTGCAGGCCGGTTCAACCGTCGTGCTGCTGCCGCGCTGGGATCGTGACGCCGCGGCGCAGTGCATCGCGCGCTACGGCGTGTCGTCGTGGACCGCGATACCGACCATGGTGATCGACTTCCTGATGAATCCGAAGCTCGGCGAGTACGACCTGTCGTCGATCAGCCGCATGAGCGGCGGCGGCGCCGCCATGCCGGAGGCCATCGCGCAGAAGCTGCTCGACATGGGCATTACCTATGTCGAGGGCTACGGCCTGTCGGAAACCATCGCGCCCTCGCACATCAACCCGCCGGACCGGCCCAAGAAGCAGTGCCTCGGCATCCCGATCTTCGACGTCGAGTCGATGGTGGTCGATCCGAACACCTTCCAGGAACTTCCGCCCGGCGACGTCGGCGAGATCGTCACGCGCGGCCCGCAGGTGTTCCTCGGTTACTGGAACAATCCCGAGGCCACGCGCAATGCCTTTGTCGAGATCGACGGCAAGCAATGGCTTCGCACCGGCGACCTCGGCCGCGTCGACGAGGACGGCTACTTTTTCATGGTCGACCGCCTCAAACGCATGATCAACGCTTCAGGCTTCAAGGTCTGGCCGGCCGAGGTCGAGGCCCTGATGTACGAACACCCGGCGATCCAGGAAGCCTGCGTGATCGGCGCGAAGGATGCCCACCGCGGCGAGACGGTCAAGGCCATCGTGGTGATCAAGGAAGCCCAGCGCGGCAAGGTCAGCGAGCAGGACATCATCGACTGGGCGCGCCAGAACATGGCCGCCTACAAGTCGCCGCGTATCGTCCAGTTCGTCGACACCCTCCCCAAGTCCGCCACCGGCAAAGTCATGTGGCGCGCGCTACAGGAGAAGGAAGCCGCAGGGGCCTGAGGCTTCGCGCGGCGGCAACCGCCACTGCCCCGCATCGCCGTACCGCCAGCGCCGACTTTCAAGGCGCTGGCGCGCATGGCAGGGTCCTGAGAGTCGGCGCTGGCGCTATGGCGACATAAAAAAGCCCGGCAGCGCCGGGCTTTTTCTCGTAGCGGGAAAAGCTATCAGATGATTTCCCAGATCGTGGTGATGCCCTGGCCGCCGCCGATGCACATGGTGGCGAGGCAGTACTTGCTGCCAACGCGCCGTGCTTCGTAGAGGGCCTTGGTGATGATCACCGCGCCGCTTGCTCCGATCGGGTGGCCGATGGCGATCGCGCCGCCGTTCGGATTGGTCTTCTTCGGATCGAGGCCGAGCACCTTGGCCACGGTCAACGACTGGGCGGCAAAGGCTTCGTTGGACTCGACGACGCCGATGTCGGCGATCTTGAGGCCGGCCTTGGCCAGCGCGATGAGGGTCGACGGGATCGGGCCTTCGCCCATGACTTCGTGCGACACGCCGCCGATGCCGTAGGACACCAGGCGGGCCATCGGCTTGTGGCCGCCGGCGGCAGCCTTTGCGGCATCGGCCAGCACCAGGAAGCCGGCGCCGTCGTTGATGCCGGAAGCATTGCC
>JANXRC010000265.1 GCA_025353195.1 Rhodocyclaceae bacterium
AACGGCGCGCGGCTTTCCGGCGGCCAGCGCCAGCGCATCGCGATTGCCCGCGCCATCCTGAAAAACGCGCCGATCCTGATCCTCGACGAAGCCACCTCGGCACTCGACAGCGAATCGGAGCGTCAGGTACAGGCCGCCCTGGAAGAATTGATGCGCGGCCGTACCACGCTGGTCATCGCTCACCGTCTGTCCACCGTCGAGCACGCCGACCGCATCGTCGTCCTGTCGCACGGGCGCATTGCCGAGATCGGCAGCCATGCCGAACTGCTGGCTGCGGGAGGTTTGTACTCCCATCTCTACAAGCTTCAGTTCTCGGAGAACGAGTGAATATTCTCCACACGGAAGCCTCCTGTGGCTGGGGCGGCCAGGAAATCCGCATCCTCGAGGAATCACGCGGCCTGATCGGCCGCGGCCACCAAGCCACGGTGGCCTGCCCTGCTCACGCACGCATGGCAAGCGAGGCGGCCCGCTTCGGCGTACCGGTAGTGACGCTGCCGATCGAATTCAAAACCGTCGCCGGATTCCTTGCGCTGCGCAGCCTTTTGGCAAGTCATCCGGTGGACGTGGTGAATACCCACAGCTCGGCCGATTCCTGGCTGACGGGCCTCGCCTGCGCCACACTCAAAAATCCGCCGGCCATCGTGCGCACCCGCCACATCTCGGCGAATGTGTCTGCCAATGCTTTCAACCGCTGGCTCTACCGCCGCGCCACGGCCGTGGTCACTACCGGAGAGAGTCTGCGCCGGCAACTGCTTAAGGCCCTCGAACTCGATCCCGCACGCGTGGTATCGGTACCGACCGGCATCGACATCGAACGCTTTAGTCCTGTCAAATGCGCAGCCGACAAGGCCGCCGCCAAACTCGCATTGGGACTCGATCCGGCGAAGAGCTACGTCGGCATCGTCGCCACCTTGCGCAGTTGGAAGGGCCACCTGTTCCTGCTCGATGCTTTTGCCCAACTGAACCGCCCTGACCTGCACCTGCTGATTGTCGGCGAAGGCCCGATGCGCGGTCCGATCGAGGAGAGGATTGCGGCGCTCGGGATTAGCCAGCGCGTCACCCTCGCCGGCCTGCGCAGCGATCCGGAACACTGGCTGCAGGCGATGGATGTCTTCTGCCTGCCGTCATACGCCAACGAAGGCGTGCCGCAGGCGATCCTGCAAGCCATGCTCTGCGGACTGCCGATCGTCACCACGCCGGTCGGGGCGATCCTCGAAGCCGTCAGCGACGGTGAGACGGCGCTGGTGGTAGCGCCGCGGGATGCGACAGCGCTGGCCGGCGCCATCGGCCGCCTGCTCGACGACAGCGCACTCGCCGCACGGCTGGGCGACGCCGCACGCCGTGTCGCCAGCGCCGACTTCTCGCGGGACGCCATGCTCGACAAGATGGAAGACTTGTTCACCGCTGCGATGCGTGACGCGAGCTGACATGGGCAAGCACTGGAATCGCCTCAAGCGCAGCCTGGGCCGCCGCTGGAAGGAATGGCGCCTGCCGCGCGGCTACCAGCGCCTCGGCACCCGCTACGGCGGCTGGTGGGTCGACACGCGGCTGGTGGGACCGCAGCCGCTGCTGATCGACTGCGGGCTGGGCGAAGACATCAGTTTTCCGGCCGCCTTCCTGCAACGCTTTGCCGGTGCGCACGTGATCGGCGTGGACCCCAATCCGCGCAGCCTCGCCTACTGCCGTGCGCACTGCCCGCCGGGCATGGAGATCCTGGCGAACGCCTTCTGGACTTCCTCCGGCGAAGACATCGCCTTTCACCTGCCGCGCGGTCAAGACCAGCTGCCGAAAGGCGCCGACGGCGTTTCCGGCAGCCTCGATGCCTCCCACGAGTACGTCGAAGGCGGCCAGCGCATCGAGACCCAAACTGTCGATCTCGACGCCCTGCTGGCAAGGGCCGGGCGCCAGGATTGCGACATCCTCAAGCTCGACGTCGAAGGCGCCGAGTACGCGCTGCTCGAGGCACTGGTCGCCAGCGGACGCATCCGCGCGGCACGCCAGGTGCTGGTCGAATTCCATCACGGCGTTACCCGGCATACGCTGGACGACACGCGCCGAATCGTCGCCAGCATGACGGCCGCCGGCTTCCGGCTGGTGCACAGCGAAAACCGCAACTACATCTTCCGTCGCGATTCGGCGCGATGAGTCCCTCGACCATACTCGTCATCAACGTCTCCCGCATCGGCGACACGCTGCTGGCGACCCCTGCCATCCGCGCCCTCGCCGCAGCCTGGCCGGAGGCGGCAATCGACGTGCTGGGCCACCCCAACCGAATCGAGGTGCTGCAGCACCTTCCCTTCGTGCGGCGGGTGGCCGCCATCAGCAAACAGTCGGCGCCGTTTCGCGGCTGGCTCGGCAGCATCACCAAGCCCTACGACCTGGCGGTGGTCTATGGCAACGACGAGGCGCTGGTCAGTTATGCCTTGCGCGTGGCGAAACGGGTGGCGGCATTTCGCCAGGCCAGCGCCCGGATCAACGCCCGGCTCGCGCTGCTGGTCGAACCTGCGGCCTTCCAGAGCGACCATGCCGTGCCGCTGCTGCTGAGATTGCCGGCCGCGCTGGGCGTGCCGGCCGCCGGCTGGCGACTGGCCTACGCGGTGACCGATGCCGAGCGGGTATGGGCCGACACAACGCTGGCCCGCGATCTGCCCTCCACCGCTGGTCCCGTCGTCGGCCTGCAGGTCGCCAGCTTCCCGACCAAGGCCTATCGCGACTGGCCCGTCGAATCGTTCATGGAACTCTGCGAACGCATCCGGGGACATTGGCCGCAAGCGCATTTCCTGATTTTCGGCGGCGGCGAGGAGCATCAGCGCACCGGGGCGCTCAAGGCGCGGTTGGGGCCCGCCGCCACGCTGTATGCCGGCCGTCTCAGTCTGCGCCAGACCGGCTCATTGATGAGCCGGCTCGACCTTTACATCGGCGTCGATACCGGACCCACCCATCTGATGAGCGCCTTCGACATACCGCTGGTCGCCCTTTACCACGGCTTCTCGCGCAGCGAACTGATCGCCCCGCTGGAGCACCCCTGCTTCTTCGCGGTGGACCATCCGCTTGCCGGGCCCGGGTGTTCGACCGGAGCGTCGATGGCCGACATTAGCGTCGACAGAGTCTGGCAGGCCGTGCAGCAGGCGTTGAGCAAGTATCCGCCGCCATGAAGTTCGCCCTGTTCACCACCAACCTCGCCGGCGGCGGCGCCGAGAAAGCGCTGGCCAAGATAGCCAGCGGCCTGGCGGCACGCGGCCACGAGGTGGACTTCATCGTTGGCGAGGCTGCCGGCAACACTCTGCCGCCCGCTGGATGCCAGCTGCATACTCTGGCAAGCCGCGCCGGCCACGGCTGGCTGGGCAAGCGGCGCCTGGCCTGGCGCTTGCGGCGCCTGCTGGCAGCGCGCCCTCACGACCTGCTGGTGTCGACCCTGCCTTTCGCCGACGAAATCGCGACACTGGCCCGCGCGCCGCGCCACGTCTGCCGCATCGCCAACACCCTGTCGGCGGAAATTGCGCGGCTGCCGGCAGGAAAGGCGCAACGACGCGCGGCACGCTATCGCGAACTCTATGGATCGGCCCGGCTGGTGGCCGTGTCGCAGGGTGTCGCCGAGGACCTGCGGGCCCGGTTCGGCGTCGACCCGGAGCGGCTGCGCGTCATCGCCAATCCCTTCGACTTCGCCGCCATCCGTGCGCTGGCCGCCGAGCCGTGCCCGGCGCGACCGGCCGCACCCTACGTCCTCCACGTCGGCCGCTTTGCCGCGCAAAAGCGCCACGACCTGCTGCTCGGAGCTTTTGCACAAGCCGACCTGCCGCACACGCTGGTGTTGCTGACGCCGCCCGACGCGAAACTCGCCGCGCTGATCGCGCAACTGGATCTCGGCCGCCGTGTCGTCATCGCCGACTTTCAGGCCAATCCGTATCCATGGATGGCGGGCGCGGAGCTGCTGGTGCTGTGCTCCGACCACTAAGGCCTGCCCAACGTGCTGACGACCCGCGTGCCGCAAGCCAGCGCCTCGATCAGCACGTTGGGCAGGCCTTCGTGGTCGGAGCACAGCACCAGCAGCTCCGCGCCCGCCATCCATGGATACGGATTGGCCTGAAAGTTGGCGATGACGACACGGCGGCCGAGATCCAGTTGCGCGATCAGCGCGGCGAGTTTCGC
>JANXRC010000010.1 GCA_025353195.1 Rhodocyclaceae bacterium
TTCGCGACATGCTTGCTCAGAGTGAAACCAGTCAAGGAATTGAACCCAAGTCGTTGGATAATCCGTTCCACCTAGCGGGGTTGTCTCCGGTGCGCCCATTGGCTGATTTTGCCAGTTGTGGAGCTAAAGGGATACCCCATAGTTTCGTACAGTACCCGAGGAATTGCAAGTAATTCGCGGACCACCGGGAACGACTTGCAGGCCCTGTCGCGATTTACCACAACCAAAAAGTGGCTATATATCAAGGGCCAAACGCCGTATCGCCAGCGCCGACTCCTGGCAGGCACGGTACACTGGCCGCCCGGTTCCCGATGACTCTTCAATGAACGACATTCCGCGCCATAGCCTTGCCGCAGCCCCCAAGCTCGATCTGCTCGACGCGCGGCTGGCGAGCCGCTTCGACAACAGTTTCATCCGCGAATTGCCACCCGATCCGTTGCAGCACGACGTCCCGCGCCAGGTGCGCAACGCTTGCTACAGCCGGGTCAAACCGACCTCGGTCGCGGCGCCGCGATTGCTGGTCTGGGCCGACGCGGTCGGTGCACTGCTGGGCGTTGCGCGCCCGGAAGCCGCGACCGGACCCGCGGTCGATCTCCTCGGCGGCAATCGCGTGCTGCCGGGCATGCAGCCCTACGCCGCACGTTACGGCGGGCACCAGTTCGGCAACTGGGCCGGCCAGCTCGGCGACGGCCGCGCCATGACGCTGGTCGAACTGATCGGCCCGGACGGCCGGCGCCGCGAACTGCAGCTCAAGGGAGCCGGCCGCACCCCATACTCACGCACCGCCGATGGCCGCGCGGTGCTGCGCTCATCGGTGCGCGAGTTCCTCTGCAGCGAGGCCATGCATTACCTCGGCGTGCCAACAACGCGCGCGCTGAGCCTCGTCGCCACCGGCGAGTCCGTGGTACGCGACATGTTCTACGATGGCAATCCGCAAGCCGAACCGGGTGCCATTGTCTGCCGTGTCGCGCCATCCTTCGTCCGCTTCGGCAACTTTGAAATCCTTACCTGGAATGACGAGCTGGATGAACTCAAAAGCCTGGCCGATTACGTCATCAGGACTCACTACCCGGAACTGGGCGAACCTTCGCCCGACGTTTATGCACTCTGGTTTGAAGAGATCTGCCGCCGAACCGCGGTGATGGTCGCCGGGTGGATGCGTGTCGGCTTTGTCCATGGCGTGATGAACACCGACAACATGTCGATTCTCGGCCTGACCATCGACTACGGCCCCTATGGTTGGCTGGAGGGCTACGACCTGGGCTGGACGCCCAACACCACAGATGCCGAAGGCCGCCGCTACAGCTACGGCCGACAAGCCGAAATCGGACAGTGGAATCTGATTCGCCTCGCCAGCGCCCTGTTGCCGCTGATCCCGGACCGCGCAGACCTGGAGGCCGGCATCCATACCTATAACCGGGTCTATGGCGAATGCTCGCGCCGCATCATGGGAGACAAGCTGGGCCTGCTCGAGCTGGATGAAGGCGACGATACGCTGCTGGAGGACCTGGTCGCCGCACTGCATGCCGCCGAGACCGACATGACCTTGTTCTTTCGTCGTCTTGCCGACGTGCCGGTCGATGCGGCGGGAGCCGACCTGAGCGAAGACGCTCTGACCGCGCCGCTGCGTGACGCCTTCTATGCCGACGACGATGCCGCCGGTGACCACCTGCACGCCTGGCTGCGCCGTTACGTCGACCGCGTGCGCCGCGACGATGACGCGCCCACCATGCGCCGGGCACGGATGAATCGCAGCAATCCCAAGTACGTTGCCCGCAACTACCTGGCACAACTCGCCATCGATGCGCTGGCCGCAGGCGACGCCTCGGTCATCGACCGCCTGCTCGCTGTGCTCGAACGCCCCTACGACGAACAGCCGGAACACGAGGATCTGGCCGCGCGCCGGCCCGAATGGGCGCGCCACAAGGCTGGCTGCTCAGCGCTGTCGTGCAGTTCCTGAGCGCACCGGACGAGGCTGTTCCGAATGGTTTCGGCGGAACGAGACGGCAAAAAGCCCATCCCGGCATATTCACCAGAACGGGCTTTTCGCTTACCTCTTTAGCTGTACTTTTAGTGCGCCCGCAAGCTGGAACTCAAATCGGCGCTGCCCATCAGGGCTGGAGCCCGGAAGACTCCTGATCAAAAGGTGAAACGCTACTTCGCGGACGTTTGTTCAGCGCTAAGTTCCTCCTGGAAAGGCCTTCAGGGTGAAAGCAATTTCACTCTATGCCTCGACCAATGCAATGTCAAATCGACAGCGCGGAAATGGCGGATACCTCGGTACACGCAGGGCCTATTGGGTGTACCATTTGCTCCGGCCCGCAACATCCGACCATGATGGCAGAGGTAGATCTCGGGCAAGGCAGCGTCCCCGATTCAGCCGCCTTGCTGGTCTGCCAGTGTGTGGCCAATACTTACACTCTGAGGAGAACTCAAATGGCCAAAGGACAGATGCGCAGCAGTCGCGAGCAAAAAAAACCCAAGAAGGACAAGACCAAGCCCGCTGCACCGGCTCTGCCTTTCGGCGGCGCACAGGGAAAGTCATCCATTCCGACACCCGTCAAGAAGTAGCACGGCCCTCTGTCACGGGATCATCGACTGGCACAGGTCGTGGATGGCGCGAGCGGTGACGAAGTGCTGGTCCAGATAGGGGTTGTATTCGACGATTTCCAGCGCCAGCAGCTTTTCATCACCGTGCGCCAAGGCCAGCGCACCGGTCATGTCGCTGCGCAGCAGGCCACCGGGAACAGGCGTACCCACCCCGGGTTCTTCTGCGGGATCGAGGGCGTCGAGATCGATGCTGACGCCGTATCCCGCCGTGTGCCGGCAAACCAGGCCGCGGGCTTCGGCAAAGACGGCCTGCAAGCCTCGCCGCCGAACCTCGTGCATGAAGTAAACGCGGACACCGAGTTTCTTCAACAAGGCGTACTCTTCCGATTCGAAGCTGCGGACGCCGATCAGGCAGACATCCTCGGGCAATAGTTTGGGACCGGCGCCGGCGATGCCGGTCAGGCGCTTGTCGCCATGACCCAGCAGGCAGGCCAGCGGCATGCCGTGAATGTTCTTGCTGCTGCTGCTGGCGAAGGTATGGCTGTCCATGTGGGCATCGATCCAGATCAGGCCAAGCCGCGCGTCGGCACCGAGAGCACGCTTGACGCCTGACCAGGTGCCGATCGCGCAGGAATGGTCGCCGCCGATGACCAGCGGAAAGTCGCCGCGCCGCAAATGCTCGCCGACGCGATCAGCCAGGCGGATTGCGATGTTCTCCACCGCTTCCAGCGCATCGTGCGGCGCCGCTTGCGCAATCCGGATCGTCTCATCCCAGCGGAAACGGCTGCCGGTTTCCCCCATGTCGGCGAGAAACCTGAGCGCCCGCAACACCTCGGGGCCGTCCTGACAGGCAGGATCGCCGGCCCCATAGCCGTTGGCGACACCAACGACGACTGTTCCCTGTCCGGCCAATTTCTTGAACCTCCATATGCAAGCGCCAATCTGTAGTCTAATGTGGCGCACCTTTTCCCACGCGCCATGGCCCTCAAATCAACCATCTTCAAGATAGAGCTGCAGATAGCCGATCTGGATCGCAACTACTATCAGAACCATACACTGACTGTGGCCCGGCACCCCTCGGAAACCGATGAGCGCATGATGGCGCGGGTGCTGGCTTTCGCGCTGTATGCCGACGAAGCGCTGACATTCGGCAAGGGATTGTCGTCGGAGGACGAACCCGATCTGTGGCGCAAAGATCTGACCGGTGCCATCGATCTCTGGATCGAGGTCGGCCTGCCCGAAGAAAAGCGCATCCGGCGTGCCTGCGGTCGTGCCCGACAGGTCGTGGTGCTGACTTACGGCGGCCGTGTGGCGGACATGTGGTGGCAACAGAACAAGGCGGCCCTGCAGCGGCAGG
Organism: Rhodocyclaceae bacterium; assembly: GCA_025353195.1. Taxonomy (GTDB): domain Bacteria; phylum Pseudomonadota; class Gammaproteobacteria; order Burkholderiales; family Rhodocyclaceae; genus Sulfuritalea. The sequence goes on from JANXRC010000010.1 coordinate 3,908, forward strand.
ACAATCTCACGGTCATCAACCTGTCGGCGGAGGAATCGCAGGCACTGGCAGCCTTGGCCGCGCGCGGCATGCAACTGCAATGCACGCTGCAGGAAGCTGAGCTCTGGTTGATCGTGGACGGCGAGAGCACGCGAATCGCGCCTGAAATCAGGCTGGCACCGTCACCCCGCTAGTCTTCGCGTCAGGGCCTTCAGCGCGGCTTCCAGCCCGCCCTGCTCCAGCTGCACCGGTACCGCCAGCATCAGGTTCAGGGGCAGTCCAAAATTCTCCACGGTCCAGCCCGCTGAATCGCGATAGTGCCCATCCGCGCCGGGACCTGTCGCGCTGAGCCGGTCACGCATGGGAGTCAGCGCGTCGCTATAGCCGATCACCGGTTTGCCGAGCGCCAGGGCAAAGCCAATTTCAACGCAGGTTCCGGAGTCCGGTTCCGTGCCGCGAAACGGATTGAGATTGGCCAACACCACATCGGCCTCGTCGATCAGCCTGAGATTGTTGCGATAGATGCCGCCTGCATTGGTCTGCGTTCCATCGAGGGGAAGCAGGGCTTCATGACCTTCGCGGCGGCAAAGGGCAATGGCGCGTTCAGCCCATTCGCGGGAATCCGGACGAAACAGGTCCGGACCGGCAAGGTAAAGCTTCATTGGCGCATCCCGCGCCCGCGAATGCCTCGCCCGCGCAGCCTCAACCCGGCTCTGCCTGGCCGAGCATCAGCAGCTCGTAGATCGTCTTGGGCGTGCCCGGCAGTTGCGCGACGTCGACCGCCGTCATGCCATCGACGCGGGTAATGTCGATGTCGGCGCCAACCGCCAGCAGCAATTCCACCGGCGACGCGTGGCCGTTAAGCACCGCCGTGATCAGCGGCGTATTGCCGTCCTCGTCCTGCGCGTCGACATCACAACCGGCGCTGACCAGAGTCGCCGCGATGCTCTCGTGGCCGCCCGCCGCCGCCGCATGCAACGGCCTTTCCTTCCGTGGTCCGAGCACTTCGACATTGGTCCCGGCCTCGCACATCACCCGCACGGCCGCTACGCAGCCGAGTTTTGCAGCGACGTAAAGCGGCGGGCCGTCGCGCGCCAGCAGTGCCTCGGTGAGGCTGATGTTCACCCAGTCGGCGGGCGTCAGTTCCGGCGTCGGCATGGCTCAGCCCAAATGTTCGGCAAGAAAAGCCAGCGTCCGCTCCCATGCCTGGCCGGCACAAGTCGCGTCGTAGACATCGCCGCGCCGCTCGTTGAAAAAGGCGTGGTCGGCATCATAGCGATACAGTTCCGGCGTCGCACCTTTGGCTTGCATGGCGGCTTCCAGTGCGTCAACGGCAGACGGTGTGCACCAGTCGTCGAGGCTGGCAAAATGGCCCTGAAACGGTATGCGGATGTCAGCGGGATCGGCGAACTCCCTGGGCGGAATGCCATAGAAGCAAACGGCGGCAGAAACCTTCGGTACATGCACTGCAGCGGCGACGGTCAGCGCACCGCCCATGCAGAAACCCGTCACGGCGACCTTGCCGCCGCTGGCGCCGCCCATGCCGCGTAGATAATCCACCGCGCCGCGAATGTCCTGATGCGTGGCACCGGGAAAATCCAGGCCATTCATCAGGTGGCTGGCCTCGTCAGGCTCCTGGGTAACGCGCCCCCGGAACAAGTCCGGCGCCAGGGCGTTGAATCCGGCTCGGGCAAAGCGGTCGGCAACGCCGCAGATCTGGTCATTGAGCCCCCACCATTCCTGGATTACCACCACACCCGGGCGGCCCTTCCCGGCTTCGGCGAGATAGCCGCGACAGGCGCTACCGTCCGGCCGACTGAATTCGATCATCTGTCCCATGTGGGTGTCCTCATCCGCTGCAGTGCTGCCAATTTACCGGAATTCTGCGGGCATCGCCGAGCGAGAGCCCTCTCGTATAATGCCTTTCTTTAGGCTTATCGAACAGCAATCCAGTGAATCCGGATCTCGCCCGTCTGCAGCCCTATCCGTTTGAAAAGCTGCGCCACCTGTTTGCCGGCGTGTCGCCAGCGCCGACTCTTGGCGAGATCAAGTTGTCGATTGGCGAACCGCAACACGCAACGCCTCCGTTCATCCAGCGCGCCCTGGCAGACAACCTCGCCGGACTCGCCAATTATCCGAGCACGCAGGGCTCGGATGCGCTGCGCCAGGGCATTGCGGAGTGGATAGCGCGCCGTTACGCCGTACCGATACCGGACGCAACTACACAAGTGCTGCCGGTCAATGGCTCGCGCGAAGCGCTGTTCGCCTTCGCCCAGACTGTCATCGACCGCAGCAGCGGCGACGCCAAGGTGGTGTGTCCGAATCCCTTCTACCAGATCTATGAAGGCGCCGCCTTGTTGGCCGGAGCGCAACCGATCTACCTCAACACATTGCCGCACAACGGGTTCGAGATGGACTGGACCACGCTGCCGGAAAGCATCTGGCGCGATGTACAACTGGTGTATGTCTGCTCGCCCGGCAACCCGACCGGCAAGGTGATGAGCCTGGCCTCATGGAAGATGCTGTTCGAACTGTCCGACCGTCACGACTTTGTCATCGCCTCCGACGAGTGCTACTCGGAGATCTTCTTCGACGAAGCCGCGCCGCCGCTGGGCGGGCTCACGGCGGCCGCAAAGCTTGGGCGCAACGACTACCGGAACCTGGTGACCTTCTCCAGCCTGTCGAAGCGCTCCAACGTGCCGGGGCTGCGCTCGGGCTTCGTCGCCGGCGACGCCGCCATCCTGAAACAGTTCCTGCTCTATCGCACCTACCACGGCAGCGCCATGAATCCGGCGGTGCAGGCGGCAAGCATCGCCGCCTGGGGCGATGAAGCCCACGTCCGCGACAATCGCCGCATGTATGCCGAGAAGTTTCACGAAGTGACGCCGCTGATCGCCCACCACCTCGATTGCCAGGTGCCCGATGCCGGCTTCTACCTCTGGGCCCGAACGCCCATCCCCGATACGGATTTTGCCCGCGAACTACTGCGCCAGAAAAATGTCGTGGTCCTGCCCGGCAGCTTTATCGCGCGCGAATCCGGGGGCGCCAATCCCGGCGCCGATTTCATCCGCATCGCCCTGGTGGCGCCGCATGAGGAATGCCTCGAAGCGGCACGCCGGATCAACGATTTTTGTCTGTCTCTCTGAAAGGAGCCGTCATGAACGAACTCCAGCAGATCATCGAACAGGCGTGGGAAGATCGCGCCAACCTGTGTCCTGGAGAGGTCTCTGCGCGTATTGGCGATGTGGTTGCGCAGGTACTGGGCCAACTCGACTCAGGCTCCCTGCGCGTCGCGGAAAAAATCGACGGCCAGTGGACGACTCATCAGTGGATCAAGAAAGCTGTGCTGCTGTCCTTCCGCCTCGAAGACAACGTGCTGATGGACGCCGGTCCGATGCGCTACTTCGACAAGGTGCCGACCAAGTTTGCCCACTATGCCACCCACGACTTCCAGAACGGGGGCTTTCGCGTGGTGCCGCCGGCCGTCGCCCAGCGCGGCAGCTTTATTGGCAAGAACGTGGTGCTGATGCCCAGTTTCGTCAATATCGGCGCCTATGTCGATGAAGGCACAATGATCGACGCCTGGGCCACCGTGGGCTCGTGCGCGCAGATCGGCAAGAACGTGCATCTGTCCGGCGGCGTCGGCATCGGTGGCGTGCTCGAGCCGCTGCAGGCCAATCCGACCATCATCGGCGACAACTGCTTCGTCGGCGCCCGCTCTGAAGTCGTGGAGGGAGTCATCGTCGAAGACAATTGCGTGATCTCGATGGGTGTGTATATTGGCCAGGGCACCAAGATTTACGATCGCGCCACCGGCGAAGTGACGTACGGCCGCATCCCGGAAGGCTCGGTCGTGGTCAGCGGCAATCTTCCCTCGGCAGACGGCAAGTACGGCCTCTATTGCGCCGTCATCGTCAAGCGGGTGGATGCCCAGACGCGGGCCGAGACCGCCATCAACGAACTGCTTCGCGACTGAAACGCAAGACCACACGCAGGGGAGACGAAATCATGGGTACTATGCAGAGACTGTTCCAGTTGATGTCGGACAAAAAGGCTTCGGACCTTTTTCTCTCGGTTGGCGCGCCGATCACCATCAAGTTGCTGGGCACCTCGGTGCCGATCAATCCAGCCATCCTCGATGAAGCAACCGTGCGAAGCCTGCTCGGTGAAGTCCTCAGCCCGGAGCAACTGGCGGAGTTCGAACGGGAAAAGGAACTGCAGACCCGCGTCGTGACGCCGGAAGTCGGCGTTTTTCGCCTTTCCTGTTTTTTCCAGCGTGGCACGCCGGCCCTGGTGGCGCGCTACATCCCCGTGGACATCCCCAACTTCGATGCCCTCGGCCTGCCGCCGATCCTTAAAGACGTCATCATGGAAAAGCGCGGGCTGATCCTGATGGTCGGCGCCACGGGATCCGGCAAGTCCACCACGCTGACGTCGATGATCGACCACCGTAACGAGCACGCCTCGGGCCACATCCTGACGCTGGAGGACCCGCTCGAGTTCCTGTTCAAGAACAAGAAGTCCATCGTCAATCAACGCGAGGTCGGCACCGACACCAAAGCCTATCAAGTGGCGCTGAAGAACGCGCTGCGCCAGGCCCCGGACGTGATCTTCATCGGCGAAATCCGCGACAAGGACACCATGAGCCAGGCCATCGCCTACGCCCAGTCCGGCCACCTGTGCATGGCGACGCTGCACGCCAACAACAGCTACCACGCCATGAGCCGGATCATCAGCTTCTATCCGCTGGAAAACCGCCCGTCGCTGCTGGCCGACCTCGCCGTCACGCTCAAGTGCGTGGTCTCCCAACGCCTGGTCAGAACGCCCAGCGGCAGCCGTGTCGCCGTGGTGGAAATCCTGCTGAACTCGCGGCACATTGCCGAATTGATTGAAAAGGGCGACCTGAACGAGATCAAGGACGCCATGGAGAGCAGCATGGTGCCGGGCAGCCAGACCTTTGAGCAGGCCCTGTTCCAACTCTTCAAGAGCGGCACCATCACGATCGACGAAGCACTCGCCAATGCCGATTCTGCCAACAACCTGCAGCAGGTCATCAACAACGCGGCGGCCGCGCCGGAAGCCGGAGCTACACCGCCGGCGGCTCAGGATGACGATCCGACGAAGGCGGGAGCGCCCAACTATACGAAGTCCATCGCTCCGGGATCGTTCAGCGAATTCAAACTGGACATGGACGTCTGATGCCGGCGCTGGAAACAACGCGGGCGCTGAGCGACTCGGTGGCAGCCGAGGTAGGCGTTGCGACCGAACTATCGACCACCGGCGGAACCTCGGACGGCCGCTTCATCGCCGTCGCCGATCTCGAACCCCTGGCTCGCGTCTATGAGCAGACCTTCACCCGGTTGATGTCAAATTGATCGACAGCGCCACCGACGAATTGGTCACCGTCCGCGACTGGCTGCGCTGGGCGGTCAGCCGATTCAATGAGACGGGACTGTTTTACGGTCATGGCACAGACAATGCTTGGGACGAGGCGGTCTGGCTGATTCTCGCCAGCTTGCATCTGCCGCGAGACACGCTGGAGCCCTGGCTCGATGCGCGCCTGACGAAGAGCGAACGTCTCACGCTGCTGAATAACCTCCAGCAGCGCGTCGTACATCGTCTACCCACTGCCTATCTGGTACAGGAAGCCTGGCTCGGGCCGTTCCGTTTTTATGTCGACCAGCGTGTGATCGTGCCGCGCTCCTACTTCGCCGAGTTGCTGGAAAACGGCTTCGCGCCCTGGATTGAAGATCCCGAGGACGTCGGCGCGGCGCTCGACCTGTGCACCGGCTCCGGATGCCTGGCGATCCTGATGGCTCACGCCTTTCCCAATGCCACCGTGGACGCGATCGACATCTCTGCCGATGCTCTGGCCGTGGCACATCGCAATATTGCCGATTACGGACTCGATGATCGTGTGCACGCGATCGAATCCGATCTGTTCGCAGCAATCAAAGGCAAGCGCTACGACCTCATTCTATGTAACCCGCCCTATGTCACCACCGCGGCAATGAAAGCCCTGCCGGCCGAATACCGCCACGAACCGGCGCTGGCGCTGGCCGCAGGCAGCGATGGCCTCGATGTCGTGCGGCGCATCCTCGCCGAAGCGCGCGACCATCTCAACCCCGGCGGCATAATCGCCATCGAAGTCGGCCACAATCAGGACCTCGTCACGGCAGCCTTCCCCGATCTGCCCATCGTCTGGCTGGATACCGAGCATGCCGAAGGCAAGGTTTTCCTCGTCACCCGCGAGGACCTGCCGACATGAGATTTGGTCAGCCGCAAGCCCATGTCTTATACTACGCGCCTCAAACTACGGCGGAAGTCCTTGGCTAATGGCCGGACCTGACCGCTAAATGGCTTCGATACGGCATCGCGTTGCACCTCGCCATGTAGTTTTGTCCCGTTGCTTCCATGAATGGTGGCCAGATTTTTCTGGCCTTGTGTGCTTGGAGTGTTGAATGATCAGGATTAACGAGAACTACCAGAACTTACAGGCCTCTTACCTGTTTTCTGATATTGCCAAACGGGTCGCTGCCTTTCAGAAAGCCAATCCCGGCAAGAAGCTAATCAAACTGGGTATAGGGGATGTAACCCGTGCCTTGCCTGATGCCTGTATCAAGGCATTGCATGCCGCCGCCGCCGAGATGGCCAGCGATAGCACTTTCCGCGGCTATGGGCCGGAGCAGGGCTATGATTTTTTGCGCGAGGCAATCGCCAAATACGATTTCCAGGCCCGGGGCGCCGATGTGCAGCCGGATGAGGTTTTTATCAGCGATGGCGCCAAGTGCGACACCGGCAATTTCCAGGAGATATTTTCGCTTGACTGCAAGGTGGCGGTAACGGATCCCGTCTATCCCGTCTATGTCGATACCAATGTTATGGCGGGCCGTTCCGGCAACTGGAACAAAGAGACCGGGCGCTATGAAAACCTGGTCTATCTGGACGGAAATCGGAAGAATGGTTTTATTCCGGCGTTGCCGACTCAGCCGGTTGATCTGATCTATCTCTGTTTCCCTAACAACCCTACCGGTTCGACCGCTACCAAGCAGCAGTTGAAGCAGTGGGTGGATTATGCCAAGGCCAACAAGGCGTTGATTCTGTTTGATGCGGCCTATGAAGCCTTCATCACCGATGCCACGCTTCCGCACTCGATCTATGAGGTGGAAGGGGCGCGCGAAGTGGCGGTGGAATTCCGCAGTTTCTCCAAGACGGCGGGCTTCACCGGAACGCGCTGTGCCTTTACCGTCGTGCCCAAAGAGTGCATGGCCTATACCGAGTCGGGCAAGGCCGTTTCCTTGCATGCATTGTGGAATCGTCGGCATACGACCAAATTCAACGGTGTCTCCTACCCTGTTCAGCGCGCCGCCGAAGCCATCTACAGCCAGGAGGGGCAGGCGCAGGTCAAACAGCTGATTGCCTACTATCTGAATAACGCCAGATATATCCGTGAAAAGATGGCTGCGCTGGGCTATGCCTGTATCGGTGGCGACAATTCACCTTACATCTGGATCGATGGCAAGAGCGACTCCTGGGTATTTTTCGACAAGCTGCTCGACGAGGCTGCGGTGGTGTGCACCCCGGGTGCCGGCTTTGGCAAGTGCGGCGAAGGCTATATTCGAATCAGCGCCTTTAACAGCTTCGAAAATGTACAAGAGGCGATGGAGCGTATCAGCGCCGTACTTTGATTGTGCTCATGGCAGTCTTGCCTGAGCGTTTGGTCTCCATCCATTCCACAAGAGTTTGAACCAGCATGCCCATCGCAAAAGACTTTGAAGATCGCCTGACACCCGTACTGGCCTCGATTGTCGAGCACTACGGCACGCCCTTTCATATCTATGATGAAAAAGGCATTCGCGAAACCGGCGCGGCACTGAACCGGGCCTTTTCCGGTATCGATGGGTTCCGCGAGTTCTTTGCGGTAAAAGCCCTGCCCAACCCGCGCATCATGCAGATCATGAAGTCACTGGGCTTTGGCTTCGATTGCAGTTCAGTGGCCGAATTGGCGCTGAGCCGCCAGCTTGGCGTCACGGGCGAGGGGATTATGTTCACCTCCAACAACACCAGCCAGACCGATTTTCAGGCCGCCGCGGCCGATGGGGGCTGCGTACTCAACCTGGATGACATCTCCCTGGTCGAGAAGGTGCCGCGGATGCCAGAGCTGATCTGTTTTCGCTACAACCCCGGCGCCCGTCGCACCGGCAACGCCATCATCGGCACACCGCTGGAGGCCAAATACGGTGTAACGCACGAGCAATTGCTGGACGCCTACCGGCTCGCCAGGGCCAACGGGGCAAGCCGCTTCGGGCTCCATACCATGCTGGCCTCCAACGAGCTCAATTACCGCTACATGGTCGAGACCGCGCGCATGTTGCTGGAGATTGTTACGTGGATCTCCGGCGAGTTGGGCATCCGCTTCGAGTTCATCAACATCGGCGGCGGACTGGGCATACCGTACAAGCCGGAAGATGCCCCGCTGGATATCGAATCAATGGCCACGGAGATTACCGCGCTGTTCGATGCCTTCAAGGCACAACACGCGCATGCCCCCAAGCTGTTTGTCGAGAGCGGGCGTTACATGACCGGACCCCATGGCGTCCTGGTCACCCGCGCAATCAATCGCAAGGAGATCTATCGTACCTACGTCGGGGTCGATGCCTGCATGTCCGCACTCATGCGCCCTGGCATGTATGGGGCCTACCACCACATCAGCGTGCTGGGCAAGCAGGGGCACGATGAAACGGTGGATGTGACCGGATCGCTGTGCGAGAACAACGACAAGTTCGCGATCCAGCGCGCGCTGCCTCGTGTCGTGGATGGCGATATCCTCTATATCCATGACACCGGCGCCCACGGTCACGCCATGGGCTTTAACTACAACGGCAAGCCGCGCCCCAAGGAGTTGCTGTTCCGTGCGGATGGACGGGTTGAGTTGATTCGCCGGGAAGAGACGCTGGACGACCTGTTTGCCACCTTGACCTATGAAGATGATGTCCTGGTAACGGGCCAGGCATAGGTAGTCGAGCAGAGGACCGGGCTCGCTGCCCGGCGGGACTCAGGTCGCGGCCGGCGTCATCCATGCAAATCCGACGCGCATGTAGTCGGTACCCTCCTCGATCAGTTCCGTCAGCCGGACGTGGCGGGTATGTTCCCCGGCCATGATTTCGTAGATTTCGCCGATCCAGATGGCTTTCCGCTCGATCAGCATCGCCGGGCGGTCGTGCGCCTTGACGCCATCCGGCAGCAACAGGGCGCGCAGGTAGGTGTATTTGAAACCGCCGCTCGAGGTCTCCCAGTTCGACGCCTTGTTCGTCTCGCTGCCGATCACGCGCAGATGAGTAGCGATCGGGCGCTTGGACATGATCCACAGACCGCAATGCATGCGACCGAATTCAGAGGCTTCGACGCTGCGAATAATGCCGACCCACCACGGCGAAGTTTCGTCAACACGGACTCCGCACAGGACGCCGGGCTCGGCCCATGCGCCCAGACGTTGCGGAACTTCGACACCGACTCCCCATTCACTGCGATCGCGCATGGTCCAGACCTCCGGCTCCGAATCCGGAGTTTCCGCCGCAAGTTGCACGCCCGAGCGCTCGCGTTGCTCGATGTTCAGGTCGTCGCCGAGCGTCGCGTCCGATCCCGCATCCAGTGTCGTTACGCGCGGAGCGATCTCGCCAAAGCCATGGATGATCGGAACGGCGGTGGTCGCCACGGTGCGCTCGAAGCGCCGCCGCGGAGGATTTGGCCCAAGGTAGATGAGCAAATGGCGAATGGCGCTGACGATCTGCGCCTGCGAGAACTCCTTGCCGAAGCGGGCCTCCTCGGCAAGAAGATCCTTCTCGACCAGCGCCACGATTTCCTCCAGCTTCGGGATGGCCGGGCCACCGCCAAAGAAGCGTTTCGTCGGCGACGCGGCTTCGTCGGAGTGCCGCTGCCGGGGCGGGGCGGCCCCGGCCAGGTCGAGTACGAAATTGCAGTCGGGCAACATCTCCGCCGACCATGAAAAGGAAACGGCAAAGCGTTCAAGTATGCGACCGGCAAGTTCCACCTGTTCCGGCGGCAGTTCGTGCAGCGCGGCGAGGCTCATGCCCGCCATCCGCAGTAACTCGGCACGGACATTCGAGTGCACTTCGTGCTGGTGGACGACGATCGCGACATGATCGACTTCCATTTTCTCGGCATAGGCGAACAGCCGGCAGGGCGATTCCCAAAGCTCGGCGCCGGAACCAATGTAGCGCAACTGGCGCATCCGTTCCGCATGTTCGCTGGCGCGAATGGC
>JANXRC010000062.1 GCA_025353195.1 Rhodocyclaceae bacterium
CGATGGCGACGCTTATCTGGACTGCGTCAGGCGAGCGGCCGGCTAGGAGTCGGCGCTGGCGCGCTCTGCTTACCTGGGATTCCGCGTCGCGGGCAGGTAACAGCAACAAAGCATCTACTCTGGGATAATCCCCGTATCAACCCTGAAAGAAAACACCATGCGCTTTGAAGGAACCGACTCCTACGTCGCCACCCCCGACCTGATGCTGGCAGTCAATGCCGCCATCACCCTGCAACGCCCGCTGCTGATCAAGGGCGAGCCCGGCACCGGCAAGACCATGCTGGCAGAGGAAGTCGCCGGCGCGCTGGGCATACCGCTGCTGCAATGGCACATCAAATCCACCACCAAGGCGCAGCAGGGCCTCTACGAATACGACGCGGTGTCGCGCCTGCGCGATTCGCAGCTGGGCGACGAGAAGGTCAAGGACATTTCCAACTACATCGTCAAGGGCGTGCTGTGGCAGGCTTTCGAACAGGGCAAGCCTTCCGTGATCCTGATCGACGAAGTGGACAAGGCCGACATCGAATTCCCCAACGACCTGTTGCGCGAGCTCGATCGCATGGAGTTCTACGTCTATGAAACGCGGCAGACCATCCGCGCCGCAATTCGCCCGATCGTGATCATCACCTCCAACAACGAGAAGGAACTGCCCGACGCCTTCCTGCGCCGCTGCTTCTTCCACTACATCAAGTTCCCGGACAAGGAAACCATGGGGCGCATCGTCGATGTGCACTTCCCCAAGCTGAAGCAGAACCTGCTGCGCGAGGCGATGGAAGTCTTCTTCGAACTGCGCGAGATTCCCGGCATGAAGAAGAAGCCTTCGACCTCGGAACTGCTGGACTGGCTCAAACTCCTGGTCGCCGAAGACATTCCGCCCGAAGTGCTGCGCTCGAAGGACCGCAAGACCGTGGTGCCGCCGCTGGCCGGCGCGCTGCTGAAAAACGAGCAAGACGTGCATCTGTTCGAACGGCTGGTGTTCATGGCGCGACAAAATCGCTGACGCGCCGCTGATTCGCCGTTCCGCCAGCGCCGACTCCTTATGCTGATCGATTTCTTCCTCCACCTCAAGGCGAAGAAACTTCCCGTTTCCACGCGCGAGTTCCTCACGCTGCTGGAAGCGCTGAAGGAGCATGTCGCGGGCAACTCGATCGACGACTTCTACTTCCTGGCGCGCACCTGCCTGGTCAAGGACGAGACGCACTACGACAAGTTCGACCAGGCCTTCGGCGAATACTTCAAGGGCGTGACGAAGATTCCCGGTCTCGACGCCGACATCCCCGAAGAGTGGCTCAAGATGCTGATGAAAAAGCATCTGACGGCGGAAGAAAAGGCCAAGCTGGAAAAGCTCGGCTGGGACAAGCTGATGGAGGAATTCAAGAAGCGCCTCGAAGAGCAGAAGGAGCGCCATTCCGGCGGCAGCAAGTGGATCGGCACCGGCGGCAGTTCGCCCTTCGGCCACGGCGGCTACCATCCCGAAGGCATCCGCATCGGCGGCGAATCGGCCGGCAACCGCACCGCGATCAAGGTCTGGGAAAACCGCGAGTACCGCAACCTCGACGACACCGTGGAACTCGGCACCCGCAACATCAAGATCGCCCTGCGCCGGCTGCGGCGCTTCGCCCGCGAGGGCGCCGAGGACGAACTCGATCTCGACAGCACCATCGCCGGCACCGCGCGCAACGCCGGTTGGCTCGACATCAAGATGCGCCCCGAGCGCCACAACAAGGTCAAGGTGCTGCTGTTTCTCGACATCGGCGGCTCGATGGATGACCACATCAAGGTCTGCGAAGAGCTCTTCTCCGCGGCCAAAAGCGAGTTCAAGCATCTGGAATATTTCTACTTCCACAACTGCATCTACGACTACGTGTGGAAAGACAATCGTCGTCGCCACGGCGAACGTTTTCCGCTGTGGGACGTGATGCACAAGTACGGCGAGGACTACAAGGTGGTGGTGGTCGGCGACGCCACCATGAGCCCCTACGAAGTCCTGCAGCCCGGCGGCTCCGTAGAATATTCCAACGAGGAAGCCGGGGCGGTCTGGCTACAGCGCATGCTGGATACATGGCCGCGCGCCGTGTGGCTCAATCCGGAGCCGGAGCGCCTGTGGGACTACCGCCATTCCATCGAACTGATCCGCACCATTTTCAACAACCGCATGTTTCCGCTGACGCTGGCCGGCCTGGAACGCGGCATGCGGGAGCTCAACAAATAGGAGGAAATGCCATGCAGCTACGCCGCCGTTTGCTGAAAGCCCTTGCCGCCGCCGGCCTGTTCGGCTCTGCGGGAATATCCGGCCTGATCCGCGATGCCCTGGCCAATGGCAATGCGCCCGTCGCCCCGGGGCTGTACAAGATGCGCGGCACAGTGACAGTGAATTCGAAGCCGGCGAAGGAAGGCCAACTGATCGGCCCCGGCGACACCGTCGTCACCGGACGCGACAGCGAGGCGATCTACGTGATCGGCCAGGATGCCTTCCTGCAAAGGGACAGCTCCACCGTCAGTTTCGGCGCCGACGCCGCGCAGAACCTGATGCGCGTCGTGACCGGCAAGATCCTTTCGGTCTTCGGCAAGGGCGCCCGCACCATCAAGGTATCGACTGCGACGATAGGTATTCGCGGCACCGGCTGTTACATCGAAGACGAAGGATCGGATGCCACGGCCCGGACCTACTTCTGCCTGTGTTACGGCAGCGTCGACCTGACGCCCACTGCTGCCCCGCAGGAACGGGAAACCTACAGCACGACCCACCACGACAAGCCGATGTACATCCACAACGACATGAAGATGGCGAAAATGATGGTGCCGGCAGCCGTCATCAACCACAGCGACGACGAACTCAAACTGCTGGAAAACCTGGTCGGTCGCTGGCCGCCGTTCTATGGCCAGGGCGGGCCGAGGTACTGATCCGACCGCGGCGGGATACCTGCATGAATCCCGCCTCTGCCTGGCGGCTTTGTGCCCGAACCAGCCTGATGACATACGCAAGTACTTTGGCGGCTTTCCGATCACAAAGGAGTCGTTCAGTAAAATCAGCAGTTCGGTCTACGCGGTCACAAGGGCTTCCCGAAAAATGGCTCTTCAGGGCTTCGCTGGAATGACTCACCGAAACCCGGAGTGATTCAGTCTGCCGATAAACCGACCAATGTTGGGCGGTGCATCTACCTCCAACTCTCCGCGTAATATACGGCTTCCCCACGGCATTTCTTCCATCACCCAGCATATGGCTGATCCCAACCTCTCTTCCTTCATCTGGTCCGTCGCCGATCTGCTGCGCGGCGACTACAAGCAATCCGAATACGGCAAGGTCATCCTTCCCTTCACCGTCCTGCGCCGCCTCGATTGCGTGCTGGAAGCCACCAAGCCCGCCGTGCTGGCCGAAAAGGAAAAGCGCGAGAAGGCCGGGCTGAATCCCGAGCCCTTTCTGCTCAAGACATCCCGCCAGCTCTTCTACAACACCTCCCCGCTCGACCTGAAGAAGCTCATGGGCGACCAGGACCACATCGGTGAAAACCTGCGCGCCTACATGCAGGCTTTCTCGCCCGCCGTGCGCGACATTTTCGAGAGCTTCGAGTTTCACACCCAGATCGACAAGCTGGCCAAGTCCGGGCTGCTCTACCTCGTCACCGAGAAGTTCGCCAACATCGACCTGCACCCCGCGGCCGTCAGCAATGCGCAGATGGGCGCGGTGTTCGAGGAGCTGATCCGCAAGTTCGCCGAGCTGTCCAACGAGACCGCCGGGGAGCACTTCACCCCGCGCGAGGTGATCCGCCTCATGGTCAATCTGCTGTTCATCGAGGACGATCAGGCCCTGACCAAGCCCGGCGTGGTGCGCTCGTTTTACGACCCCACCGCCGGCACCGGCGGCATGCTGAGCGTGGCCGGCGAGCACCTCGCCAGCCTCAATCCCGATGCCCGCCTGGTCATGTATGGGCAGGAACTGAACCCCGAGTCCTACGCCATCTGCAAGGCCGACATGCTGATCAAGGGGCAGGACATTGCCAACATCATCTTCGGCAATACCCTTTCCAATGACGGCCTGCTCGGCAAGCTGTTCGACTACATGCTCTCCAATCCGCCCTTCGGCGTCGAGTGGAAAAAGATCGAATCGATAATCCGCAAGGAATTCGAGCAGATGGGCTTCAATGGCCGCTTCGGCCCCGGCCTGCCGCGCGTCAGCGACGGCTCGCTGCTGTTCCTGTTGCACCTGGTTTCCAAGATGCGCCCCGCCGTCGATGGCGGCAGCCGCTTCGGCATCGTGCTCAACGGCTCGCCGTTGTTCACCGGCGGCGCCGGCAGCGGCGAGAGCGAGATTCGCCGCTACATGCTGGAAAACGATCTGGTCGAAGCCATCATCGGCCTGCCCACCGACATGTTCTACAACACCGGCATCAGCACCTATGTCTGGATCGTCAGCAACCGCAAGCCCGCCGCCCGCCGTGGCAAGCTGCAACTGATCGACGCCAGCGGCTTCTGGCAGAAGATGCGCAAGAGCCTGGGCAGCAAGCGCAAGGAACTCAGCCCCGAGCATATCGACGACATCACCCGCCTGTTCGGCCAGTTCGAGGAATGCACGCGGAAAGTCGGCGCTGGCGAGACGGC
>JANXRC010000068.1 GCA_025353195.1 Rhodocyclaceae bacterium
ACCGCAGTCAATATGTTCGGCGGTTTCGCCGTGACCCAGCGCATGCTGGCCATGTTCCGCAAATAACCCAGGGAGACACGACATGTCTGGAAATCTGGCAACCGTCTCCTACATCGGAGCAACGATTCTTTTCATCCTCAGTCTCGGCGGCCTTTCCAGCCCCGTGAGCTCTCGCCGCGGCAACCTTTACGGCATGATCGGCATGACCATCGCCGTCCTGGCGACGGTGTTCGGGCCGCGCGTAGACCTGGCCGTCGGCCTTCCCTGGATCGTCGGTGCCATGGTGGTCGGCGCCAGCGTCGGTCTCTATGCCGCGCGTACCGTGCAAATGACCCAGATGCCGGAACTGGTCGCCCTGATGCATAGTCTGGTCGGCCTTGCGGCGTGCCTGGTCGGCTTCGCCAACTACATCGATCCGGCAGCAGCGTCTGGTCTATCCGAAGCTGAAAAGCACATCCACGAAATCGAGATTTACGTCGGCATCCTGATCGGCGCCATTACCTTCTCCGGTTCGATCATTGCCTTCGGCAAGCTGTCGGGCAAGATCGGCGGCAACCCGATGTTGCTGCCCGGGCGGCACTGGCTCAACCTTGCCGGCCTGCTGGTGGTGATCTACTTCGGTCGCGAGTTCCTGCACGCCGAATCCGTGGCCGACGGCATGACCCCGCTGATCGTGATGACCGCGATTGCGCTGCTGTTCGGCATCCACATGGTGATGGCGATCGGCGGTGCAGACATGCCGGTGGTGGTCTCGATGCTCAACAGCTATTCCGGGTGGGCGGCGGCGGCGACTGGCTTCATGCTCTCGAACGACCTGTTGATCGTCACCGGCGCCCTGGTGGGTTCCTCGGGCGCCATCCTCTCCTACATCATGTGCCAGGCGATGAACCGTAACTTCATCAGCGTGATTGCCGGAGGCTTCGGCACCACCAGCGGCGCGACGCCGGTGGCGGGTGCGCAGCCGGCGGGCGAAGTGGTGCCGATCAGCGCCACCGAGACAGCCGAACTGCTGGGCGAGTCGAAGAGCGTCATCATCGTGCCGGGCTACGGCATGGCGGTGGCGCAGGCCCAGCACACGGTGTACGAGATCACCAAGCATCTGCGCGAGAAGGGGGTCAACGTGCGTTTCGGCATTCACCCCGTCGCCGGCCGCATGCCCGGGCACATGAATGTGCTGCTGGCCGAGGCCAAGGTGCCCTACGACATCGTGTTCGAGATGGATGAACTCAATGATGACTTTCCGCAGACCGATGTGGCGATCGTCATCGGCGCCAACGACATCGTCAATCCGGGTGCGCAGGACGATCCGAGCAGCCCGATTGCCGGCATGCCGGTGCTCGAGGTGTGGAAGGCCAAGACCTCGATCGTGATGAAGCGCAGCATGGCGTCCGGCTATGCCGGTGTCGACAATCCGCTCTTCTACAAGGAAAACAATCGCATGCTGTTCGGCGATGCGAAGAAGATGCTGGACGAAGTAATGGTGGTGTTGAAGTCCGCCTGATCGACGGCAGCAAGATCCGGCGCAGCTGAGCAATCACTCGCGCAGGACGGAAACGCCACGGCTTGCCGTGGCGTTTTTTTATGTTCCCGCACTTTGACGGTGACGGTATCCACCCGGATTCCGGCTGCTTGCTTCCGGGCCGCGCATTTCTTGATCGCTGTCCCCGGCATCAACTCGGGCTACACTATGCGGCGAGGTCGGGTGGCGCCACGGCGGGGCATTGGGCCGGCCGACAAGATCAACTCTTGAGTCGCGAGGAACAGGTAGGGATGGAAGTCATGAGATGGGGCGGAGAATTCGGGCCCGACATCGCCGCCTTCGCGGCGAGTGCGACCATGATCGCGCTTTATTACCTGTTTCTGTGGCAGAAGGTACGCCGCAACCCGACCTACACGATCCACGGCGTCAATCAACTTGCCCGCAGCCTGTGGGTGGCCAACGTGATGAACAACCCATCGAAGGATGTCATGGCAGTGCAGACGCTGCGCAACTTCATCATGGGGGCAAGCCTCATGGCCTCGACCGCGACCTTGCTCATCATCGGCACGCTGACGCTTTCGGGCCAGGCGGAAAACATAGCGCGGAGCTGGCATGTCCTCAATGCCGTTGGTTCTCACGCCGCCGAGATCTGGATTATCAAGGTGCTCGCCTTGTTGCTGGATTTCATCATCGCCTTCTTTGCCTTCGCAATGGCGGTACGGCTGGTGAATCATGTCGTGTTCATGATCAACGTGCCGCAGCACGATGCGCACCACGCGCTTGCGCCACGCAGCGTCGCCCACCGTCTCAACCGCGCCGGCAACCTGTTCGCGATCGGCATGCGCGCGTTCTTCTTCGCCATTCCATTGGTGTTCTGGTTGTTCGGCCCGGCTTTTCTGGCCGTCGCCACGGTAGGCCTGGTCGTCACCCTCTATCACCTGGACCGCAGCGTGTCCGCCGAGGAGGCTCAATAGCCCGGCTTCGCGCTCCTTCCTGCAACAGTCGGCGCTGGCGGGACGGCGACCGGGCAAGCTGCCTCCAACCCGGGAAGCATCGAACTCATGAAACTTGATCCAGAGGCGCTGCAGCAAATCGTCGGCCGCACCCTCGACCATTACCAGACGCGGGCAGAGGCCTTTTGGGAAGGCACGCGCCACCACGACGTGGAGCAGAACATCGATGCGCTGCTGCGCCATATTCTGGCCGCGCCGCCATTCACGATACTGGACTTTGGCTGCGGCCCCGGGCGCGACTTGCCGGCCTTCGCAAAGCGCGGGCATCGCGCCATTGGGCTCGAAGGGGCGCAAGCGCTGGCTGACATGGCGCGCAGCCACAGCGCTTGCGAAGTCTGGCAACAGGATTTCCTGCAGCTGGAACTACCTGATGCCCGCTTTGATGGCGTGTTCGCCAACGCCTCGCTGTTTCACGTGCCGAGCCAGGAGTTGCCCCGCGTGTTGCGGCAACTGCACGCCACGCTGAAACCGCAAGGGGTATTGTTCAGCTCGAATCCGCGCGGCAACAATGAGGAGAGCATCAACGGCGAGCGCTATGGCGCCTATTACGACCTCGCGGCATGGCGCGCCCATCTTGCTGCAGCGGGGTTTGCCGAACTGGAGCATTACTACCGGCCGCCGGGCTTGCCCCGCGAACAGCAACCCTGGCTGGCCAGTGTCTGGCGCAAGGAGGATCGTCCTTGAATCTGCGTCTGCTGCTGGTCGGCGCCAGCGGCGCGGTGGGCCGGGCGGTGCTGGCGCAGGCGCTGGCGGACCGGCGCGTCGCCGCAGTCGTGGCGCTGACGCGGCGTCCCTTGCCCGTTGCGGCCGGGCTCACCAACATGGTGGTCGACTTCGACGCCTTGCCGGAGCAAGCGCCGTGGTGGCGGGTCGACGCCGTGGTCTGCACTCTGGGCACGACACTGCGCGCGGCCGGGTCCAAGGAGAAATTTGCCGCCGTGGATCGGGACCTGCCCTTGCGCATCGCGCGCCTGGCCCTGGCGGGCGGTGCCACCCGCTTTGCGCTTAACTCGTCGCTCGGAGCAGATGCGCGATCGGGAAATTTCTATCTGCGTACCAAGGGCGAGGCCGAAGACGCAATTCGCGAACTCGGCTATCCCGGCTACGCGATCGTGCGGCCGTCGCTGATCGATGCCGATCGCGCCGAAAGCCGGCCCGGCGAACGCCTTACCCTGAAATTTGCGCGCGCGCTGAGCCCCCTGATTCCCCGTCGCTGGCAGGCGGTGACGCCGGAGGCAATTGCCCGCGCCCTGCTCGACGCGGCGCTGGCTGCAGAGCCGGTCAGTCGCGTCATCGAATCGGGCGAACTGCACCAGCCGGTGCGGCCCCGCTCGATCTGATCAGCGGCGGAACAGGCGCTCGGCGTTGCGGAAGGCGATCTTCTCGGCGACGTCCCTCGGCAATTGGGCCAGCCACGAGCGGTAGTCGCTCATGGTGCTGCCGTAGCTGTCCCAGCGTTCGTTGATCCAGGTGTCGGAGCCGAGCAGGAAGCGGTCCGGATAGCGCTCGAACAAGGCTTTCCATTCTGCCGTCAGTTTGCCGCCCGACGTGATGCCGTAGCGATAGGACAGCTCGCACCACAGCGCCGGATAGCGTTCGAGGTAGGCGGCGACCTTTTCCGGCGCAGTTGAAAATCCGGTGTGGGCCCAGATGATCCTGGCCTTCGGGTTGTGCGAAAAAAGAATTTCCACCGCTTCGTCATCGGCGTGGGCGTGCAGGTAGAGATTTTTTTCGACCGCGAAATCCACCGTGCGCTTCACCCATTTCGTCGCCGCGGCCTGTCCCGAGAGATGGAACTCGCCGATGCCGACGTAATAACCGCGCTGGTACTCGGTTTCGATCAGGTCCTGAATCGAAGGATCGTCCATCCAGGTCTGAATGTCGGCGCGCACGCGGTAGGGACGGATGAAGGGCACCACCCAGAGGCCCTTGGGCTTCGCTTCGTAGAGGGCGCGGGTCCCGTCATTGGGCCGGCTGGTGGCCAGTATTCCCGTGATGTTCTGCTGCCGGAATAGCGTCAGTACCTTCTCCAGCGGGTAATACGGTACCGGCTCCCAGTTGTAGTGCAGGTGGGCGTCGAATATCGGCAGAGGCGCCGGGTCGGCGCCGCGAGCCACCGGCGCGGTGGCAATCACCAGCAGTGCCGCCACCCATCCGGCGCAGCGAGGAAGCATCTGGCTACTTAAGCTTCTTGCATGGACGCGCGTAAATCATGTCGCTGAGTGCCGTGCCGACAGCCGTGTTGCGCTTGTTCTCGATCGAACAGGTGTCGTCCTTGATGGTGATGCCCGTCACCATGAAACTGTCTGCTACCTTATTCCCGGAATCTTCATATTGGATATAAACAATCTCTCCGCGCTTTATGGTCGTGGGTAGCTGGATCGAAATGCTCTTGCTGGCCGGGGCAATCATGACTTCGGACGCTCTCGTGAGGTCGCCAGATCCGCTGGTCTGCACCCATTCTGCCGACTCCTGTGCGCTCGCGGATGCTGCCAGGGCAACATACAAAGTAATACTGAGTAGTGATTTTTTCATGAGACAGGCGCTCCTTCCTGATGAAACATACAGTCGGTAACGGCCGCGCGGCGCTGCTGCTTGACGGCGGCGCCTCGCAGCTTGCAAGTCTAGCCGATGCCGGGCTTCGAGTCAGCGGCGGGGTTTCCCTGGCGAAGATCATGCTCCGTCCACAGGGCGTGGGCGAAGGCCTTCCATGCTGCGCCGCCGTGGGTATGGATATCGGCGTTGGCGCTTTCCTTCATCACCGTCAGCATCAGTTGGGCGAGACCGAACAGTTCGATACGGGCGCGATCCGCCGGATTGTCCGGCTCGCAGTTGTTGGCGCCGAGCTTGCAGTCCAGAGCCTGGCGCGCCAGTTCGCGCACTTGCGCGGCATCGTCCCAGTCGATGCCCAGGATCACTCCTTTGGTCTCGATTTCATGCTCGATTTGTCGGGCTTCGCCCGAATAGTTTTCAAAGCCGCTCATGGCTTGGTCTTCCTTGTGTGACCGGCGGTCCTGGGTTTGGACGCAGGTTTCGGTGCTGCTCGGGATTCCTTTCGTATTGCGAGAAACCGGGCGAGATAGCGGCCCGTGTAGCTGCCCTTGACCAGTGCGACGCTTTCCGGCGTACCGGTGGCAATGATACGGCCACCGCCATCACCCCCCTCGGGGCCGAGGTCGACCACCCAGTCGGCGGTCTTGATTACGTCGAGGTTGTGTTCGATGACCACCACGGTGTTGCCATGATCGCGCAAACGATGCAGCACCGAGAGCAGCATTTCGATGTCCTGAAAATGCAGGCCGGTGGTCGGTTCGTCCAGAATGTACAGCGTGCGACCGGTATCGCGCTTGGAAAGTTCCAGGGCCAGCTTGACGCGCTGTGCCTCGCCGCCGGACAGCGTCGTGGCCGATTGCCCGAGCTGGATGTAGGAAAGACCGACATCGACCAGCGTTTGCAGTTTGCGCGCGACCACCGGCACCGGATCGAAGAATTCGCGCGCCTGTTCAACGGTCATGTCGAGTACTTCGTGGATGGTCTTGCCCTTGTAGCGGACTTCCAGCGTCTCGCGGTTGTAGCGCTTGCCGTGGCAGACATCGCAGGGGACGAAGATGTCAGGCAGGAAATGCATTTCCACCTTGATCATGCCGTCGCCCTGGCAGGCCTCGCAGCGGCCGCCCTTGACGTTGAAGCTGAAGCGCCCCGGGCTGTAGCCGCGCTCGCGCGACTGCGGCACGCCGGCGAACAGTTCGCGAATCGGCGTCAGCAGGCCGGTATAGGTCGCCGGATTGGAGCGCGGCGTGCGGCCGATCGGCGACTGGTCGACATTGATCACCTTGTCGAAGAATTCGAGGCCCTCGATCTCGCGGTGCGGCGCCGGCTCCAGCGCCGAGCCGTAGAGATGGCGGGCCGCCGCGGCATACAGCGTGTCGTTGATCAGCGTCGATTTTCCCGAACCGGAAACGCCGGTGATGCAGGTGAACAAGCCGACCGGAACCTGCAGATCGACGCGCTTCAGGTTGTTGAGCTGGCGTCGAGAATCCTGAGTTCGCGCGACGCATCCGGTGGCGTGCGTTTGGCGGGCGTCGCGATCTCGCGCCGGCCGGAGAGGAAGGCTCCGGTCAGCGATGCGCTGTTGGCGGCGACCTGTGCCGGCGTGCCTTCAGCTACGACATAGCCGCCATGCTCGCCGGCGCCGGGCCCCATGTCCACGACGTAGTCGGCCGACTCGATGGCTTCCAGGTCGTGCTCGACCACGATCACCGTATTGCCCAGGTCGCGCAGATGCGTCAGGGTTTCCAGCAGGCGCGCATTGTCGCGCTGGTGCAGGCCGATCGAGGGCTCGTCGAGCACGTACATGACGCCGGTCAGGCCCGAGCCGATCTGCGAGGCCAGCCGGATGCGCTGCGCCTCGCCGCCCGAGAGCGTCTCCGCCGAACGGTCGAGCGAGAGGTAATCGAGCCCGACGTTGATCAGGAAGGACAGTCGCGCGGTGATTTCCTTGAGGATCTTTTCCCCGACTTGGGCCTTCTGCCCGGTGAGTGTCAGCAGGTTGAAGAAGTCTCGGCAATTGATCAGCGACAAACGGCTGATGTCGGAAATCGTCTTGCCGCCGATGAAGACGTGGCGCGCCTCGCGGCGCAGACGCATGCCGCCGCACTCGGGGCAAGGTTTGTTGTTGAGGTACTTCGAGAGCTCCTCGCGCACCGCCATCGAATCGGTTTCGCGGTAGCGGCGTTCGAGACTCGGAATGATGCCCTCGAAGGCGTGGGTGCGGTCGAAGCGGGTGCCCTTTTCGTTCAGGTACTTGAACTTGATCTGTTCCTTGCCCGATCCGTAGAGCACGATGGTGGCGGTCGCGGCAGGCAACTTGTCGAAGGCGAGGTTGGTGTCGATTGCGTAGTGCTCGGCGAGCGATTCCAGCATCTGGAAATAGAACTGGTTGCGTCGGTCCCAGCCCTTGATCGCCCCTGCCGCCAGGCTCAGATGCGGGTAGGCCACCACCCGCGCCGGATCGAAGAACTGGATCTGGCCGAGGCCGTCGCACTGCTGGCAGGCGCCCATCGGGTTGTTGAAGGAGAACAGCCGCGGCTCCAGCTCCTGCAGGGCGTAGCTGCACACCGGGCAGGCGAACTTGGAGGAGAACAGGTATTCCTGGCCGGTATCCATTTCCACCGCCAGCGCACGCCCTTCAGCATGCATCAGCGCGGTTTCGAAACTCTCCGCCAGGCGTTGGCGCACGTCCGGCCTGACTTTGAGTCGATCCACCACGATGTCGATGGTGTGCTTGTGCGTCTTGGCCAGCTTCGGCAGGTTGTCGATGTCATGCACCGCGCCATCGACCCGCAACCGGAC
The DNA here is from genome assembly GCA_025353195.1 of Rhodocyclaceae bacterium. Taxonomy (GTDB): domain Bacteria; phylum Pseudomonadota; class Gammaproteobacteria; order Burkholderiales; family Rhodocyclaceae; genus Sulfuritalea. Next base: position 7,846 of record JANXRC010000068.1, read on the forward strand.
GAAGCCCTGGGCCCTCAATTCGGCGAACAGGTCGAGTTGCTCGCCCTTGCGGTTGGCGACCACCGGGGCGAGGATCATCAGCTTCGTGTCCTCGGGCAGGGCAAGGACGTGGTCGACCATTTGCGAAACGCTGTTGGCTTCCAGCGGCAGGTCGTGGTCCGGGCAGTGCGGTGTGCCGGCGCGGGCGTAGAGCAGGCGTAGGTAGTCGTGAATCTCGGTGACGGTGCCGACGGTGGAACGCGGGTTGTGGCTGGTGGCTTTCTGCTCGATGGAAATCGCAGGCGACAATCCCTCGATCAGATCGACGTCGGGCTTTTCCATCAACTGCAGGAACTGGCGCGCATAAGCCGACAGCGACTCGACATAGCGGCGCTGCCCCTCGGCATACAAGGTGTCGAAGGCCAGCGAAGACTTGCCGGAGCCGGACAGGCCGGTAATCACCGTCAGGCGGTTGCGCGGCAGGTCGAGGTTGATGTTCTTGAGGTTATGCGTTCGCGCGCCGCGAATCTTGAGGAAGTCCATGGGGCAGGGCGGGGTTGGTGTCTGGGGCAACCGAAGAATATACCCCGACCGGGATTCGATAGCCACCGCGTGCAATCCCCTGCCGCACTAAGGGTCGCCGTGTCACCAGCGCCGACTTTTCGGGCGGAAGCTGAATATATTGGTAATTTACTTGTAATTCCCATTCTGGGAACTTATACTTGCGGTTACCACCTTTCGTTTCCCAATGCGAATACTCGGCCTGCCACTTCTCGACCAGTTCAAGCAATCCCATGCCGATGCCCGAGGGCCGCTGGATGCTTGGCGGGACGAAGTCGAGCGCAGCCAGTGGCAGACATCTCAAGACATAAAGCAGCGCTACCGCAGTGCTGATTTTCTGGCAAACAATCTGGTGATATTCGACATCAAGGGCAATCGGTATCGGCTGGTGGTTCAGGTGCGCTATTGGGGTGGCTTGGTGGTAGTGGAATGGATCGGCACTCATGCCGAGTACGACAAGAAGAAATTTTGACGACATCCCGCGCCTCGGGGCGAATCAGGGGCAGGAGAGAAGAATGAAGCTGAAGCTCATCAAGAACGAGACCGACTATGCGGCAGCCATGGCACGCCTGTCGACTTTGATGGCGGCCAATCCCGACGCGGGAAGCGCGAATGAGAACGAGCTCGAACTGCTGGCGCTGGTCATCGAAGACTACGAGCGCAAGATCGTGCCGCTTGTCGTGCCCGATCCAATCGAAGCCATCTTGTTTCGCCTGGACCAGGCCGGCCTGACGCGCAAGGACTTGATCCCCTATATCGGTTCTGCGCCCAAGGTGTCGGAAGTGCTGGCGCGCAAGCGCCCTCTCTCGCTGGCCATGATTCGGCGCCTGCACCAAGGCCTGGGCATTCCGGCGGACGTCTTGATCGGCGGCGCTGAGGTCACCGAAAGCGTGCTCGAAACGCCCGAGATCGACTACACGCGTTTCCCGCTCAAGGAAATGCTCGACCGTGGCTGCTTCGGCAGCTTCACCGGCAATGCCACCAGGCTCAAGGATTATGCGGAAGACCTGATGCGCGGGTTTCTTCGTGGCCTGTCGCCCAACCCGGCGGAACCGGTCCTGATGCGCGCCCCGCTTCACCAGCGCGGCGAAAGGCGAATGGATGAGGCAGCGCTGCTTGCCTGGAGGCTTTGCGTGCTCAAGAATGCCCGCGCCATCGATCTCTCGCGTGACTACAAGAAAGGTGTGATCACGGCACGCTGGCTGCGCGAACTCGCGCGCCTGTCGGCGTTTCAGGGAGGCCCCAAGCTGGCGCGCGAATACCTGGCGCGCGCAGGCATCGCGCTGGTGATCGAGCCGCATTTCAAGGGCACTTACCTCGATGGCGCCGCCATGCTCGATCAGGGGCGTCCCATCGTCGCCCTCACCCTGCGCCATGACAGGCTGGACAACTTCTGGTTTGTGCTGCTGCACGAGCTTGCCCACGTTGCCCGCCATCTGGACGAAAGCCACCCCTTCTTTGCCGACGATCTGGACAGCCCGAACAAGGCCGACCGGCAGGAAGCCGAAGCCGACGAAATGGCACAGGAAGCGCTTCTGCCACAGTCTGAATGGGCAACATTTGCGAGCGAGACCAACCCGACCGCGTCGACAACCCAGGCCTTTGCCGATCGGCTGGGCATCGACCCCGCTATCGTCGCCGGGCGGGTTCGCCACGAGCAACAGAACTTCCGGCTGCTAAGCCGCCTGCTCGGCCAGGGCCAGCCCAGCCGCCAACTCGTCGACCAGCAAGGAAATCCATGATCACCAAGCAGCAACTCGGCAACACCCTGTGGGGCATGGCCGAAATCCTCTACGACAAGGTGGAGGATTACAAGACCTACATTCTTTCGCTGCTGTTCTTCAAGCGCCTGTCCGACAACTGGGCCTGGGAGATCGACGCCAAGGTGCGCCAGTTCGTCGCCGACCACGGCAAGCAGCCCAACGCCAAGCAACGGGATCGCATCGCCGCCGAAGCCCACGACTTCGCCATCCCCGAAGGTTGTTTCTGGGCCGACGTCAAGAACGCCTCGCCCAACGAGAAGAACGAAAAACTCGACAAGGCGGTCAAGGCCATCGGCGAAAACAACCCGCCCTTGCGCGGCATCATCGACGCCGTGCAATGGAATGCCCCGGCGCCCGACGGCTCTGGCGGCAAGCGCCTACACCCCGAAGTTCTGACCAACCTGATCAACTACCTCGACGTCGTCACGCTGGACAATGGCAATGCCAGCGTCGACATCCTGGGCGACGCCTACGAATACCTGATCAAGAAATTTGCCGACGAGAACAAAGGCGGCAAAGTCGCCGGCCAGTTCTACACCCCCGGCGAAGTGGTGGGCCTGATGGTCCGCACCATCAAGCCCAAGGCCGGCGAGGAAGTCTACGACCCCAGCCGAGTACGTGGCTTTGCACGAGTTGTTGCACATCCGCATCAAAGACCACTCAAGACCACTCGCCGAGTTTCTGGATACAGTTGCGAAGCCATATGCCGAACTATGCGGAAGCGATCCGACAACTGGACCGCAACACAATATCTCAAGAATCTTGCTGACACCGAGAGCCGCGGCTTATGAATTGCGTGGCATCGATTTGGCAGTTGAGTTATCAGGCCGGGGGTCGGATTGCCGAGTACCTGCTGCGCCGTGACACCAGCGCCGACTCTTGAGGGGATTGGAACTGTTCGGGCTTATGGGCCGGCCATGGCCCATCGCAGCAGTGCATGGCGCCGTTCAATAGTTCTATTGGCCGCCGTCGTGATGCATGACTAAGCTCCCCGGATCTTGTCTGACAGCTTACCGAAAGGGCCTTGCATGCAATCCGGACCACGTGAAATCGTCACTCCGTTTCGCCCGATTCCGCTCGATGTTCCCGAGGGGATGAAGCCGAACGAGTTCTTCAACAGCACCGAGAACCTCAACGACCTGGTGCACAACAACGGCCTGCTGGTGAATCCGGAAGGCCTGCTGCTGTATCGCAAGGCGCTCGGCCACAGCAACGAGTTCGACGCCTCGATCATCTACAACACCTCCCAGGGCATTCTCGACCCGCTCGGCCGCCCGGTGCGCCGCACCCAGGTGCCGGACGCCGTGAAGAACGTCTGGAACCGCATGAACCAGATCATCATCGAGTACATGCTGGAACGCTATCCCGATCCGGCGCGACATCTGGTGCTCGCCGGCGAAGCCAGCCTCGACGCCACCTGGCCGTTGACCTCGCCCGGCGTGCCGAGCATCCGCATGCTGCACAACCATTTCATCGTCTTCGACCAGGAGGAATTGCGCGCCGCGCCGCTGGCCGACACCGACAACCCGAACCTGACCGACGGCGGTCAGCATTCGCTGTTCCAGGCCTACATGCGCGACGTGTACCGGGCCTTTTTCGCCGGACTCGACTTGCAGATCCTCCGCCCCTGCGAGGACGGCGCCTGCCGCCTGGCCCTGACCGGCTACCCGCAGGGGCTGCCGAGCTGGGAGATCCAGGGCGGCGTCGCCGCACTCAAGGAAGTGCGCTTCTGGAAGGAGTACGACACGATCCTCAAAGGCTTCATCGATTTCTACCGGACCTTTTTCACCCAGGTGTCGACGCGCAACGCACCGCTGCCGCGCGACATCCATTTTCCCGAACTGGTCGAGGCCAAGCTGCAGTTCGACAACGACTTCCTCAAGACGGCGAAGACGGTGCGCGACCGCTGCATCAAGGATGCCAAGTATGCCAACGCCATCCGGTGGCAGCCGGCCTTCAAGCAACTGATCTACCGCAATGACAACGGCAGCCTGATTGTCACCATCAGCCAGAACTCCATCGGCAACGCCATCACCGAAATGCTCGGCGTGGTGGTTAAGCGGGCGCCGGATGCCGAGGCCTATGGCCGAGTCGAGCCGGCGCTGATCGCCCGGCTGCTGGAGGTCAGGCGACGCCTGGTGGAGGCGGACCTCGGCGAGGCGGTCGCCACCCCCTACTGGGACGCGACCTAGCCGCCGCATCGCCGGCGCCGACTCTCAGGGCCTCGTCCTCGGTTGCCGGTGCCCCGCGTGAATCGATGGAATTCGCATGTTTGTGCATTAAAATGAGCCCATGCGCAGCACGACCGGGTTTCCGGTGATCTGATATCCCGGTAGACCCCTGAACCCCATGCTATCCCCCACTCCAGACGCCATGAGCCGCGACGAAAAGCGCGCCGGCGCCGCCCTGGCTTCCATCTTTGGGCTGCGCATGCTCGGGCTGTTCCTGATCCTGCCGGTGTTTGCGATCCACGCCCGGAGCATTCCCGGCGGCGACGACCTCACGCTGGTCGGCATCGCGCTCGGGGCCTACGGTCTGACCCAGGCGATGTTCCAGATTCCGTTCGGCATGGCTTCCGACGCTTTCGGCCGCAAGCCGGTGATCGTTTTCGGTTTGCTGCTGTTCGCCGCCGGATCGGCGCTGGCGGCCATGTCCACGGACATCTGGTGGGTTATCGCCGGCCGCGTGCTGCAGGGTTCCGGGGCGATATCCGCCGCCGTCACGGCACTGGCCGCCGACCTGACCCGCGAGCAGCATCGGACCAAGGTCATGGCGCTGATCGGTTCCTCGATCGGGCTGGTGTTCGCGTTTTCGCTGGTCGCCGCGCCCGTGCTGTACGCCGCGATCGGCATGGCGGGGATTTTCTGGCTGACGGCCGTCCTGGCGATTGCCGCCATCGGCCTCGTGACCCACGTCGTACCGCCGGCGCCGCCGCTGCCGGCCGGACCCAAGCCGCCGTTTCGCGATGTGCTGCTCGATACCCAGTTGTTGCGGCTGAACTTCGGCATCTTCACCCTGCATATGGTGCAGATGGCGATGTTCGTCGTTGTTCCCGGCCTGCTGATACGCTATGGCGGCCTGCCGCTGGCGTCGCACTGGAAGGTCTATCTGCCGGCGGTGCTGGCATCCTTCGTCCTGATGGTGCCGGCGATCATCATCGCCGAGAAGCGCGACAAGGTGCAGCCGGTGTTCATTCTTGCCATCGGCCTGCTGCTCGTCACCTTGCTCGTGATGTGGTTTGGCAACACCAATTTCATGGTGGTGGCGGGCGGCCTGCTGAGCTTTTTCGTCGCCTTCAACATTCTCGAAGCCATGCTGCCCTCGATGATTTCGCGAATCGCACCAGCCCGCGCCAAGGGTGCGGCGCTGGGCGTGTACAACACCACCCAGGCGCTCGGCCTGTTCGTCGGCGGAGCTCTGGGCGGTTGGCTGATGAAGAACTTCGACGCCGGCGCCGTGTTCATTTTCGACGCCGCGATGGTCGCGCTGTGGCTGGTTGCGGCGGCCACCATGTTGCAGGTGCCCGTGCGCCGGGTAGCCGCGACAGCGCCGGCGGCACATGGCATACTTGATGAAAAATCCTGAGGAGAACATGCATGGCTTCGGTTAATAAAGTGATTCTGGTGGGCAATCTCGGCGCCGACCCTGAAATGCGCTACTTGCCTAGCGGCGAAGCGGTCGCCAACCTGCGCCTGGCCACCACCGATTCGTGGAAGGACAAGGATGGCAACAAGCAGGAAGCCACCGAATGGCATCGGGTCAGTTTCTTCGGTCGCCAGGCCGAGGTGTGCGGGCAGTATCTGAAAAAGGGCTCGCAGATCTATGTGGAGGGTTCGATTCGCACCCGCAAGTGGCAGGACAAGGAAGGCCAGGATCGCTATACCACCGAAATCCGCGGCGACCGCATGCAGATGCTCGGCGGTCGCCAGGGCATGGGTGAGGCGCCGCCGCGCGACGCCAGCGGCGGCACGGGTGCCGGCAATCGCCCGGCGGCAGCGCCGCAGCCGGCCGGCGGCAACTTCAATGATTTCGAGGACGATATCCCGTTCTAGCGCCTTCGCCGGTCCGGGATGATGTTCGCCAAGCGAGCCCTACGAGGTGAACGTGCCTGAAAGACTCAAACTGCTTTCCTGGCGCGACATCGTATTTGTCGCGCTGCCATCCTTGGTGCTGGCCATCGGCGCGTTCTGGGCGGCAGCGCAGTTCATCAAGCCGGCGCCGCCCAAGCAATTGATCGTGAGTACCGGCGGCGAGGGTGGCGCCTACCAGCGCTTCGGCGCGCGCTACAAGGATGTGCTGGCGCGCTACGGCATAACGCTGGTGGACAAGCCTTCTGCCGGTTCCGACGAGAACCTGGCGCGCCTGCGCAACCCGGGGTTCGAGGTCGATGCGGCCTTCATCCAGGGCGGCACGGCGCGCCCTGGCGAAGGCGATGAACTGGTTTCGCTGGGCGATTTCTATCAAGAGGCGCTATGGATCTTCTACCGCGAGGCGGCGGTTCATGGCGGTGACAAGGTGCTCGACCTCAAGGGCAAGCGCGTCGCGGTCGGCGGCGCCGGCAGCGGTACGCAGCATCTCGCCATGGAACTGCTGGCGGCCAACGGTATCGACGCAAAGAACACCCGGTTGATCGAGGCGGGCGGGCTGGATTTGGCTGCGCGTCTGCAGAAGAACGAGATAGATGCCCTGTTCGTCGTCGGGCCGACGCAGTCTGCGCTGGTGTGGACGCTGCTCTACACGCCCGGCGTGCGTCTGATGAGCCTGACCCATGCCGAGGCCTACACGCGGCGTTTTCCGTATCTGGCGCGGCTGGTGCTGCCGCGCGGGGCCATCGATCTGACGCAGGACATTCCGCCGCAGGACATTCAACTGGTGTCGCCGATGGCGACCCTGCTGGTGCGCGAGGCCACGCATCCGGCCCTGGTTGGCCTGCTGATGCAGGCGGCGACCGAGGTGCATGGAGAACCCGGCGTGTTCCAGAAGCCCGGTGAATTTCCACGTGCCGGGCACGGCGAATTCCCGCTGTCGAAGGAAGCCGAGCGCTATTACAAGTCCGGTACGCCCTTCCTGCAGCACTACCTGCCATTCTGGGCGGCGACGCTGATCGACCGCATGGTGGTGATGGTAGTACCGCTGCTCGTCGTGCTAATCCCGCTGTTCAAGTTCGCGCCGCAGGCCTATGGTTGGCGGGTGCGCTCGCGCATCTACCGGCGCTACGGCGAACTCAAGTTCCTCGAAAACGAAGTCAACGAAAACCCGGGGCGGCACACCCGCGCCGAGTGGATCGAGAAACTCGACCGCATCGAGGCGGACGCCAGCCACATTCGCACACCACTGACATTTTCCGACATGCTCTATACCCTGCGCGGGCACATTGATTTGGTCCGCGACATGATCCAGCGCCGTACCGCCGGCGCCGACTCTTAAAGCCGCCGAATCTTGTCCATCAGCGCGGTGGTCGAGCGCTCATGGATGAAGGGCAGGGAATGTACGCTGCCGCCCCAGGCGATCACTTCCCGGTAGCCGACAATCCTTTCCGCAGGCCAGTCGCCGCCCTTGACCAGTACGTCGGGCCGGCAATCGAGGATGCGCCGCAGCGGCGTGTCCTCATCGAACCAGGTCACCGTCGATACAGATTCCAGCGACGCCAGCAGCGCCATGCGGTCGGCCAGCGGATTCACCGGGCGATCGGCGCCCTTGCCCAGGCGCCGGACCGAATCATCCGAGTTGGCGGCGACGATCAGGGACGCCCCGAGCGCGCGGGCCTGTGCCAGATAGGTGACATGGCCGCGGTGCAGCATGTCGAAGCAGCCGTTGGTGAAGACCAGCGGTCGCGGCAGCAGGGCGATGCACTTCGCCAGATCGGCGGGACCGGTGATCTTGGCTTCGAAGGCCGGCGGTGAATACGCCACGTGGCAAAGTTCCTGCTACTTCGCCGCCGGCTTGGCAGCCGGTGGCGGGGCGTTGTCCGCCGCCCGGGCCTGTTCCGGGGTGATGATCTCGAACACGCGCACCACCTTCTGCACGCCGCCCGTGGTGCGGGCGATTTCCACCGCTGCATCGGCTTCGGCCTGGGTGACCAGTCCGAGCAGGAAAACCACGCCGGCTTCTGTCACCACCTTGACGTGGTTGGCGGCAAACTTGTTGGCATCGACAAAGCGCGCCTTCACCTTGGACGTAATGTAGGAGTCATTGCTGCGTCCGCCATAGGTGGAAGGTCCGGCAATGGCCACTTCGTTGCTGATCGACTTGACGTTGGGCACGCCGGCCGCGAGCTTTTCCACATCGGCCTTGATCGCGGCGGTCGGCGCTTCGCCGGTCAGCAATATCATGCGGTTGTAGCTGACCGCATTGACATGCGTAGTGTCGCCGTACTTCTCGCTGATGCGGTTGAGGGCGCGAATTTCCAATGCCTCATCGGAGATATAGGTCTCCGGATTGCGGCGGTCGGCCATCATCAGCGCTCCGGTACCGACGCCGACGGCGGCAGCGCCGAAACAGCCGGCGAGAACGGGGGCACAGAGGGCCAGTGCAGCGAGGTTGCGCATCTTCTTGGCCAGGTTGTCGGTTCGGATCTTCATTGCGTTTCTCCAAGTATCAAGGCATCTATGCCGTCGCACAGACAGTGGATGGTGAGCAGGTGTACTTCCTGGATTCGGGCGGTGCGTTGAGCCGGCACGCACAGGTGGATGTCGTCGGAACCCAGCAGTGCGGCGATCTTGCCACCATTGCGGCCCGTGAGCGCCACCACCGCCACGCCACGGGCATGAGCGGCGTGAATGGCCTCGATCACGTTGGGGGAATTGCCCGAGGTCGAAATGGCCAGCAGCACGTCGCCGGCCCGGCCCAGCGCCTTTACCTGCTTGGCGAAGACGTCTTCGTAGCGGTAATCGTTGGCGATCGAGGTCAGCGTCGAGGTATCGGTGGTCAGGGCGATCGCCGCTAGCGGCGGGCGCTCCTTCTCGAAGCGGTTGAGCAGTTCGGCGGCGAAATGCTGCGAATCGGCGGCCGAGCCCCCGTTGCCGCAGGCCATCACCTTGCCGCCGGCCTTGAGGCTGGCCACCATGCGGCGCGTGGCGGCCTCGATTGGAACGGCCATGGTGGCGAGCGCCGCAAGCTTGGTCTGGGCGCTGTCCTGGAAATGTTGCTGAATGCGATCGGCGAGTGACATGGAACGGGTCTTTGCTGGGTGGATGGATCGGGTCGGCTGAGAATAGCCGCCCCCGGCGTCGGGCCGAGGTCGGAATAGGGGGCCTAGAGTACAACAAATACTTCGATCAGCACCCGCTGCCAGGGGTTCCGGTGCTTGCGCAATTTTGCGATGCGGGCATCCACCGCCTCGCCACCATCCATTGCGGCGGCTACGGCGCGGTTCTCGGCGCGGGGCAGGTAGCCAAGCTTCTGCCCGCGCCATTCGATGCGTACGGCGTTGGTGTCGTGCGGGTTGTCCGCTTCACGCACCAGCGCCAGGCGGTCGCCTTCGCGCATGTCCTGCCAAAGGGTCTCTCCCGCATAGTAGCGAAAGCCGGCCAGGGGGGAGCTTTGCACCAGGATGCGAACTTCGCCGGCCAGCGCGGTCAGGCTGATGGCGAGGCCGATGCTCAGCCCCAGGAAGAATCTAGTCAGCGGCAAACGCATCGCGCAGCCATTCAATCTTGTACGGTTCGGGACCGTCAAACAGCACGCAGTCGAAGCGGCAGTGCGTTTCGCCGTGGTGCGCCAACCAGTGCCGCGCCGCCATAATCAGCCGGGCCTGCTTTGCGGCGGTGATGCTCGCTGCCGCGCCGCCGAAATCGCTGCTGCTGCGCAGGCGCACTTCGACAAACACCGTGGTCTTGCCATCGCGGCAGACCAGATCGATCTCGCCGCCGCGCACCCGGAAATTGCGCTCGATGACGGAAAGCCCCTTGCGCTGCAAATATTCCGCCGCCAATTGCTCGGCCGCGGCACCTTTGGCCTGCCTGGTGCTCATCGGACTGCTGGGCGCTCTAGAATGCCGGACATGGAAAATGCATTGTATGTCGTCGCCACGCCGATCGGAAACCTGGGCGACATCACCCTGCGCGCGCTGGAAACCCTGCGCGGCGTCGACCTGGTCGCCTGCGAGGACACCCGTCACGCGCGCCACCTGCTCGACCATCATGACATCAAGGTGCCGACCCTCGCCCTGCACCAGCACAACGAGAACGAAGCTGCCGCCAAGCTGATCCGGCTGCTGGAAGAAGGCAAGCGCGTGGCGCTGGTCTCGGATGCCGGCACGCCGGGCGTCTCCGATCCCGGCGCGCGCACGGTCGCGGCGGTGCGCGCGGCCGGCTTCCGGGTGATTCCGCTGCCGGGGCCGAACGCGGCGATTGTCGCCCTGTCGGCGGCCGGCCTTGTGGACGATCGGTTTCTGTTCGTCGGTTTTCTGTCCGCAAGAGTCGGCGCCCGCAGGACGGCGATCAGCGATCTCGCGCCGGTCGATGCGGCGCTG
>JANXRC010000155.1 GCA_025353195.1 Rhodocyclaceae bacterium
GTCGAAGTATCCGCCACCATAACCAAGGCGAAAGCCTCGCGGGTCGAAGGCGACCAGTGGCAGCAGCACGATGTCGGGGATGACGGTTTGGCCCTTGGCCGGAATCGGGATGCCGTGGCGGTCGCGGGTCATCGCCGATGAAGGCGTCCAGCTGCGAAAGCTCATGGGTGCAGCCGCTGCTTCGACGACCGGCATGGCGGCGCGCCAGCCGCGGTCAATCAGGAGAGATACCAGTGGCCGCACATCGAACTCGCCGCGGATGGGAGCGCAGAGGCTCAGCGTCCGGGGCGGGAGGGGTGTCAGCAACGCGGCGAGATGTTTCTCGATACGGGCTGAAAGCGCTGCGCGGGTTGTTTCGTCGAGCGCTGTGCGCGCGGCAAGCTTCTCCCGTCGCAGGGCGGCGCGAAAAACCGAGGAATCGGCGATGTGTTCGCTGGACGGGGAGGGTGCAGGCATGTGCTAACGTGGAGCCGGAACAAGTCAAGACCGAATTATTGAATGAACTATAACCCCAAGCCAGCCATGTCCCTATCCCGGTTTGCCCTGATTGCGGCTTTCTCCTGCGCTGTCGCCGTGGTGCCAGCGCCGGCGCTGTGCGCTTCTTCGGCAACTCTTGTCGAGCGCGGCGATGCGGCCTTTCTGTCGGCACGGGAGGCCTTTCGCAACGGTGAACGGGTGCGTCTCGGGCGTCAGATGGAGTCGCTGCAAGGGCATCCGCTGCTGGCTTGGGCCGAATACTGGGACTTGCGGCTGCGTCTCGATAATGGCGACGCAAGCGGGGTGCCGGATTACCTGAGCCGCTATCCGGGCGCCTATCTCGCCGAGAAATTACGCGGCGACTGGTTGCGCGTGCTGGGAAAAAACGCCGATTGGGAAAGTTTTCAGCGCGAATTGCCGCTTCTGGCTTTGCCCGATGCCGAAATCAGATGCTATGCGGCGCAGGCCGCAGGCAAAGCCGATACGGTGCGCCCCCTGTGGATCAGCGGCCAGGATTTGCCGCGGTCCTGCGAAACCCTGGTCGATCAACTGGTTGCGGCCGGCGGCCTGACGGTGGAGGAGGTCTGGCAGCGCGTGCGCCGCTATTTTGAAGCCAAGCGGGTTGGCGCAGCACGCAGCGCTGCAGCCTATTTGCCGGCCGCGGAGGGTTTTGACGGGCGCGGCCTCGAGTCCATCGCGCAAAGTCCGGCGCGCCTTCTCGCCAAGCTTCCGGCCGGCTTTGCCGCCAAACGCGGCGGTCGCGAAGTGGTGCTGTTCGCGGTACAGCGCCTGGCGCGGAATGACCCGCAGGACGCGGCGAAGCGCTTTGCCCGCATCGAGTCGCAGTTTCCTGCCGAAGAGCGTGCCTATGCCTGGGGCCAGCTCGCCTGGCAGGCGGCGCTGCGACACCAGCCGGAGGCGTTGGCGTGGTACGAAAAAGCGGCCGGCACCACCTTGTCCGAGGAACAAATGGCGTGGAACGTTCGCGCTGCCCTGCGGGTGCGTGACTGGAGCGCCGTGCAGCGAGCCATTGCAGCGATGCCGCCGACCCTGTCGGCGCAGCCCGACTGGTCGTATTGGGAGGGCCGCGGGCTGGCCGCCAGCGGCCATGCCGACCAGGCGCGCGCTTATTACCAGAGGATCGGCGGCCAGCCAAATTTTTACAGCAATCTCGCCGATGAGGAGCTTGGCCGCCCGATCGAAGTGCCGCCGCGCGCGACGCCCCCCACGGCCGAGGAATTGGCCATCGCGGCAGCGAATCCGGGCTTCCAGCGGTCGCTGGCGCTGTTCCGTCTCGACATGCGCGTCGAAGCCGTGCGCGAGTGGGTGTGGTCCCTGCGTGGCATGGACGACAGGGCCTTGCTCGCCGCCGCCGAGTTTGCCAAGCGGCAGGAGATATGGGATCGCGCCATCAATACCGCCGACCGTACGCTGGCGCAGCACAACTACAGCCTGCGTTACATAGCGCCGTTCAGCGCCCAGGTCTTGCCCAAGGCCGACGAGCTGGCCCTCAACAACGGCTGGGTCTATGGCCTGATGCGGCAGGAGTCGCGCTTCATCATGAACGCGAAGTCGTCGGTCGGTGCCAAGGGTCTCATGCAACTGATGCCGGCCACCGCAAAGTGGGTGGCGAAGAAGATCAACCTGGCAAATTTCCATCCGGGCCGGGTGGCCGAAATGGATACCAACGTCACGCTCGGCACCAACTACCTGAAGATGGTGCTGAAGTCGCTCGACAACCATCCGGTACTGGCATCCGCGGCCTACAATGCCGGCCCCGGCCGCGCCCGCAAGTGGCGCGCGGACGGTCCGCTGGAAGGCGCGATCTACGCCGAAACCATCCCGTTCAACGAGACCCGTGATTACGTGAAGAAGGTCATGAGCAACGCGGTGTATTACAACACCCTGTTTTCCGGCCGGCCACAGTCGCTGAAAGGTACGCTGGGAATGGTCGGCGCTCGCGGGCAAGGCGAGACGGCAGTGGAGGAACTGCCATGAAGAACATACTCTTGATTGGCGGAACGGGTTTCCTGGGTACGGCGGTTGTGCGCGAGCTGGCTCGCCGTACCGTCAGCGCCGACTCCTGCTTCACGCTGCCGACGCGTCGTCGCGACCGCGTCAAGCATCTGCTGGTGCTGCCCACCGCACGCGTGGTCGACGCCGACGTGCATGATCCGGCGACGCTGGGCCGCTTGATGACCGGGCAGGACGCCGTGATCAATTTGGTCGGCGTCTTGAAGGGTGGCGAAGGCGAACCCTACGGCAAGGGCTTTGCCCGCGCCCATGTCGAACTGCCGCGAAAGATAGCCGCTGCGGCCAAGGTGGCCGGCGTGCGCCGGGTGTTGCATGTCTCCGCGCTGAAGGCGGCAGCCGAGGCGCCGTCCGGCTATCTGCGCTCCAAGGCCGCCGGCGAGGCGGTGTTGCAGGATGCGGGGCTCGATCTCACGCTGCTCCGTCCCTCGGTGATCTTCGGGCCGGGCGACGCCTTTCTCACCTTGTTCGCGCGGATGGCAAGGATCGCGCCTTTCTTCCCGCTGGCGGGAGCCGATGCACGCTTCCAGCCGGTGTGGATCGAGGATGTCGCGGCCGCCGTGGCGGACAGCCTGCTGCGCTCCGAAAGCATCGGCGCCGCCTACGACCTGTGCGGGCCGACGCAATACAGCCTGCGCGAACTGGTGAGCTACGCGGCGGCGGTTTCAGGCCATCCGCGCGCGGTGATCGGATTGCCGCACGCTGTTGCCTGGCTGCAGGCCTGGGCGATGGAGTTCATTCCCAATGGCCCGATGACGCGGGACAACATTCGTTCCATGCGCGTCGCCAGCGTTTGCGATAGCGGATGCACACTGCCTTTCGGCCGCGTTGCGACGGCGCTGGAAATCATCGCGCCGACATACTTGCGCAGTTGATATTCGTCGAATATGGAAATCTATGCCGTGGGCGGCGCAGTGCGTGACGAATTGCTCGGTCTGCCGGTCAAGGACCGCGATTGGGTGGTGGTCGGTGCCACGCCGCAAGACATGCTGGCGCAGGGATTTGTCGCCGTCGGGCGTGACTTCCCGGTGTTTCTGCATCCGCACAGTCACGAGGAATACGCCCTGGCGCGCACCGAGCGCAAAACGGCGCCGGGCTATACCGGCTTTGCCTTTCATGCGGCGCCGGGGGTGACGCTGGAGCAGGATCTGGTCCGCCGCGACCTGACCATCAATGCCATCGCCAAGGACCAGGCGGGCGCGATCATCGATCCCCACCATGGCCGCGTCGATCTCGCGGCGCGTGTATTGCGCCACGTGTCGCCGGCCTTCGCCGAAGACCCGGTGCGCGTCCTGCGCGTCGCCCGTCTTGCCGCGCGTTTCGCCGACTTCTCGATCGCTGCGGAAACTCTGGAACTGATGCGCAGCATGGTTGCCGCCGGCGAGGTCGATGCGCTGGTGTCCGAGCGCGTCTGGCAGGAACTGGCGCGCGGGCTGATGGAAGCCCGGCCTTCGCGCATGTTCGACGTCTTGCGCGACTGCGGGGCGCTGCTGCGCCTGCTGCCCGAACTGGATGCCCTGTGGGGCGTTCCGCAGCGTGCCGACTACCATCCCGAAGTCGACACCGGCGTGCATGTCATGATGGTGATCGACATGTCGGCGCGACTCGCGGCGGCCCTGCCCACTCGGTTTGCGGCACTGATGCACGATCTCGGCAAAGGAGTCACGCCGGCCGACATCCTGCCGCGTCATTACGGCCATGAAGCGAAGAGCGTGGCCTTGCTCGAGGCCATCTGCGAGCGACTGCGCGTGCCGACGGATTGCCGTGACGTGGCGCGGCTCGTCGCGCGGTTTCACAGCGATATCCACCGCGTCGAGCAGTTGCGCGCGGAAACCAGATTGACCGTGCTGGAGCGCTGCGACGCCTTGCGCCGGCCGGATCGCTTCGAGCTGATACTGCGTGCCTGCGAGGCGGATTATCGCGGCCGGTTGGGCTGGGAAGAACGCGATTACACGCCGGCAGCGGCGTGGCGAGGAGCCCTCGCGGCGGTACGCGCGGTCGATGCCGGAGCCATTGCCCGCGATACGGCGGCCCGCAGTGATCCGCAGGCCATCGCGCGCAACATCGAAATCGCTCGCATTGACGCGCTGCGGGAACTTAAAGCAGCCGACCAATGAGGCCGGCGACCAGCGATATGAGAACAGCCGAGGCGAAGGGGAACACGTAGTCCTTGCCGCGCAGCCTCAGGCGCAGATCGCCCGGCAGCCGACCCAGTTGCAGCAGGCGCGCCAGGCGGGGTTGCAACAGTCCGACGACAAAAACGGCGGCAAGCAAAACAATCAGCCATTTCAGCATGGATGGCACGCGGTAAAATTGGACAAGCACGCATCTTAGCGGAGCAGCGCGCAGTGACGCCCTTCATGCGGCTGTCGCCCCACAGCCCTTACAACCCGTCGCAATGAATATGCCCCGATTCGAGCATCACGAAGTTCTGGTCCGCACCCCTGCGGGCGAACCGCACCCGACGCCGCTGCTCTTCGTGCACGGCGCCTATACGGCCGCCTGGTGCTGGGAGGAACACTTCCTGCCTTTCTTTGCCGAAGCCGGCTATGCGGCCTATGCCGTGAGTCTTTCCGGGCACGGCGCTTCGCCGGGCCGCAAGCATCTCGACAGCTTTTCGATCAACGACTATGTGGGTGATGTGGCGGCCATTGCCGCCGCACTGCCGGCGCCACCGGTCGTGATCGGGCATTCGATGGGCGGCTTCGTGGTGCAGAAGTTTCTGGAAGAACATCAGGCCCCCGGCGCGGTGCTGATGTGTGCCGTGCCGCCGCAAGGCCTTTTGTCGGCGGGCCTGGGCATGATGTTTTCGAAGCCGGGGATGATGCAGGACCTCAACAGCCTGATGAGCGGCGGCAAGGCCTCGCTGGAAACCCTGCGCGAGGCCCTGTTTGCCCAGCCCGTAGCGCTGGATGACCTCAAGCGCTATTACAAGGGCTCGCAATCGGAATCGCACCGCGCGATCTGGGACATGTCGCTGTTCGGCATGCCGCGGGCCGGGCGCATCAAGCGCACGCCGCTCTTGGTCCAGGGCGCGGAATTCGATCACCTGATCCCCGCTTCACTGGTGGAGATGACCGCCCGCACCTACGGCGTCGAAGCCCGTATTTTTCCCGGCATGGGCCATGGCCTGATGCTGGAACGCGACTGGAAGAAGCCGGCCCGGCAGATTCTCGATTGGCTACGGGAGCTGGAACTATGATCGTCACCTTTCAATCTCCCGCCTCAGGCGATGTCATCATGTTTGGCGACGTCGCGCAACGCATGATGAAACTCATGGGCAAGGACGTGACCGACAAGGGCATCGTCACCGTCGAGCAGTTGCCGGACGCGATCGCCCGGCTCAAGGCCGCGATCGAGGAAGACAAGCAGCAGCGCGCCGGTTTGCAGGAGGAAGACCTGCCGCGAACGGAACCGGACGCCGGCAGCGGCAAGGCCCAGAGTTCGCGGCCGTTCGTCACCCTGACGCAACGCGCCGTGCCGCTGCTGGAACTGCTGGAGTGGTCGTTGAAGAAGAAGAAGCCGGTGGTCTGGGGCGTCTGATTTCCCGGCAGACGACCGCACGTTTTGGAGGCGAAGATGACATGGAACCCGGATCAGTACCTCAAGTTCGAGCAGCCGCGGTTGCGGCCGGCGATCGACCTGCTGGCCAGGCTTGCCGTGACTGCGCCGGAATCCGTCTATGACCTGGGGTGCGGCGCCGGGAACGTGACGGCCATGTTGGCCGAACGATGGCCCGAGGCATCGATCTTCGGTGTCGACGATTCGGCCGAGATGCTGGCGCAGGCGGGGCATACCCAGAGTGCCGTGACGTGGATCAGGCAAAGCCTGGCCGACTGGGCGCCGCCGCAGCCCGCCGACGTGATTTTTTCCAACGCCGCGCTGCACTGGCTACCCCGGCACGACCGGTTGTTTCCCGCGCTGTTGGACCATCTCGCACCCGGCGGGGTGCTCGCCGTGCAGATGCCGAGGAATTTTTCGGCACCGTCGCACACCCTGATTGCCGACACCGTGCGCCACGGTCCGTGGCGACACAGACTGGAGCATCTGCTGCATCCCGCACCGGTCGCAGAGCCAAGCGATTACTACGCGATGCTGGCGTCGCGGGCAAAGAGCATCGACATCTGGGAGACGGAATACCTGCAAATTCTCCAGGGGACCGATCCGGTCAAGGAGTGGACCAAGGGAACCTGGCTCAAGCAGTTTCTCGACGTACTCGACGAGCCGGAGCGTGCCGAATTCGAGGCGGACTATGCACGACGCCTGCGCATCGCCTATCCGCCGATGAAGGATGGCAAGACCTTGTTCCCCTTTCGCCGGCTGTTCATGGTCGTGAACGCCTAGCCCGCGCTCGCCGGCGCACCGCACAACTCGTTTCAAACTTACGGAGAGCAAAATGCAACTATCCATTCTCGGCATCAGCCTGGCGGTCGTTGCGACCATGTCGGTCGCCAACCCGGCAGCCGCTGAGGCGCCAAACGTCATCAACATCAAGTTCAGCCATGTTGCCGCGATCGACACGCCGAAAGGCCAGGGCGCCGAGCGCTTCAAGAAGCTCGCCGAAGAGCGGACCAAGGGACGCGTGCATGTGGATGTCTACCCCAACAGTTCCTTGTTCAAGGACAAGGAGGAACTTGAAGCGCTGCAGATGGGCTCGGTACAGATGCTGGCCCCGTCGATATCGAAATTCGGGCCGTTCGGGGTGAAGGAATTCGAGGTCTTCGACCTGCCGTTCGTGACCCCGGATATAGCCAGCTTCCAGCGATTGGCGCATAGTGAATTCGGCGTATCCATGCTCAAAAAACTGGAACCGCGAGGCGTGCGTGGTTTGGCCTATTGGGATGCCGGGTTTCGCGTGATCACCTCGAACAAGCCTTTGCACAAGCTGTCCGATTTCAAAGGAATGAAAATTCGGATCAACTCCTCCAAGGTCAACGAGGCCACGATGCGCGCGATCGGCGCGGTGCCGCAGACAATGGCATTCTCGGAAGTCTATCTGGGACTGCAGACAGGAGTCGTCGATGGCGCAGATACGGTGATGTACAACGCGCTGACCCAGAAATTCTACGAGGTGCAGAAGCACATTTCCCTGGTGCACCATTCGCACCAGGGATACGTCGTGGTGGTTAACAAGAAGTTCTGGGACGGCTTGCCAAGGGACATTCGCGAGGTGCTGGAGTCAACCATGGCGGATGCCACCACCCACGCCAACGCCTTATCCGTTGCCGAAGAGCGTAACGCGATCGACAAGATCAAAGCCTCCGGAAAGACCACAATCGACGAATTGACCGTCGCTGACCGGGACGAAATCAAAAAAGCCATGATGACGGTCCATCACGACATGGAAGGTCGCCTCGGCCGCGAGAACATTCAGGCCATGTACAAGGCGTCCGGATTTACTCTGCCGAAATAGACGCTCAGCGGGGCTTGTCCAAGCCGATGAAGGACACCGGAAAAACCACGTCCGCTGCTGCCGTCTTGGCCGGCTGCGCGCTGTAATCGGGCATCTGTTCGCCGATGCCCGCGGCTTGCGTCAGCTTGCCGAGCAGTATCTGGAGTTGGTCGGTCAGCCAGTCTTCCTCGCAGCGCGTCGGCACAAACAGCAGCTCGCGCACGCGATCGGGAATTTCGTCGGACGGGATGATGTCGTTGGCGGCGTAGGCGGCGGAAAAGAACGGCCCGGCGATGAAGCGCAGGGTCCAGCCCTCGTCTTCGTCGGGCATCAGGATGAAGATGCGCGCACCTTCGGCGGTTTCCGTGTTGCCGTCATCTTCGTCGCCGAATACCGGCATTGCGGCAAACGCCGCCTGCCTGCTGTTCTTGACGAAGACCACGGCCTGGTTGAAGCTCAGGCGGTTCTGGCTGGCATCGGACATGGGGTTTTCCTTGGGGTCATAACAGCGGGGCGAGCCATTTTTCGGCTTCGGGAATGGGGTAGTTGGTGCGCTTCGCCCAATCTTCAAGCTGGTCGCGACCGATTTTTGTGACGGCAAAGTAATGCGCTTCGGGGTGGGCCAGGTAGAAGCCGGCGACCGAGGCGGCCGGACTCATGGCGTAGCTTTCGGTGATCTGCATGGCGGCGTTGGCCGGGACGTCGAGGAGGCGGAACAGGTCGCCCTTCGAGGTGTGATCGGGGCAGGCCGGGTAACCGGGTGCCGGACGGATGCCGCGATACCGCTCGGCGATCAGGGCTGCGCGGTCCAGCGATTCGCCCTTGTCATAGCCCCAGTATTCCTTGCGCACCTGTTGATGCAGCCATTCGGCGGCGGCTTCGGCCAGGCGGTCGGCCAACGACTTGAGCATGATGGCGCGGTAGTCGTCATGCTGCGCCGCGAACTCGGCCAGCTTTCGCTCGATGCCGATGCCGGCCGTGACGGCGAAGGTGCCGGCGTAATCCGCCGTGGCGCCAGCGCCAGCGCTCTGCGTCCCTACGGGAACTTTCGGCGCGACGAAGTCGGACAAGCACTGATGCGGCTTGCCGGCCGGGCGCTCCTGCTGCTGGCGCAAGCCATGCCAGGTCATCAAGGGCGTGCTGCGCGCCTCATCGGCATAAAACTCGATGTCGTCACCCGCGGCGTTGGCCGGGAACAAGCCGAACACCGCATTGGCGCTGATCCACTTTTCTGCGATGAGTTGCTGCAGCATCGCCTTGCCGTCGGCGAACACATTGCGCGCCGCCTCGCCGACGACGGCATCGTCGAGAATCTTCGGGTAGCTGCCGGCCAGGTCCCAGGTCTGGAAGAAGGGGCCCCAGTCGATGTACTCCGCCAGCGTCGCAAGATCGAGATCCGTCAGCACGGTGACGCCGAGCTGCTTCGGCTTGACCGGGGCGTAGTTCAGCTTCGCGTGATTGGCGCGTGCCGTATCCAGTGCCACCAGCGCAATGCCCTTCTTGTTCGCATGCTGCCTGCGCACCTTGTCGTAGTCGGCGGCGACTTCGGCGACGAAGGAATCCCGCATGTCGGTCGACAGTAGTTTGGTGACGACACCCACGGCGCGCGAGGCATCCGGCACATAGACTACCGGCCCCGCATAGTTCGGCGCGATCTTGATCGCGGTGTGCGCGCGCGAAGTCGTGGCGCCGCCGACCAGCAGCGGCAGGGTGAAGCCCTGGCGCTGCATTTCGCCGGCGATGTGGCTCATTTCTTCCAGCGACGGCGTGATCAGGCCGGACAGGCCGATCGCCTGCGCACCATGCTCCTTCGCCGCACTCAGGATCTTGTCGACCGGCACCATGACGCCGAGGTCGATGATCTCGTAACCGTTGCAGCCGAGTACCACGCCGACGATGTTCTTGCCGATGTCATGGACGTCGCCCTTGACCGTGGCGATGACTATCCGGCCTTTCGAGGTCGAGCCGGTGCGCAGTTTCTCGGCCTCGACGTAGGGGATCAGGTGCGCCACGGCCTGCTTCATCACGCGCGCCGATTTGACCACCTGCGGCAGGAACATCTTGCCGGCGCCGAACAGGTCGCCGACCACGTTCATGCCGTTCATCAGCGGACCCTCGATCACCGACAGCGGCGGCTTGCCTTCGGCGAACAGTGCCGCGCGGCATTCTTCCGTGTCGGCGACGACGAACTCGGTGATGCCCTTGACCATCGCGTGCTCGAGGCGCTTGCCCACCGGCCATTCGCGCCAGGCGAGATCGACCACCTGTTCCCTTGCCTGGCCCTTGACCCGGGTGGCCAACTCGATCAGCGTGTCGCCCGGGTTTGCGTTGCCTGCGACTTTCCGATTGAGCACCACGTCCTCGACCTTCTCGCGCAGTTCGGCCGACAGGTCGTCATAGACGCCCAACTGGCCGGCATTGACGATGCCCATGGTGAGCCCGGCCTTGACCGCGTGGTAGAGGAAGACGGTGTGGATCGCCTCGCGCATCGCATCGTTGCCGCGGAAGCTGAAGCTGACATTCGAGACGCCGCCCGAGGTCCGCGCGTGGGGCAGGTTCTCCCTGATCCAGGCCAGCGCGTTGATGAAATCCACGGCGTAGTTGTCGTGCTCTGGAATGCCGGTGGCGATGGCGAAAATGTTCGGGTCGAAGATGATGTCCTCGGCCGGAAAGCCATCCGCCAGCAACACGTCGTAGGCGCGCTGGCAGATGCCGATCTTGCGCTCGTAAGTATCGGCCTGGCCCTGCTCGTCGAAGGCCATGACGATCACGGCCGCGCCGTAACGCCGCGCCAGGCGCGCCTGTTCGAGGAACTTCGGCTCGCCTTCCTTCATCGAGATGGAATTGACGATGCCCTTGCCCTGGATGCACTTGAGGCCGGCTTCGATCACGTCCCACTTCGAACTGTCGAGCATCAGCGGCACCTTGCAGATGTCCGGCTCGGAGCCGACCAGGTGCAGGAAGCGCACCATCGCCGCCTGCGAGTCGAGCATGGCCTCGTCCATGTTGATGTCGACCACCTGCGCACCGTTCTCCACCTGCTGCCGCGCGACCACCAGCGCGTCGTCGAAGCGGCCTTCGAGAATCATGCGGGCGAAGGCCTTCGAGCCGGTGACGTTGGTGCGCTCGCCGACATTGACGAACAGGCTGTCATTGCCGACGTTGAAGGCTTCGAGGCCGGCCAGGCGCAACTTCCTTTCGATCTGCGGAATCGCGCGCGGCGTCATGCCGGCGAGCGCCTGCGCAATGGCGCGGATGTGGTCGGGCGTGGTGCCGCAGCAACCGCCGGCGATGTTGATGATGCTGGTCTGTTGCCCACTACCGCCCCATTCGCCGATCTCGCCGGCCAGCGCCTGCGGCGTTTCGTCGTAGCCGCCGAAGGCGTTGGGCAGGCCGGCGTTGGGGTGGGCGGAGATGAAGCAGTCGCAGAGCCTGGACAATTCCTCGACGTGCTGGCGCAGCTCCTTGGCGCCGAGCGCGCAGTTGAGGCCGAACGAAAGCGGACGCGCATGGCGCAGCGAGTTCCAGAACGCCTCGGCCGTCTGCCCGGACAGCGTGCGCCCGGAAGCGTCGGTGATGGTGCCGGAGATCATCAGCGGCCAGCGCCGGCCGGCTTCGTTGAAGAATTTCTCGATGGCGAACAGCGCGGCCTTGGCGTTCAGCGTGTCGAACACCGTTTCCAGCAGCAGCAGGTCGGCGCCGCCCTCGGTCAGGCCGCGCGCGGAGTCGACGTAGTCGGCCACCAGGGCGTCGAAGGTGACATTGCGTGCTCCCGGATCATTGACGTCGGGCGAGAGCGACGCCGTGCGCGAAGTCGGCCCCAGCACGCCGGCGACAAAGCGCGGCTTGTCGGCGGTGGAGTAGCGGTCGGCGGCTTCCCGCGCCAGCCGCGCCGCGGCCACGTTCAATTCGAAGGCGAGGTCGGCCAGCCCGTACTCGGCCTGCGAAACCCGCGTCGCGTTGAAGCTGTTGGTTTCGATGATGTCGGAGCCGGCGGCGAGATATTCGGCATGGATGCCACCGATCACGTCCGGCCGCGTGATGCACAGTAGATCGTTGTTGCCCTTCAGGTCCTTGCCATGCGTGGCGAAACGCGAGCCGCGATAGTCGGCCTCGACCAGAGCGTGACGTTGCACCATGGTGCCCATGGCGCCATCGAGAATGAGAATGCGTTGCGCGAGAATCTCTCTCAATTCGGTGCTGCGGTCGGGTTGCGGGCCGCTGGAGGGCGACAAGCGGGGGGGCAAGCGGGTGGTCATGCGTCTCTCCAATCCATGACCGGGGCGGGGAGCCTCGCTGCTTGTCGGCTCACCTGTTGCCCCGGCGGAATTTTCCAAGGGTGGGTGAGCGCCGTTGTTATCTGGTTCCGAGCCTAGGGTCGCGGCCATGCGGCCGTCTACCTTGCAGCGCTCCTCGAGAACGCAGACATTATACCGCTGTCCCGGCGCGCTGCTTTCGGTTCAAGCCTGACTCATTTGACGGGCGATTCCTCGCGCCGCGAAGTCCCCGTGACGAATCCGTCCAGACTGAAATGCACATGGAACCAAGCGCTGTTGCCGGGTGTCACCGGGTCAATGCGCCAGTCCCAGACCACTTCGGGCTTGAGCGGAAATTTCACGTCGCTGGCCGGCTTGCCGAGCAGGCGTCGAACCTGTTCCGCATTCCAGCCCTTTTCGATGCGGGCGAAGTTTTCCTCCGTCAGCGCCTGCTCGATCTTCTGCAGCACGCCGCGATCGTTCAGCGTCAGCATCCAGCAACGCGTGCCTTCCGGACCGCGCGGATATTCCCAAGTCACGCTGCCGTCGCCGTGCGGCCATTCGGCAGCAGGCGGGCCGAGGCGCTCGCGTATTTCCTGTGCGGTCGATTTGTCTGCTTTCAGCGTGCGCAGATGGAAGCTGTCGCCGCCAAAAAAGCCGATGACGGAAGCAAGCGAGGCGAGGGTGCGGGACACCGGATTCATGTTTGAACTATACCGGAGCTGCCTTTGCCGGCAGCGCCGCTAAGCTAGAATGGAACAAACAGAACAAGGAGAAATTCGATGGAACACCTGACCCCCAAGGAAGCTGCACAGTTTCTTCACGACAACCCCAGTGCGCTGTTCGTCGATTGCCGCAGCGAAATGGAATTCTTCTTCGTCGGCCATCCGGCCGGCGTCAGCCACGTGTCGTGGAATGACGGCCCCGACTGGGAAATCAATCCCCACTTTGCCGGTGAAGTGAAGAAGCTCGCCGGCCATTCGGGAGATCGTCCGGTGGTGCTGATCTGCCGCAGCGG
Organism: Rhodocyclaceae bacterium; assembly: GCA_025353195.1. Classification (GTDB taxonomy): domain Bacteria; phylum Pseudomonadota; class Gammaproteobacteria; order Burkholderiales; family Rhodocyclaceae; genus Sulfuritalea. The sequence goes on from JANXRC010000155.1 coordinate 13,175, forward strand.
CAATCGATCGGTGGATGCCGGTCACGCGCTTGAGGCGGCGGGCTTCACGCGGGTGTTCAACGTGCTGCACGGCTTTGAGGGCGAACTCGACGACACGCATCATCGTGGCTCGATGAATGGCTGGCGCTTTGAAGGCCTGCCGTGGGAACAGTGCTGACCGTCAATCCTGCACGCCGGCGCCTGCATCTGGTCGCCGGCATTTGTGCGCTCGGGGCGGGTCTCGGTGTTGCCAGGTATCTGGCCGAAAGGCCCCAGGCTCCGGCAGGGAATCCGACCCCGGTCGACTTCGGCGATCTGCCGCCGGGCAAGCTTCGCACCGTGGACTGGAGCGGACGTACGGTCTGGATTCTGCGTCGAAGCGGCGCGGAAGTTGCCGCGCTGGCCGATCGCGAAAGCGAGTTGACCGATCCCAATTCCGAGCAATCCCTGCAGCCGAAGGAATGCCGCAACCGGCATCGCTCGCTGCGTCCGGATGTATTCGTCGCCATCGGGCAGTGCACGCACCAGGGCTGTCCGCCGCAGTTGCGTACGGGACTTGGTGCTCACGGCGAGTTCCTCTGTCCATGCCACACGTCGAAGTACGACCTTGCCGGCCGGGTTTTTCGCAGCGGACCGGCGCCCGCCAATCTGGTCATCCCGGCCCATCGGCTGGAAGGCGATAGCCGCCTGGTGATAGGCGAGGCATAGGAACAGGCGCCCGCCTTGAATCCATGCGAAGCTCCTGACCGCGACTGGATGGGGATGGGAAAGCGCGGATGACTCTGCTAATCTGACAATGGCGTTTCCGATCGAACCCACCTGCAAAGGAGCCACCATGATCCGTTCCAGTCTCTTGTTCGCGGCCGGCCTTGCTCTGGCCGGCAGCGCCCATGCCGGCCCGTTCAAGCTCTCCAGCGCCGACATCGCACCCAATGCACCGATCGCCGACGAGCAGGTCTTCGAAGGCTTCGGCTGCACCGGCAAGAACGTCTCTCCGGCCCTGGCATGGTCGGGCGCGCCCAAGGGCACCAAGAGTTTCGCCCTGCTGGTGCACGACCCCGACGCGCCGACCGGCGGCGCCGGCTGGTGGCATTGGGTGGTGACGAACATTCCGGCCGACGCCGGAGGATTGCCCAAGGGTGCCGGCAAGGCCGATGGATCGGCGCTGCCCAAGGGAGCCGCACAAATCAATACCGATTTCGGCGGCGCAGGCTGGGGCGGCCCCTGCCCGCCGGTCGGGGACAAGCCGCATCACTACAATTTCACGCTGCACGCGCTGAAGGTGGACAAGCTGGATCTGCCGCCGGGGGCCACGGCTTCCCTCGCCGGATTCATGATCAATGCCAATTCCATCGGCAAGGCGACGTTGACCGGAAGATACGGGCGCAAGAAGTAATTGCCGGGTTGGATTCTGCGCGCCCTGCGCCGGCCCGGATTCTGGTGAAAGGATCATGGACTCTCCCGGGAAGACCCCGATCCCCCGTCGGGCCGAGACACTCAGGGTGCTGCGGCTCATGGGCAACTATGCACCTATCCTGATGCTGGGCGGCGACGCGGACGGCTATGGCGCGCGCTGGATCATCGATGGGCAGCCGGTTCAGCCCGCTATCGCCACCTACCTTATGCAATCAGGCTATGTTGCCGACTCGGGCGCGACCGAGTTGGGCGCCAGAAAACTCAGCTTGACAGAATCCGGCGCCGAATTCCGCGAGGACGGCTTGCTTTGGTGGAACGGTCTCAGCCTTCTCCAAAAGCTGAATATCGTGATCCGTGGTTGATCTGGACGGTATGCGGTGGGAATCACTGCAATGCTGCTGTT
>JANXRC010000159.1 GCA_025353195.1 Rhodocyclaceae bacterium
CGATGTCGCTCGCCGGCGCCGTCGCGATGCAGTCGCTGATGGGTACCAAGTTCCTGCACCTGCTGGGCAACGAGGACATCATCAAACGCCTGTTCAAGCCGGCATTGCGCGGCGAGAAAATTGCCGCGATCTGCATGACCGAGCCGAATGCCGGCTCCGACCTCGACTCGATCGCCACCACGGCAAAGAAGGTCGATGGCGGCTATGTCATCAACGGCCAGAAGACCTGGATTACTTCGGCGCCCGTGGCGGACTTCTTTACGGTTTTCGCCAAGGCCGGCGACGAGAAGAAACTCACCATCTTCCTCGTCGAGAAGCACTTCAAGGGCATCACCGTCGGCCGCGAGATTCACAAGATGGGCGTCTGGGCGCTGCCGACCTCGGAAGTGGCCTTCGACGAGTGCTTCGTCCCCGACAGCCATCGCCTGTCGAAGCAGGAAGGCGACGGCGAGGGCCATCTGCGCAAGACCCTGGGCGAGATCCGCATCATCACCGGTGCCATGGGCCTCGGCGTGGCGCACGCCGCGCTCGGCGAGGCGGTGCGCTACGCGGGAGAACGCAAGCAGTTCGGCAAACCGATCAATCGCTACCAGGCGATCCAGCTGAAACTGGCCGAGATGGCCACCGAACTCGAGGCGGCGACGCACCTGGTCTACTACGCCGCATGGCTGCACGATTCCGGCAAGCCATATCACAAGGCCGCCGCGATGGCCAAACTGTTCGCCACCGAAACGGCAGCTACGGTCTGCGACAAGGCCGCACGGGTCTTCGCCTCCTATGGCTATGCCATGGAATACCCGGTCCAACGCTATCTGCGCGATGTCCGCTTTACCCTGATCGGCGGCGGCACCAGCGAGATACTGAAACTCATCATTGCGAAAGAAGTATCGTCATGAACGCAACAGAACGCAGGATCAAAGTCCTGCTCGGCAAACCCGGTCTCGATGGCCACGACCAGGGCGCCAAGGTGGTCGCGCGCGCCATGATGGACGCCGGCTTTGAAGTCATCTACACGGGGCTGCGGCAGACGCCGGAACAGATTGCGCGCATCGCCCTTGAAGAGGACGTCGACGTAATCTCGCTGTCTTCCATGGCCGGTTCGCACATCCCCTTCTGCCGCAAGCTGAAGCCGCTGCTCGAAGCCAACCGCCTCGACGACAAGCTCTGGGTGATCGGCGGCAACCTGCCGGCGCAGGATCACGAAGCGCTGCGCGAACTGGGTTTCAAGGGCATCTTCCCGTCGGGCTCGAAACTCGACGCCATCACCGAATTCATCCGGAGGGAGGTCAAATGAACGCCCCGCAGAAACCGGCAATGAAGAAGGTGATCAACGAGTCGGGCATCGAGGTCAAACCGCTGTACACGGCGGCGGACGTCGCGGCCAGCGGCGGCATGGAGATGCTCGGCGAACCCGGCCAGTACCCCTTCACCCGCGGCATCCATCGCGAGATGTACCGCAAGCAGCCGTGGACCATGCGCCAGTATGCAGGCTTCGGCAATCCGGCCGACACCAACCAGCGCTTCAAATACCTGATCGCCAACGGCCAGACCGGACTCAACGTGGCCTTCGACCTGCCGACGCAGATCGGCCTCGATTCCGACGATCCGCTGGCCGAGGGCGAAATCGGCCGCGTCGGCATGTCGATCGACACCCTGCGCGACTTCGAGATCGCCTTCGACGGCATCGACCTGAAGAAGATCACCGTCTCGCTGACCATCAATGGCGCGGCGGCAATCCTGATCGCGATGTACCTGGCCATGGCCGAAAAGCGCGGCTACGACATCAAGGAATTGCGCGGCACGGCGCAGAACGACATCCTCAAGGAGTTCATCGGCCGCGGCACCTGGATTTTTCCGGTCGAGCCGTCGATCCGCCTGGTCGGGGACACCATCGAATACTGTGCCACGCACGCGCCGAAATACACGCCGGTGTCGGTCTGCGGCTATCACATCCGCGAATCCGGAGCGACCCCGGCGCAGGAGATGGCCTATGCGTTTTCCATCGCCAAGGCCTACGCCGACGACGCCATCAAGCGCGGCTTGCCGATCGACGAATTTGCCGGACGGCTCTCATACAACTTCAACATCTTCGGCAACATCTTCGAACAGGTGTGCAAGTTCCGCGCCGGCCGCGGGCTGTGGGCCAAGATCATGAAGGAGGAGTACGGTGCAGAAAAGCCGGGCTCCATGTGGCTGCGCATGATCGCCGCCGGCGGCGGCGGCGGCCTCACCTTCGAGCAGCCCGAAGTCAATATCGTGCGCGGCGCCTACTACGCGCTGATCTCTGCGCTATCGGGCACGCAGACCATGGCGCTGTGCTCCTACGACGAGGCCTACACGATTCCCACCGAGTACTCGGCGCGAATTTCCCTGCGCACCATGCAACTCCTGATCGAGGAAATGGGGCTCACCGAAACCGTCGATCCGCTGGCGGGTTCCTTTTACGTCGAGACCATGACCAACGAAATGCGCAAGAAGATGGAGGAAATCATGGCCGAAACCGATGCCCAGGGCGGCATCGTCAAGATGGTGGCCGAAGGCACCATCCAGGCCAAGGTCTCGTCGCAGGCGTACCAGATGCAGCGCAAGATCGAGTCGGGCGAATTCCCCAAGGTGGGCGTCAACTGCTATCGCAACGAGCAGGAAGAAGACCATCCGGTCGAATTTCACCCCTACAACGAGGACGATGCGCGGGTGCAGATCGAAAGCCTGAATCGCATTCGCGCCGAACGCGATAACGGCAAGGTGACGGAGGCGCTGACTCGCCTGCGCGGGGATGCCGCCGCCGGCCGCAACGTCATGCCGGCCCTGGTCGACGCGGTCAAGGCCTACGCCAGCGTCGGCGAAATGACGAAAGAGCTGGTCAATGTATTCGGACGATATCAGGAACCGATTCGTTTCTGAGCCGCTACTGAGGATAAAGAGATGACTGAACTGAAACACTATTTCGCACCCACCAGCCTCGACCAGGCGGTCGAGTGCCTCAAAGACGGCGACGTGACGATACTCGCCGGCGGCACCGATCTGACGCCGCAAAGCCAGGCCGGACGGCTCAAGATCAAGCACACGCTGATGAACATCCGCCACATTCCGCAACTGTCGGGCATCACGCTCGAAGGCAAGGAAATCCGTATCGGAACGCTGACCACGATCACCGAGATCATGCAGCACCCGCTGATTCGGCAACATCTGCCGGTGCTGGCCGATGCCTGTGACCATTTTGCCAGCGACCAGATCCGCAATGCCGCTACGCTGGGGGGCAACATCTGCAATGCGTCGCCGGCCGGCGACACCCTGATCCCCCTGCTGGTGCTGGATGCCTCGGTCGAACTGGCGTCGATGCCGGAAGCCAAGCTCTATCGGCACAGCATGCCGCTGTCGACCTTCTTCGTCGGACCGGGAAAGACACGCCGCTCGCTGTGCGAACTGGTGACCTGCATCCGCATCCCGCTGCCGGCAGAGGGCCACGTCGCACGATTCCACAAGCTCGGTACGCGGCCGGCGCTGGACATATCGACGATTTCCATCGGCATCGCTGGAACGCTCAAGGCAGGCATACTGTCCAATGTCAGGGTGGCATTCGGTGCTGTCGCGCCGACGCCGGTGCGGGCCTCGCAAACCGAAAAGGCTCTGGAAGGACAACGACTCGATGCGGCCACCATCGAGAAGGCCGCCGAGGTCGCCCACAATGAGGTCAAGCCGATCGACGACGTGCGCGCCAGCGCCTGGTACCGCAAGGAAATGATCCACAACATCACCAAGAGGATACTCAGCCATGTCGCTCAAGCATGACATCGAATTCACACTGAACGGCGTCAAGCGGCGCGTTACCGTCGACGTCACCATGACCGCACTCGCCATGTTGCGTGATGTCATCGGCCTCACCGGCACCAAGTACGGCTGCGGCGAAGGCGAATGCGGCGCCTGCACCATCCAGGTCGACGGCATGTCGCTGAATTCGTGCCTGATGTTCGCCGTCGATTGTGACGGCCGCAATGTCACCACCATCGAAGGTCTGGCCAACGACAGCAAGGCCGATGCCCTGCGTGAGGCCTTCGTCGAGCACGGTGCGGTGCAATGCGGTTTCTGCACCCCCGGCATGATCATGCAGGCCGACCATCTGGTGCGCAACGAATGCTGCGGCGACACCGAGAGCATCAAGCGCGGCATCGAGGGTAACCTTTGCCGCTGCACGGGCTACAAAAAGATCGTAGACGCCATCGCCTCGGTCAGCGGCGCACAAAACTAAGGACATCCCCATGAGCGTTGCAGAAAAGAAACCCAGAGTTATTGAACTCGACTCGTTGATCGGCAAGCGCATCCCGAAGATGGATGCCCCGGAGAAAGCCAGCGGCAGGACACGCTACATCCACGACATCAATCTCTCGGGTCAGTTGCACGGCAAGATCCTGCGTTCGGAACGGATTCATGCCCTGATCAAGTCGATCGACACCTCGGCGGCCAAGGAACTGCCCGGCGTGCATGTGGTCATCACCGCCGCCGATATTCCCGATCAGCGGCCGATCGGCGTCGCCCGCGACCACTTTCCCCTGAAGGTCGGTCGCGTCCGCAGCGAACGCGACGAGATCGCCGCAGTGGCGGCCGAAACCGAAGAGATTGCCGAAGCCGCGCTCAAGCTGATCAAGGTCGTATATGAGGACCTTCCGGTCATCTCCAACCCGGAGGACGCGATCAAGCCCGGCGCCGCCCTGATACATCCCGAACCGCACGGCGCCGATGGCAGTCACGAACATCTGAAGCAGGGCACCACCATCGCTCACAAGGGCAAGCCGGACAACGTCGCGATGACTTTTGATTACGCTCACGGCGACGTGGTGCGGGGCGAAGCCGAATCGGACGTGGTGATCGAGGATACCTTCAAGCTGCACTACGTCACCCATTGCTGCATGGGTGTCTCCGGCATGATTGCCGAGTTCGATGCCTCGGGAAACCTGCTGATGTACTCGAACACCCAGGTGCCCTTCCTGCACAAGCGCGAGTTCGCCGAATACCTGAACATGGACCCGGCGCGCATCCGCATCATCCAGCCGCCCATCGGCGGCGGCTTCGGCTCCAAGCTGGACATCTATCCATTCGAAGTGATCTGCCTGTACCTCGCCCGCGCCGCCAAGCGGCCGATAAAGATGCTGTTCACCCGCGAAGAGGAGTTTCTTGCCTCGCCGACGCGCCAGCCGGTCCTGCTGACACTGCGATCGGGCTGCAAGAAGGACGGCACGCTGACCTTCCGCCAGGTGCATACGCTGCATGACAATGGCGCCTACACCTCGTGGGGCGCCACCACGCCTTTCGTCATGATGCAGACCTTCTCCTCGCTTTACCGGGTGCCGCACTGCGATTACCACACGGCAGCGGTCTACACCAATAATCCCTATGCCGGCTCGTTCCGCGGCTATGGCAACCTGCAGGCGACCTTCGCCATCGAACAGCACATGGACATGCTGGCCGAGAAGATCGGCATGGATCCCCTCGCCTTCCGCCTCAAGAACGCCCAGGACTCGGGAGAAACCACCGGTCAGGGCATGGTGTTCAAGAGCTGCGGCTTCAAGGACTGCCTGACCACGGCGGCGACCCGAAGCGACTACACGCGCAAGTTCAAGGAAAACGCGGCCAACCGCAGCAAGCCGGGCAACATCAAGCGCGGCGTCGGCATGGCCTCCATGCTGCACGTTGGCGGCGGCGCCAAGATCTACCCGTCGGACGGCTGCGGCACCATCCTCAAGATGGACGACTTTGCCAACGTGACGTTGATCACCGGCGCCTCGGAAATCGGTCAGGGCTCGGAGACCGTGCTTTCGCAACTGGTCTGCGAGGAACTCGGGCTGCCCATTTCGGCAATAACAGTGGTCAATAACGACACCGCCATCACCCCCTGGGATGTGGGCGTGCATGCCAGCCGTACTACTTTCATCGCCGGCAACTCGGCGATAGGCGCGGCGAAAAAAGCCAAAACAAAGATACTCGCCGTGGCAGCCAAGAAGTACGACTGTGCCGAGAGCGATCTCGACCTGCGCGGCGGCTTCGTCATCAGGGCCGGAAGTGGCGAAGTCGTGGTCGAGTTGTCGAAGCTGTTGCGCAACCTGCACTTCCAGGACAAGGCCGAACTGGTGATGACCACGTTCTACTACGAGCCCCCCAGCGTGCATCAGGACAAGGGCTTCAAGGGCAACGTCTCGGCCGCGTATGCCTGGGGCACCCAGGTGGTGGAAGTCGAGGTCGATACCGACACGGGGACGGTCAGGATGACCAAGGTTACCGGCGCGCACGATGTCGGCCGGGTACTCAACCGGCTCGGCATCGAAGGCCAGATCGAAGGCGGCGTGGTCATGGGTCAGGGCTACGCGCTGACGGAAGATCTGATGATCGAAAACGGCGTCATGAAGAACCCGAATTTTCGCGACTACAAGCTGGTGACGGCACCGGAAATTCCCGAAATGGACATCTCCTTCATCGAATCGATGGATGGCGAAGGACCGCAGGGGGCCAAGGGCGTCGGCGAAGCACCGTCGATCTGCATCGCGGCCGCGACAGCCAACGCCATTGCCAACGCCACCGGCGTGCGCATGTTCGAACTGCCCTTCACCCCGGAGCGCGTTTACCGCACCCTCCACGGCCGGACGCCAAAGCTGTACTGGAAACCCTGGAGAGCCGAACAATGACCACTCGCCATCCTCTCCCCGCCCTCTGGGCGGGGCTGACTGGTCACCTCCCCCGCCCGGCGGGGGAGGCTTGGAGGGGGTGCCCCCAATTTGCACAGGGTGCGGCGCCGTGAGGCGCCGCACCGTCCTCTCGATGGAACAGGCCCTGTCGCTGCCGTATGCGACGCTGCGCTTCGCCCAACTGGGCTGGCGCGTGATCCGCATCGAGTCGACACCCAGCGGCACAGGCCTGCCCGGCGATCCGAACCGCTACATCGGCGGCAAGGTCGTCGATGACGACCGTCGCAGCTACTTCATCGCCCCGAACGTCGGCAAGGAAGCCATCGCGATCAACCTCAAGGACCCGCAGGGTCAGGAACTGCTGAAAAGGCTGATTCTTGAACTCGGGGTCGACGTGTTCTGCTGCAATACCGTGCCGAAGCGCTACAGGCAGCTGGGCATCGACTACGAAAGCCTCTCCGCCGTGAAGCCGGACCTCATCTGGGCGGCCATCTCGGCCATGGGGCCGGAATACCCCGATGCGCCCGGCTATGATCCGGTGATCCAGGCCATGGCCGGCTACATGGAACTGACCGGCCGCGCAGACGGTCCGCCGACGCTGTCCGGCGTACCGCTGATCGACCTCAAGGCCGGCGACGAGGTTTACGCCAGCGTGATGATGGCGCTGCTGGAGCGCGCCGAAACCGGCAAGGGCAGCCGCATCGACGTGTCGATGCTGCAGGCCGCGGCCTCCTGGCTGATCACCACCCTGCCACTGCTCGACTTCGACTGCGATCCGTCAGAAATTACCCGCTGCGGCAACGAGCATCGCAAATTCATCCCGACCAATGTTTACCCTACCGCGGACGGTTTCATTTACCTCGCCATCGGCAGCGATGTGCAGTGGCGGCGCCTCACGGAGATCCCCTTCTTCACGCCGGTAGCCAACGCGATACGCATAACCAACGAAGGCCGCCACCAGGAACGCGAGTCGATCCACCGTGACATGGCGGCGGTGACGAGACAGTACAGCACGACCGCGATTGCAGCGGAGTTCCGCAAGGCGACCATCCCGCATGCGCCGATCCACGACATTCCGGC
>JANXRC010000166.1 GCA_025353195.1 Rhodocyclaceae bacterium
GAACAGGCGCGACGGCAAAAAATGCCCGGCGCTGCCCTGCTTCATCTGGTCGTAGCGGTGGGCATTGGCGATCGCATTGGCGGTGCAGCTGCCGAGTTCGCCCTGGTCGAGCACCGGCGGGCAATGGCGCCGCAGGTCGCAGCTCTTCGGCAGCGCCGCCAGCACCCGGCGCGGCGCGGCATAGCGCAGGTCGCGCTGGTCGGGAAGGTCGGGGACCCACCCGTAGCCTTGAATTTTGCGCACCATGCGGATTGCCTCCCTCTAATCGCTCGTCTGTGCGGTGGAATTGCGGGAGAAGCCGCCCAGGCCGTTACCGCGTGATCGGCTTGTAGCGTATACGCTTCGGCTTGGCGCCTTCTTCGCCGAGGCGCTTTTTCTTGTCTTCCTCGTACTCGTGGTAGTTGCCGGCGAAGAAGCTCCATTGCGAATCGCCCTCGCAGGCCAGGATGTGGGTGCAGATGCGGTCGAGGAACCAGCGGTCGTGGCTGATGATCATGGCGCAGCCGGCGAATTCGAGCAGCGCGTCTTCGAGCGCGCGCAGCGTTTCGACGTCGAGGTCGTTCGAGGGTTCGTCGAGCAGCAGCAGGTTGCCGCCGTTCATCAGCGTCTTCGCCAGGTGCAGCCGCCCGCGCTCGCCGCCGGAGAGGTTGCCGACGTTCTTCTGCTGGTCGCCGCCCTTGAAGTTGAAGCGGCCGATGTAGGCGCGGCTGGCGATTTCCTGCTTGCCGATGGTGATGATGTCGGCGCCGTTGGCCAGTTCATCGAACACGGTCTTGCTGCCGTCGAGGCAGTCGCGGCTCTGGTCGACGTAGGAAATCTTGACCGTCGGGCCGACCACGATTTCGCCGCTGTCGGGCTGGTCCTGGCCGATCAGCATCTTGAACAGCGTCGATTTGCCGGCGCCGTTGGGGCCGATGATACCGACGATGGCGCCGGGCGGTATGGTGAAGCTAAGCTTGTCGATCAGCAGGCGGTCGCCGAAACCCTTGCTGACGTCATGAAACTCGATCACCTTGTCGCCGAGGCGTTCGCCGACGGGAATGAACAGTTCGTGGGTCTCGTTGCGCTTCTGGTAATCGACGTTGGAGAGTTCGTTGAAGCGGGCGAGACGGGCCTTGCTCTTGGCCTGGCGCGCCTTGGGATTGCTGCGCACCCATTCGAGCTCCTGCTTCATGGCCTTCATGTGCGCGTCTTCCTGCTTGGCTTCGGTTTCGAGCCGCGCTTCCTTCTGCTCCAGCCAGTTGGAATAATTGCCCTTCCACGGGATGCCGTGGCCGCGGTCGAGCTCGAGGATCCACTCGGCGGCGTTGTCGAGGAAGTAGCGGTCGTGGGTGACGGCGACCACGGTGCCGGGGAAGCGGGTGAGGAACTGCTCCAGCCATTCGACCGACTCGGCGTCGAGGTGGTTGGTCGGCTCGTCCAGCAGCAGCATGTCGGGGCGCGACAGCAGCAGCTTGCATAGGGCGACGCGGCGCTTTTCGCCGCCGGAAAGATTCTTGATACCGGCATCCCACGGCGGCAGGCGCAGGGCGTCGGCGGCGAGGTCGAGCTGATGTTCGGTGTCGGCGCCCGAGGTGGCGATGATGGCTTCGAGCCGCGCCTGTTCCTCGGCCAGCTTGTCGAAGTCGGCGTCCGCTTCGCCGTAGGCGGCATACACGGCTTCGAGCTTGGCCTGGGCTTCCATGACTTCGCCCATGCCGGATTCGACTTCCTCGCGCACGGTCTTGTCAGGGTCGAGCTGAGGTTCCTGCGGCAGGTAGCCGATGGACAGGTTCGGCATCGGCGTCGCTTCGCCGATGATGTCCTTGTCGATGCCGGCCATGATTCTCAGCACGGTCGATTTGCCCGAGCCGTTCAAGCCGAGCAGGCCGATCTTGGCGCCGGGAAAAAAACTGAGGGAGATGTCCTTGAGAATCTGGCGCTTCGGCGGCACGATCTTGCCGACGCGGTTCATGGTGAAAACGTACTGAGCCATTTGCGGGTCTGGGTGGTTAATTGAAAGGGTGCAAGCTTAACCGACCCCGGGGTGGTTTGGCGCGGCTTTCGGTGCGGTTGCGGCCGCCGGTGCGCGGCTCAGATCGGTTCCAGCGTGAGGATCAGCGCGCCCTCGGCGATTTCATCGCCGACCGCGACCATGACTTCGACGACGCGGCCGGCGTGCGGCGTGGGGATGTCGAGCGCGATCTTGCCGGTTTCGAGGATGATGATGATGTTGTCGTCGCGCTGGACGATGTCGCCGGGTTTCACCAGCACTTCCTCGATCACCACGTCACCGGCCGCGCAACTGCCGCAGGTCTCCCAGCACTCGGGGTAGATCGGGATGCGGACCTCGATCAGCCCGGCCACGGTCAGATAAACCGTGCGACGAAGGCGCCCTCGCAGCCTGGCGGCAGGGCGATGTGCATCAGGTGGCCGCTGCCCGGCGCGACCGTGACCGAAGCGCCGTCGCGGTCCTGCATGGCGTCGATGACGACTTCGAGGTTGCCGGCGGGGCGGATGATTTCGATGCGGTCGCCGACGCTGAAACGATTCTTCACCTCGACCTCGGCCAGCCCCGCGGCGTCGTAGCCGATCACGTCGCCGACATACAGGCTGCGGCTCGATTCGGAGCTGCCGCGCAGGTAGTTCTGGTAATCGCGGTCGGGGTGGCGGTCGTAGAAGCCGGCGGTGTAGCCGCGATTGGCGAGGCCGTCGAGTTGGCCGATCAGCTGCGCGTCGAACGGCCGCCCGGCGACGGCGTCATCGATGGCCTGGCGATAGCTCTGGCAGGTGCGCGCGACGTAGTAGGGCGACTTGGTGCGGCCCTCGATCTTCAGCGAGTCGATGCCGATGGCGGTGAGCTGCGCCACGTATTCGATGGCGCGCAGGTCTTTCGAGTTGAGGATGTAGCTGCCGTGTTCGTCCTCCTCGATCGGCATGTATTCGCCGGGGCGTTCCTTCTCTTCCAGCAGCCAGGTGGCGCCGGGGCGGCGCAACGCGCTTGGCTTCGCGGCGACGGGCTGAGTCGGCGCCGGCGCTACGGCGAGCGGGCGCGGTGTGGCCAGGTCGACATCACCGCCGGCGTCCTCCTTGCCCTCATGCACCTTGTAATCCCAGCGGCAGGAGTTGGTGCAGCTGCCCTGGTTCGGGTCGCGGTGGTTGAAGTAGCCGGAGAGCAGGCAGCGGCCCGAGTAGGCGATGCACAGCGCGCCGTGGACGAAGACTTCGAGTTCGGTGTCCGGGCATTCCTGGCGGATCTCGGCCACTTCGTCGAGCGAGAGTTCGCGCGACAGGATCACGCGCGTGACGCCGGCGCTGCGCCAGAACTTCACCGCGGCGTGGTTTACCGTGTTGGCCTGCACCGAGAGGTGGATCGGCATGTCCGGCCAGCGCTCGCGGATCATCATCATCAGCCCCGGGTCGGCCATGATCAGGGCGTCGGGCTGCAGCTCCATCACCGGCGCCATGTCGTCGAGGTAGGTCTTGAGCTTGGCGTTGTGCGGCAGGACGTTGCTGACGAGATAGAACTTGCCGCCGCGCGCATGGGTCAGCCTGATGCCCGCGGCGAGATTTTCCAGCGTGCCGAAATCGTTGTTGCGTACGCGCAGGCTGTAGCGCGGTTGCCCGGCGTAGATGGCGGTCGCGCCGAAATCCAGCGCGGTGCGGGCCATGACCAGCGAGCCGGCCGGGGCCAGCAGTTCGGGGGTTTTCATCAAAGAGTCGGCGCTGGCGATACGGCGCGCAGGTCAGCCGTCACCGTGCCGGCCTTCGCCAGTTCGGCGTCGTACTCCGCTTCGCGGAAGTCCTCGGCCAGGGCCGCGGCCTCCCACTCCAGCAACGCCGGGTGCGCCAGCAGTCTTGCCAGGTAATCGGCCGCCGCGCCGCCCGGCGCCACGCCATAGGTGAGGAAGCGGTAGGCGACCGGGGCGAAGAAGGCATCGGCCGCGGTGAATTCCGCGCCGGCCAGGAAAGGCCCGCCAAAGCGCCGCAGGCCTTCGTTCCAGAGCTCGACGATGCGTTCGATGTCGGCCTGCGCCGCGGCCGAGCGACGCGTCACGGCGACCCGCACGCCGACGTTCATGGCGTGCTCGCCGCGCAGCGCGGCAAAACCGGAATGCATCTCGGCGCAGGCGCAGCGCGCCCAGGCGCGGGCCCTGGCATCGGCGGGCCAGACGCCGGCATGGCGTTCGGCCAGGTACTCGACGATGGCCAGCGAATCCCAGACCAGTGTGTCGCCGTCTTCGAGGCAGGGCACGCGGCCCGTGGGAGAAAAGCCGCGGAACTTGCGTTCGGCGGCAGTACCGAGCCGGTGCAGGCGCTCGGTGAAGGGAATCTTCCTCGCGCGCAGCAACGCCCATGGCCGCAGCGACCATGAGGAGTAGTTCTTGTTGGCGATGTGCAGCAGGTACATGGGTCAGGGGCGGATGGTTTCGTCGAGAGTGATATCTACCATCAGATCGTTCGAGATGCGCTCCAGTTCCCCGGTCAGTGCGCCGACGTCGAGATCGGACGCGGCGGTCAGTTCGGCGACGGCATGGAACAGCACGGCAGCGGACATCGGCGCGCTCGAGGTGTGGGTATCCAGGCTCTCGACATTGACGGCGTGGTGCGCCAGCACCTGGGAGACTTCGCGCACGATGCCGATGCGATCGTGGCCGACCAGCGCGAGCTTCAATCGCCGTCCCGTCGGCGCCGACTTCCTGGCCGTCGCCGCTTCGATGGTGACCTTCAGCCCGGCAAGCCGGCCGAGCGCGTCGCGCAGCGCATCTGCTTGCGCTTCGTCGACGCTGACCTCGACGATGCCGGCGAACTTGCCGGCGAGTTGTGCCATCGAGGATTCGAGCCAGCTGCCCTGGTGTGCGCTGATGGTGGCCGACAGTTCGCCGACCAGGCCGGGGCGGTCGTCGCCGATGACGGTAAGAATCAGGGATACGGCGGATTGACTCATGCTGGTTTCTCCATCGGCGCGCGGCCGCAGAACATGTCCCGCAAAATTGGACCCATGCAAGCTGGTCGGGAAAGGCCGCCAGCTTAACCGAGCATTGCCGGCTTGTGCGAAAGGAGGGAAAGCGAGAAAAGCGCTGCAACGCCCTCGCCGGCAAGAGAGTCCGGCGCGAAGGAGGGGAGGGAGGGGCGGGCTGCTGCAGCGAAGGGAGGAGCCTAAGTCAGGAAGCCCCGCCGGCGACCGCCGCGACCGCCTTCGGGAAATCGAGCGCGGTGGCGCGATGGGTCAGGGTCGGGGTGGACTCCCCGGCCGCCAGCGAGCGCACGTCACCGGAAATCTCGCCACCTTCCTCGATCAGGATCTTGCCGTAGCGGATGGTGCCGCTGACGCGTCCGGTGGCGTGGATGACGAGCTGGCTGCGGGCGGTGAGCTCGCCGTCGAAGCGGCCGTGGATTTCCGCCACGTCGATGCCGACCTTGCCCGAGAACGAACCGTTTCCGGCGATGTTGATGACCCGGCTGTCCATTGTCGCTTCGACGCGGCCCTCGACGACCAGCGTGTCGCAATCGAGGATCTCGGCACCCTTGAGTTTGACGTCGGGACCGACAATCAGACGGTTTTCGGAAACACTTTCGTTGCTTTTGCCGGTCTTCGCGTCGGACTCTGGCGTTGTCGTTGTGGTCGCATTGCCGGCGTTCAAGCTGCTGCTACCGCTTGTGCCCTGGCTGTAGGCAGCAAGGCGCGGGTCACGGGTGACGACGGTGTTTTCCCGCTTGCTGAACGGGTTCGGTTTGATGAGCATGGCTTCTCCTTGGGTCGATTGACACCCCTTGCCCTTCGGGCGGCAAGCGGGACGCGAGAACAACAGCAAGCGCCGTGCCGGGTGTGTTTTATCCAATCGATACAGCAAGTAGTGCCTTCGTTCCGGTCACCGCGGATGCCTATCTGTCGGCCTGCCGCGACAACATTCAGCGCATAAACGACAAGCGCCTGTTTATCAGAAGAAAATTTTGTCGCCGATGAGCGACAGTGGCTGGCGTGGCGCATGCGACGTTACGGGCTCAGGAATCGGAAGGCGTCGCAAGCCTTGGTGGGCCATGTATTTCCGGTACATGGCCCACATTCTGTTTCCGGTGTCGGGTCCCGTCGTTAAGGGCTTGATGGACAGCCGCAGAACAGGTGGCGGTCGCCGTACACGTCGTCGATGCGATTGACATAGGGCCAGAACTTGTTCTCGGCCACCCAGGGCAGCGGGAACACGGCCTGTTCGCGCGAATACGGCCGCGTCCAGTCGCCGACGAGGTCCGCCTCGGTGTGCGGTGCGTGCATGAGCGGGCTGGCGTCCAGGGTCCATTCGCCGTTTTCGATGCTGCGGATCTCGTCGCGGATGGCGATCATCGCGGCGCAGAAGCGGTCGAGCTCGGTCTTGTCCTCGGACTCGGTCGGTTCCACCATCAGCGTGCCGGCCACCGGGAAGCTCACCGTCGGGGCGTGGAAACCGTAGTCCATCAGGCGCTTGGCGATGTCGATTTCGGCAACCCCGGTCTGCGCCTTGATGCCGCGGACATCGAGGATGCACTCGTGGGCGACGCGGCCCTGGCTGCCGGTATAGACCACCGGGTAGTGATCCTTGAGGCGCGCCGCGACATAGTTGGCGTTGAGTATCGCGATCTCGGTGGCGCGGGTCAGGCCGCTGCCGCCCATCATCGTGATGTACATCCATGAGATCGGCAGGATCGAAGCCGAGCCCCACGGCGCGGCCGATACGGCGCCTTGTCCGCCATGCGGGCCGGCGACGGTTTGCACCGCGTGGTTGGCCATGAAGGGCTCCAGGTGGGCCTTGAGCCCGATCGGTCCCATGCCCGGTCCGCCGCCGCCGTGCGGGATGGCGAAGGTCTTGTGCAGGTTGATGTGCGAGACGTCGGCGCCGATGTCGGCCGGCCGGCACAGGCCGACCTGGGCGTTGAGATTCGCGCCGTCCATGTAAACCTGTCCGCCGTGGGCATGAATGATGGCGCAGATGTCGCGGATGCTTTCCTCGAACACGCCGTGCGTCGAGGGGTAGGTGATCATCAGGCAGGACAGGTTCGCGGCGTGCTGTGCGGCCTTGGTCTTGAGATCCTCGACGTCGACGTTGCCGCTGTCGTCGCAGGCGACGGTGATTACTTCGAGACCGCACATCTGCGCCGTCGCCGGATTGGTGCCGTGGGCCGACTTCGGGATCAGGCAGACGTTGCGATGCTGCTGGCCATTCGCCGCCTGATAACGGCGGATCGCCACCAGCCCGGTGTATTCGCCCTGCGCGCCGGAGTTCGGCTGCATGCAGACGGCATCGAAGCCGGTGATCGCCTTGAGCTGGTCTTCGAGTCCCTTGATCAGTTCCAGGTAGCCCTGCGCCTGATCGAGCGGCGCGAAGGGATGCATCTGCGCGAACTCGGGCCACGAGACCGGAATCATCTCGGCCGCGGCATTGAGCTTCATGGTGCAGGAGCCGAGCGGGATCATCGCATGGTCGAGCGCCAGGTCGCGGTTCTGCAGGCGCTTCAGGTAGCGCAGCATGCCGTGCTCGGTGTGGTGCGCATTGAATACGGGATGGGTCAGGATCGGCTCGCGGCGCTGCAGCGAGACGGGGATTGCGCAGGGCCGGGCGGCGTCGAGGGTTTCCACCCGCGTGGCTTTGCCGAATATTTTCAGCAGCGCCGCAACGTCTTCGCGCGTGGTGGTTTCGTCGAGGCTGATGCCGATGGTCTGGTCATCGACGCGACGCAGGTTGTAGCCGGCGTCGCAGGCGGCTTTCAGGTATTTCGCCGTTTCGCCAGCGCCGACTTTCAGCTCGTAGCTGTCGAAGAAATCGCACCCGGTGATGCCGAGGCCGCCGGCCAGCAGGGCGGTCAGCCGATGGATGCGCGAGGCGATGGTGCGCAGGCCCTCGGGGCCATGCCATACGGCGTACATGCCGGCGATGTTGGCGAGCAGGACCTGCGAGGTACAGATGTTGGAGTTGGCCTTCTCGCGCCGGATATGCTGCTCGCGGGTTTGCAGGGCCATGCGATAGGCGGTCTTGCCGCGCGCATCCTTCGAGACGCCGATGATGCGGCCGGCCATCGAGCGCACGTGGGCTTCCCGCGTGGCGAAGAAGGCGGCGTGCGGGCCGCCGAAGCCGGGCGGCACGCCGAAGCGCTGCGACGAGCCGAGCGCGATGTCGGCGCCCATTTCACCGGGGGCTTTCAGCAGCACCAGCGCCATCAGGTCGGACGCCACGGCGACCACGCCGCCGCGGTTCTTGATCGTGGCAATCACCGTGGTGAGGTCGGATATTTCGCCGCGCGCGTTGGGATACTGCAGCAGGGCGCCGAACAGGTCATGCTGCGCGGCTGCTTCGGGCCGGCCCAGGACCAGTTCGAAACCGAAATAGGCGGCGCGGGTCTTGAGCACGTCGATGGTCTGCGGGAAGCACTCCTGGTCGACGAAAAAGATATTGCCCTTGGCCTTGGAGATGCGCCGTGCCATGGTCATGGCCTCGGCGGCCGCGGTGGCTTCGTCGAGCAGCGAAGCATTGGCGATTTCGAGGCCGGTGAGATCGATCACCATCTGCTGGTAGTTGAGCAGCGCCTCCAGCCGGCCCTGGGCGATCTCGGCCTGGTACGGCGTGTAGGCGGTATACCAGCCGGGGTTCTCGAACAGGTTGCGCAGGATCACGGGCGGGGTGTGCGTGCCGTAGTAGCCCTGGCCGATCAAGGACTTCTTCACCACGTTCTTTGCCGCAATGGCTTTCAGCGCAGCCAGCGCCGCATGTTCCGGCATCGGCGGCGGCAGGTCGAGCGGGCGCTGCAGGCGGATGGCCGCCGGCACCGTCTCGCTGATCAGGGTGCCGAGCGAAGCGGTGCCGATGGCGGCGAGCATGCCGGCAATGACATGCTCGTTGGGGCCGATGTGGCGGCCGATGAATTCGTCGCGGTGTTCGAGGGTGGTCAGCGGTGTCGAGAGGTTGTCGGCGTGCATGGCGACAACTTAAAGCGTGGCGCCGTAGGCGGCGGCATCGAGCAGGCCGTCGAGTTCCGCCGCGCACCTGGCGGAGTCGGCGGGCTTGATGCGGAACAGCCAAACGGCATAGGCATCCGCATTGACGGATTCCGGCGCGTCGGCGGCCGCCTGGTTGATGTCCACCACTTCGCCGGAAACCGGTGAGTAGATGTCGGAAGCCGCCTTCACCGATTCGACCACGGCGCATTCCTCTCCGGCCTTGACGACGCGGCCGATGGCCGGCAGTTCGAGGAAGACGATGTCGCCCAGCGCTTCCTGGGCGTGGTCGGTGATGCCGATGGTGATGCTGCCATCGGCTTCCTGTTTGGCCCATTCGTGGGACGCGGCGTATTTCAGGTTGTCAGGGTTGTTCATTGTGATTTCCTCAGAGCAGGGGTTTGCCGTTACGGACAAAACTGGGTTTGACGACGCGCGCCTTGAGGCGCTTGTCGCGGATCTCGACCTCGACTTCGCTGCCGATGGCCACTGCGGCCGGCAGGCGGGCCAGCGCGATGGATTGATTCAGGCTGGGTGAGAACGTGCCGCTGGTGATCTCGCCATCGCCCTGCGGCGTGATGACTTTCTGATGGGCGCGCAGCACGCCGCGATCGAGCAGCAACAGGCCGGCAAACTGGTTCCGTACCGGACGCGCATTCTTGCCCTCCAGCGCCGACCTGCCGATGAAGTCGCGCGCGGCGTCCTTCAGGTCGACCGTCCATTTGAGTCCGGCCTCGTAGGGCGAGATGCTCTCGTCCATGTCCTGGCCGTAGAGATTCATTCCCGCTTCGAGGCGCAGGGTGTCGCGTGCGCCGAGACCGCAGGGCTTGATGCCGGCATCGAGCAGTTTTTGCCAGGCCGGCGCCGCGCCGGCGGTGGGCAGTGTGATCTCGAAACCGTCTTCGCCGGTATAGCCGGTGCGGGCGATCAGCCAGCCGTTCCATTCGGCAGCCTGGAAAATGCCGAGCGTCGCCGTCGCGGCTCGGCTGTCGGGAAAGGCGGTCCAGAAACGCTCGCGTGCATTGGGCCCCTGCGCGGCGATCATCGCCACCGACTCGTGGCCGGCGCGGCGACGCTCGCGCGCATTGGAGCCCTGCCTGGCGATGATCGCTACCGGATCATGGTTGTCCGTTCGATGCACCATGAGTTCGGCATTGAATCCCTTCAGTTGGGCACGCATCCAGGGGACGTCCTTGACTGCGGTGCCGGCGTTCACCACGATGCGGTAGCGCTCGGCGGTGAAGAAGTAGACGATCAGATCGTCGATCACGCCACCCGACTCGTTCAAGAGGCAGGAGTAGAGCGCCTTGCCCGGTGTGGTCAGTTTCGCCACGTCATTGGCCAGCAGGTGCCGCAGGTAGGCGCGGGAATCCGGTCCGGCGAGATCCAGCGCGCACATGTGGGAGACATCGAACATGCCGGCGTCGCGCCGCACGGCGTGGTGCTCCTCGATCTGCGAGCCGTAATGGATGGGCATCTCCCAGCCGGAGAAATCGACCATCTTGGCGCCGGCGGCGAGGTGGGAGTCGTAAAGCGGGGTACGTAGCGGCATGGCAATCCTCGGACGGGAATCGATAACGGGCGTGACGGGGCTCCGTCACATCCCCATCTGTCCTCGGTGCCTGAGAGATTTACTCCGTCGGCGGGCAGTTCATGGTGCTGCAATGAACTGCCGCTCTCCAGATTTGTCCTGCGTCGTCGGTCCTTTTGCCTGAGCGGTTCCTGGGGGTTGCGCCTTCGGCGGTGACGGTGGGGAAATGTCACTCTCTCCCGACGACCAGGATGAATTATCCTACAAACAGCCTCATCGCGCTTAGGGGATTGGCAACCGGTGGAGCACCTTCCTGCCGCAGCCTGTGTCATGGATAGCGCGCATCGGGGACTGTCTTGGCTATCATTCGGCACGGACGCAGACCTAGAAATCCTTACGCGGAGGGCTTCGATGAAGAACGAGGTGATTTATCCGGAACTGCAGCCGCAGCAGATGGACCAGTTCAATCAGAACGACTACTCCAATCTGCTGCTGGCGGAGGGTGATTCATGGTTTGCCTGGGGCTACCTGAACGTGAAGCCCTCGCCGAATGTCCTGACCTCGATGGACTTCGCGAAGAGTACCGCCACCATTTCCTACGCCTACTCGGGCGATACCGTGGGCGACATGGCGCGCATGACGGCCGGCGCCGGATTTCGTCTGGAGATGCGCAACCGCAGGTTCAAGGCCATGCTGCTCAGCGGCGGCGGCAACGACCTGTTCGACGCCATACGTTTCGGCCACATTCTTCAGCCGGCTGGCGCCAACCCGGCCGATCCGGATTCCTATGTGAACTGGGATGCGGTCAAGCAGCTGACCTCCTACGTAAGCACGAACTACGCGGAAATCATTTCATGGCGCAGTCATGCCTTGTCCATGAACAAGGCCACGCCCTATGTATTTCATACCTACGATTGGCCGATGCCGCGACCGGCCAAGGCAGAGGTGATGGGGATGCCGGCGGTGGGCACCTGGCTTTATGAACCGCTTATCGATGTCGGCGCGCCGGAGGATTTACGCTATCAAATCATCAAGCGCGTTGCCAACCGGGTCTTGCAGGCGATAACCGATTTCCATGATCCCGCTGCCGGAATCTACGTCGTCGATACGCGTGGCTCCACTACGCCGGCGCTTCCCGAAACCACGGGGAACAGCAACGACTGGGCCAATGAAGTCCATCCGAATGAATCGGGCTATGCAAAGGTCGCCCGGTTGATCTGCGCTCAACTCGCGACACTGGGCGTGAGCTGACTTGCGGCGCACGATGCCGTCGGCTTGTGGCTTCGGGCAAAGCTGGCGGTCTCGGTTCGGTCATTGTGCGCGAGCCTGTCACACCGAAGATCGTAGTCTTTGGTAGCATTAACAGTGTGCAAGGATTTGCAGCGATCTGTAGATCACCGCTTTCGATGTCACCTGTTGAGCATTTATCGATACGCCGTTCTGCACAGCGCATTAGTCTCTAACGTTCGCGGCCCAATTACGCTTAGGAGGGACCATGACAAAGAACCGTTTGATATCCCTGTTTGTCGTTGCACTGCTTATCACTGGTAGCTGGCCGGCGCACGCGCGTGGGGCAGGGAACAAGGGCGGTTCAATGCGTGGAGGCGGGGGCGGGGGCGGCGACGGAGGCGGCGAGGTCGCGAGCGAGGCTGACCTGGACGACCAAGGCAAAATTCGCTTTGGCAGAAACAACGCTTTCGGTTGGGAGTTGATGTCGGAGGAGGAACGAACTGCGCACAGTGAAAAGATGCTCGGCATCACGACCTACGACGAGTGCAATGCCTATCAGGAGCAACACCACAAGCAAATGGAAGTTCGGGCCAAGGAAAAAGGACGAACGCTGTCCGAGCCTAACAACAACGCCTGTAATCGGATGAAGATGAAAGGTCTTTTCAAATAGCCGAAATGGCCGTTTATTTAATAGGCGGACCGGTGGGTCCGTACATTAACTATTAGCCGCGTGTCCCCTTGCCATCACCCGGACTTTTTCCAACGATGCTAAGTCGCGCCGCGTTAATTGCGCTTGGGTGTGCGCTTTGCATGCTGACAAGCATTGCATGGGCCGTACAACCAGAAGGTGAATATCTTGATGGAGGACCGTCGAAGGTTGGTGTTATCTTGGTTCACGGTCGGTTTGGAGGGCGAGGAGACGCCAAGTCGCCGGTAGTGAATCCGTTGCGCATCGCCATCCACGAGCTCCTTGGTTTTCATACGCTGTCGATTACCTATCCTCAGTCCCGCCGAAGCAAGAGCGCGACTGATGAGGCTGCTAATTTTCCAGCCGCCCACCAGCGGCTTGATTCAGCGATATCTTTTCTTACCAAAGAAAAGGGGGTAACGCAGATTTACATCATGGGCCACAGTCTCGGCACCAGAATAACAATCTCCTATCTGGCCAATACGTCGGTGCCGGACCTCCGGGGCTATATCGGCGTCGGTATCTACGGTGGTGGCACGTGCGAGGCGGGAGATGCGAATCCGCT
>JANXRC010000169.1 GCA_025353195.1 Rhodocyclaceae bacterium
GTGGACGACGATCGCGACATGATCGACTTCCATTTTCTCGGCATAGGCGAACAGCCGGCAGGGCGATTCCCAAAGCTCGGCGCCGGAACCAATGTAGCGCAACTGGCGCATCCGTTCCGCATGTTCGCTGGCGCGAATGGCGCGCGCAATGGCTAATGCGAGATGGCTGGTGAAACGGCCCGCGCCGGATTCGCCTGCTTGGTGATCCAGAGCGCAGCGCTCGTACGCCGCGGCCACGGCGGACCAGTAGGTATGGAGCGACTCGTAAAGTTTGCGCTGGTCCTGATCCCGCGTGTGGATGTGCCGCAGATAGTCCTGGAACACGGCCGTCGCGACGCGGTTACCGTTCGACTCGATCTCGGCAACGATCAAAAAGCGGTCGTCGCAGGCGAATCCGTCGGTTCCGGCGAGGGATTTGGCCCACGCTCCAATCTCGATGATCGCCTCGATCGGTCTTGTTTTTTCCAGCTTCTTCAGGAGCAGGCGCGCCGAAGCTACCGAATTCATCGGATGATCGGGCTTGCGCGAAAACAGTTTCCCAATTTCGAGCATCAGGCGGCTCCTGTGCGGGCGATCCGGTCGCACCGGCGGTGTGGCAGTCGGAGATGCTCTTGCCGTGTGCCGACAGCTTGACCGCGACATTTTAGCCGCATGCAAGCGGGAGCCAAAACGACAAGCAAAGCGATAAAGAAGCGGGTTCGGCTGGATTTGCGCGTCGTTGAAGCTTGCCCCCAGGAGTCGGCGCCGACGAGACGGCGACTGTCTGCCGTGCGTGAAAATCAGCCACGCTCGAGGTCGATTTCGTCGCGGTGACCGAAGCCCTTGCTGTTGTCGATGAAATGGAAACGCTCGGGAACCAGCCGGTACCAGCGCACTTTGGCCAGGGCCTTGACGATCGCCGGCGGCACGTCTCCGAGCGGGCTGGCAATGGGGAATTTTTCGGCATACAGCTTTCGGGCGCGGCGCTCTTCGTCGCCCTGAAGTTCGGTAACCCGCCCTTCCAGTTGGATGCCCTTGATCTTGGCCCAGTCGCTGTAGTCTTCCTGAATCGTCGCCGCGCAGCGGGCGTCCAGCGCCAGATTGCTGCAATGGCGCGTGTTCGGCGACGAAAGAAAGATCAGCGAGCAGCCGTCGCTGGCGTAGAACACGGCTGCCGCCCAGGGCCCTTCCGCGCCGTGAGTGGCAAGCGTCATGACATGGTGTGCGGCGAGATAGTCCGCCACCGGCTGCGGCAATGTCACCGGCATCAGGTCAAGGCGGTGGGCTTATCGAGCGGCTCTGGAGCGGCCGCGGCCTCGCCGTCCTTGCCTTCGTGCAGACGCTTCAGACGATAGGCTATCTGCGGCCGCGTCAGGCCGAGCATCCGTGCCGCCGAAGACAGGTTGCCGCGGGCCTTGTCGACCGCGGTTTCGAGCAGCATGGCTTCGACCTGATCGAGCGTCAGTGAACCGTTGAAGACCGCCTCGCGCAGATCCTTCCCGGTCTCCCAGCAGTTGATGTCGAGGCCGCCGCTGGGGCCGAGGCCGAATTCCGGCGGTTGCATGTCGGTGCATGACACGAACAGGTGGCTGACCTCGATGCGGGTGCCGCTGGGCGCAAGTATTACTCCACGCTCGACCGCGTTTTGCAGTTCGCGAATGTTTCCCGGCCACGGGTAGGACAACAGCGCACGCTTGGCCTTGTCTGTGAAACCCCGCAGCTTCTTGCCGTGGATCGCCGCGTGCTTGGCCAGAAAATGCTTTGCCAGCAGCGGAATGTCCTGTTTGCGCTCGCGCAGCGGCGGGATGACGATCTGGTAGGCATTGAGCCGGTAGTACAGGTCGGAGCGGAAACGTCCTTCCTTGACCAGTTGCTGCAGGCTGACGTTGCTGGCGGCCACCAGCCGCACATTGACCTTGCGCGTCTTCTGGTCGCCGAGACGTTCAATCTCGCCGTCCTGCAACGCGCGCAACAACTTGGCCTGCGCCGAGGCGGGCAGATCGCCGATCTCGTCGAGAAACAGGGTGCCGCCATCGGCGCGTTCGAAGCGGCCGGGCCGGGATACCAGCGCGCCCGTGTAGGCCCCCTTTTCGACGCCGAAGAGTTCGGATTCGACCAGCTCTTGCGGGATCGCCGCACAGTTGACGGCGATGAACGGCTTGCTGCAGCGCGGCCCCATTTCGTGCAGGCTGCGTGCGAAAACCTCCTTGCCGACTCCTGTCTCGCCCTGCAGCAGGACAGTGATGTGACTACCGGCCGCCTGCTTGAGCAGCTCATAGGCGGCGCGAAAGCCGGGCGAAATCCCGGTGACGTCTTGCGGCAACTGATCACGGTCGCCTATCGAAGAGCGCAGCTGCACCACCTGGGTCTGCAGGTCGATCAGCTGATCGGCGATCGACTCGCTGTTGAAGAAGCGCATCTGCTCGGCGGCATCTTCCCATTCCTCGGCCGGCTTGCCGACGATGCGGCAGTTGTTGTGCCCCATGCCGGTACATTCGACCTCCTTGTACAGGATCGTGCGGCCCATGAAGGCGGATGTATAGCCGCAGGCGTAGCCGATCTGGGTCCAGCACACCGGCTCGTTGTGAATGCCGTAGTGGCGGCGATGCGATTGTCCTTCCCAGGAATGCTCCCAGAGAAACTCGGCGTAGAACTTTCCGGTGTGGCGGTTCAGTTCCAGCTTGACCGGCGTCACCCGCACGATGCCCTCCAGCGTATGCAGCTGCGGGCCGGTCATGAAGGCTTCGAGATCGCTCGAGTCCTCGGCGCGGGTGCGGGCCAATTCGGCATCGCGCACGCCGGACGCGTAGCCCATGCGCGTGAGGAGCCCCTGGGCGCGGTCCATTCCGAGGGTATCTATCAGTTCCTTGCGCAGGGCTCCCTGCGCCTCGGCATGCACCAGCAGCATGCGATGCTCATGCAACCATATCTGCCCGGTTTCGGCGCAAAAATGCACGCGCGCGCGCAGATCCTCGTTGGTGATACGCCCGACGCTGCGGAGCTTGGTCATTGCCGCACTCTCACTGTCTACTCCTCAATCGATCATTGTAAGCGCAGATCGGAAAGGCGGTTGAGATTGCAGTCAAACGGTCAGTCTTCCACCCGTCGTAGCCCGGGGTTCGGCAATTGACTGAAAGGTCAAAAGGCAATGACGCCAGGCGAAATTTTCACCAAATGAACAACAGTCGACCACCGTGGCTTGTCCCGTGGATGGCCAAACGACGGCTTACCTTTGTCATTTTTGCTGCACATGCAACTCGCGCTGATAACCATCCTTTCAGCAGCGCCGATGCGATTAGACCTCCAGATAGTGCACTGCGCAAACGGCGCTTGGCCCGAGCCTTGCGTTATATCCCTTGCTCCGGGCGCATAACCGAGCCCGGTTTTCCGATATTCATAATAATTACAGAAGGAGACATTCAATGAAGTTTCCAGTTCCGCACGATGTATTGGCCAAGAAGATTCCCGGCACAGAAGGCTGGGAAAGGATGTATCCGTACCAGTACCAGTTTGTCAGCGACGATCCGGTACGCAACCAGTATGAGAAGGAGACGTTCTGGTTCTACGACGGATTGCACTATCCGGAACCGCTCTATCCCTTCGATACCATCTGGGATGAAGCTTG
Source organism: Rhodocyclaceae bacterium (assembly GCA_025353195.1). Taxonomy (GTDB): domain Bacteria; phylum Pseudomonadota; class Gammaproteobacteria; order Burkholderiales; family Rhodocyclaceae; genus Sulfuritalea. The sequence goes on from JANXRC010000169.1 coordinate 3,605, forward strand.
GTTCCTCGCCCTGTCGCAGTTCAACAACCGCATATTCCAGGTGCCGCCGGTACGCGGCGTCGATCATCGCATGATCAACGGCTACGTCTATATCTCGCCGGTCCCGGTCAAGGATGGCGCGGAAATCGGCAGCCGCGTGCCGAACTTCATGGAGCGCGCCGGCTTCTACTACAAGAACTGGGATGCGCTTGAGGCCAAGTGGAAGGTCAAGATGGAGGCCACCATCAAGGAACTCGAGGACTTGCAGATTTCGCCCCTTCCCGATCTCGAGGACATTTCCGTGGTCACCGATGCCCTCGGCGAATCCAAGGGCTATCACCTGATCAAGAACTACGACGACCTGATCAATCTCGGCATCAAGTGCTGGCAGTATCACTTCGAGTTTCTCAATCTCGGCTATGCGGCGTATGTCTTCTTCATGGACTTCACGCAGAAGCTGTTCCCCAGCATCCCGCTGCAGCGCATCACGCAGATGATCTCGGGTATCGACGTCATCATGTACAAGCCCGACGACGAACTCAAGGAACTGGCGAAGAAGGCCATTGCTATGGGCGTCGACAAGGCCGTGACAGGAAACCGTGACTGGGTCGCGGTCAAGGCCGCGGTCGGCAAGCTGCCCAAGGGCGCGGAATGGCTGGCGGCCTTCGAGGCGGCCCGCTATCCGTGGTTCAACATCTCCACCGGCACCGGCTGGTTCCACACCGATCGCAGCTGGAACGATACACTCGATATTCCGCTCTCCGGCATCCAGACCTACATCGGCAAGCTCAATACCGGTGCCAGCATCGATCGCCCGACGGAACAGGTGCGCGCCGAACGCGACCGCATCACCGCCGAGTACCGCGCGCTGATCACCAACGAAGCCGATCTCAAGCAGTTCGACGAATTGCTGGGTTGCGCCAAGACGGTGTTCCCCTATGTCGAGAATCACCTGTTCTATGTCGAGCACTGGTTCCATTCGGTGTTCTGGAACAAGATGCGCGAAGTCGCAGCGATCATGAAGGATCACGGCATGATCAACGACATCGAGGACATCTGGTACCTGCGCCGCGACGAGATCAAGCAGGGCCTGTGGGACGTCGTCACCGCCTGGGCCACCGGGGTCACGCCGCGCGGTACCAAGACCTGGCCGCCGGAGATCGAGTGGCGCAAGGGCGTGATGGAGAAGTTCCGCCAGTGGAGCCCGCCACCCGCCATCGGCATCGCACCGGAAGTGATCCAGGAGCCGTTCACCATCGTGCTCTGGGGCGTCACCAACAAGTCTCTGGCCGACTGGTCCGCAGTACAGGAAGTCAGCGATCCGGACAGCATCACGGAGCTCAAGGGCTTTGCCGGCAGTCCGGGCATTGTCGAGGGCAAGGCGCGCGTCTGCCGCAGCGCGCAGGACATTCGTGATCTGCAGGACGGCGAAATCCTGGTGGCACCTACCACCTCACCGTCGTGGGCGCCGGCATTCGCCAAGATCAAGGCAGCCATCACCGATGTCGGCGGGGTCATGAGCCACGCCGCCATCGTCTGTCGCGAGTACGGTTTGCCGGCAGTCGTTGGCACTGGACATGCCACCAAGATCATCAAGACCGGAATGATGCTCAGGGTCGATGGTTCCTCGGGTGTGATTTCGATCACCCGGTAACGCTGCAGCAAGGGTACGACTATGGGAAGCGTTTTGGCAATTGGCAGGATTCGCACGGAGGCCTGGATGAATAGCGCAATGCCGAAAGTGTGCTGGTTCGAGGAGTGCAACAAAGACTCCGTCGCCCTGGTGGGGGGCAAATGCTCCTCTCTCGGCGAACTCATCAACGCGGGGGTGCGGGTGCCGCCAGGGTTCGCCCTGACGACACACGGCTATGCGCAGTTCATGCGCGAAGCCGGCATCCAGCCCGAAGTGACCGCCCTGTTGACGGGGCTGGATCATGAGGATATGGACAAGCTGGAAGATGCCTCCCGCATCATCCGCGAGATGATCGAATCACGCCCCATCTGCATCGAGCTCGAGGATCTGATTGGCGAGTCTTACCGAAAGTTGTCGAACCGCTGTGGCATTCCGGCGGTCCCGGTCGCGGTGCGTTCCAGCGCCACTGCCGAGGACCTGCCCGGCGCCAGCTTTGCCGGGCAGCAGGATACCTACCTGTGGATTCGCGGTATCGACGAGGTGATGCACCATGTGCGGCGCTGCATTTCAAGCCTGTACACGGGTCGCGCGATTGCCTATCGCATGAAGATGGGCTTCCCCCATGAGCAGGTGGCGATCAGCGTCGGTATCCAGAAGATGGCCAATTCATTTTCCGCGGGCGTGATGTTCACCATCCATCCCACCAACGGCGACCGCTCGGTGATCGTCATAGACTCGAACTACGGATTTGGCGAATCAGTGGTTTCGGGCGAGGTAACGCCTGACCATTTCGTGGTCAACAAGGTCGCGCTCGACATCATGGAGCGCACCATCTCCAAGAAGGAAATTTGCTACACCGTCGATCTGAAGGAGCAGAAGTCCATCGCTACCGAGATCCCCTTCGAGCGCCAGAACGTGCAATCGATCATCGACGACGAAGTCACCGAACTGGCCTGGATGGGCAAGCAGATCGAAAAGCACTACGGCCGCCCGATGGACATCGAATGGGCGATCGACAAGGACCTCCCCGCCGGCGGCAATGTCTTCATCCTGCAGGCGCGACCGGAGACTATCTGGAGCAACAAGCAGCAGGCTCCCGTATCGGCAGGCAGCGCGTCAGCGATGGACTACATCCTTTCCAGCCTGTTGACAGGCAAGAAAGTCGGCTAGCCAAGCAACACGTAAATACTCAATTTCACCCACCACCCCTGTACTACTACGGAGCGAAAATGAAAGCACCTGTGAAAGCAAAACCCATCGACGATATCCGCAGCTACATTGCCGCCCTCGAACTGAACGGCGAGTTGCACCGCGTCAAGACCGAAGTGGACTGGAAATTCGAACTCTGCCACGTATCGAAGGTCAACGAGGAGCAGAAAGGGCCGGCACTGCTCTACGAGAACGTCAAGGGTTACGACATTCCGGTCTTCACCAGCGCCTTCACCACGTCGCGACGCCTGGCCATTGCCCTGGAACAGGATCCGTCGCTGTCGATGAGCCAGCTCTCCAAGAAGTGGATGGAACTGACCACCAAGACCATGGTCAAGCCGAAGTTCGTGAAGAACCCGCAGGTGAAGGAAAACATCATTACGGGCGATGCCGTCGATATCAATATGTTTCCTTCGCCCTGGTTCTATCCCGACGATGGCGGACGATTCTTCGTCACTTCCGGCTTCCTGGTGACCCAGGACCCGGACACCGGCTGGACCAATCTGGGCACCTACCGCGCCCAAGTGCTGGGCAAGAATATCCTCGGCTCGCAGATCATCAAGGGCAAGCATGGCGACATGCACATGAAGAAGTACCAGGAACGCGGCGAACTGATGCCCGCCGCGTATGTGGTCGGAACCGATCCGGTGCTGTTCCTGGCCGGCTCGACGCTGGTCAGCGCGCAGGTGGATGAATACGAAGTCGCCGGCTCGCTGCGCGGCAAGCCTGTCGAGGTGTTCAAGTCGGACTTGACCGGACTAACGTTGCCGGCCAATGCCGAGATCATCGCCGAAGGCTGGATCGATCCGAACGAATTGATGGACGAGGGCCCCTTCGGCGAATACACCGGTTACTACTCGGGCAACAAGGGCAAGGACTATCCCAAGCCGGTGCTGCGCATCGCGCGCATCCTGCATCGCAACAAGCCGGTGATGTGGTCGACGACCGTGGGCAAGCCGATCAACGACATTCACATGATCCAGTCGCTGAACCGGACCGCCACGCTCTGGCATGACCTCGAAACCATGAAGGTGCCGGGCATCCAGAGCGTGTATATCCCGCCCGAAGCCTGCGGCCGCTTCTGGGTCGTGGTCTCTGTCAAACAGATGTATCCGGGGCACTCCAATCACGTCGGCAATGCCGTCATCTCGACCACCACCGGCCACTATGGCGTGAAGGGCGTCATCGTCGTCGATCACGACATCGAGGCCGACGACTGGGATCGCGTCTGGTGGGCGCTGGCCACCCGCTTCGACCCTAAGCGTTCAGCCCAGATCATCGACCGCGGCCGTTCCACGCCGCTGGATCCGGGACTGCCGATCGAGGCCCGCGACATCACCAGCCGCATCATTCTCGACGCCTGCACTCCTTATGAGTGGACCAACAAGCCCAACGAGATCTTTATGGACCGCACGGTGCTGCAGAAGGTTTCGGACCGCTGGAACGAATATGGCTTCAAGGGGAGCAGCCCGGTGGCTGGAATGATCAACCGGCTGACGCGACCGGAAGTGAAAAAAACCCAGCCGGCAGCGCAAAAATCCAAGCCAGAGGTGAAGAAGGCCAAACCGGCAGCCAAGAAAGCCAAGAGCCGCAAGTGAATCGGTGCCGGCAGGCAGACCTGCCTGCCGGCAGCGCAACGCGACAGCGCATATGACTACCAAAAAAGGCATCGTCATCGTCTGCAACCTGGACACCCGCGGCGAAGACATCGTCTTCGTCAAGCAACTCATTGCCAACCGCGGCCACGAGCCAATCCTGCTCGATTTCAGCATGGAGGAACCACCGCCCTTCCCTGGCGACATCCGCACCGAGGATGTCGCCGCACGCGGCGGCCTTTCCATCGAAGTGGTGCGCGAGAAGTACCGCTCAGACCGCGACACGGCCACCAACAATCAGATCAGGGGCGCCGCGGCGATCGTTCAGGATCTGCTGGCGGAGGGGCGCGTGCACGGCATCATCGGCATCGGCGGCGGCACTGCCACGCTGGTCGCCACCTCGATCATGAAGCAACTGCCCTTCGGCATGCCCAAGCTGATGGCTTCGCCGATGGCAGCGCATCCGGCCTACATCGACAAGTATGTCGGCACGCGCGATATCACCATGCATCACACTGTGCTCGATATCGTCAAGATGAATCCGCTGCTGAAGGCGCAGATCATCAATGCGGTCGGCGCCATCTGCGGCATGGTCGAAATGACGCAGGGTACCAAGATCATTTTCGACAAGCCTTGCGTCGCCATATCCTCGTTCGGCTTCGGCGAAATGGCGGTACAAACGGCGATCGGCATGCTGGAGGAAGCGGGCTTCACTCCCATCGTCTGCCACGCTCAGGGCAAGGGTGACCGGGCGATGGAGGAAATGATCCGCGACGGCGCCTTTCACGGCGTGCTCGACATCTGCACCGGCGGCATCATGGAACACCTGTTCAAGGGTAACCGCGACCCGGGACCGGACCGGCTGATGGCGGCCGTGGAAACCGGCATTCCCATGGTGCTGGCGCCCTGCGGCCTCGACATCCTGTCCTACGGCGGCCGTGCCGACATGCTGGAGCGGACCAAGGATCGCGTGCAGTACGTGCAGGACGCGCTGCGTGTCCAGGTCCGCACCACCGCCGATGAATTGCGCCAGGCCGCTGACGTGATCGCGGAGCGACTCAATCGTGCCAAAGGTCCGTGGACCTTTCTGATTCCACTCAAGGGCTGGTCGTCGCTCGACAAGGAGGGCCGCCCGATCTTTGACCCCGTTGCCGACGCCGCCTTCGTCGCCCGCCTCAAGGAAAAACTCGAGGATCCGGCCCGGGTAAATGAGGTTCCCCTGCATCTTTACACTCCGGAATTCGCCCGTGTGGCGGTCGACGAGTTCGTGCGCCTGCATGCGGCAAGCAAGGCGAAGTCGCCCGAGACGGCCGAGACATGAACAACAATACTTAAGGAGAGACGGTCATGATGGTGCGCAACTGGATGCAGGCGAACCCGACGGTCATCCCGAGCGACACGCTCGTATCGGAGGCGAAACGGATCATCAGCGAAAACAACCTGCACGCGCTGCCGGTGGTCGACAACGGAAAATTGCGTGGATTGGTGACCCGGGCCAACCTCCTGCGCATGGGCAGCTTTGTGCTGCGCACGCAGAATACCGACGAGTTCAACTTCTTTGTCACCCGGCTCAAGGTACGCGACATCATGGTCCGCAACCCGGCGACGATCCAGGCCGACGAGACCATGGAGCATTGCCTGCTCAAAGGCCAGGAACTTGGCGTGGCCCAACTGCCGGTAATCGAAAAGGATCAGGTGGTGGGGGTCATTTCCGCCAATGAGATATTCCAGTTGGCCGCCCACTGCCTGGGTGCATGGGAGCGGCGCAGCGGTGTTACGCTGGCGCCCGTCAGATTGGGTCCCGGTGTACTCGGACGGATTGTCGACGTCGTCGAGGCGTCAGGGGCCGTGCTGCAGGCGGTGTACCCGGTTGGCCGCCAGGATGAGCAGACGGAATGGGGTTATCCGGAGAAAAGGGTCATCCTGCGCTTTCATGCCAGTGAAGGTCAGGATGTCGCGGCAGCACTGGAGGCTGCGGGATTCCCGGTCATCGAATCAACGGAAATGCGGCACCCTGAATCACCGAAGTCGGAGCCGGAAAACAGCAAACACTGACAAGCATCGACAGCCGTGAAACAATGTGCCTGCCATTCGTGACAGTCGGCGCTGGCACGACGGCGACCCTTCGACGGCCAGCGACGGTGCGGGCCGTGCAGACCGGAATCTGACGCAAGGACAAGACAATGAAACTGGTAGTCGGCATCTCGGGGGCCAGCGGCGCCATCTACGGACTGAGGATTCTGGAGGTGCTCAAGCAGGTCGGGGTGGAAACGCATCTGGTGATGTCGGATTCCGCCAAGCGCACGATCGTGTATGAAACCGACTACACGATTGATGCCGTCAAGAAGCTCGCCAGCCATGTGCACGACAATAACGACGTCGGCGCCTGCATCTCGTCCGGCTCGTTCAGGCACGACGGCATGGTGATCGCTCCGTGTTCGATCAAGACACTTTCGGCGCTGGCCCACTCGTTCAATACTAACCTGCTGATCCGCTCCGCCGATGTCACGCTCAAGGAACGACGCAAGCTGGTGCTGATGATCCGCGAGACCCCGTTGCATCTCGGGCACCTGCGGCTTATGACGCAGGTGACTGAGATCGGGGCAGTGCTGGTACCACCGCTGCCGGCCTTCTATCATCAGCCAAAGACCCTCGATGACATCATCAATCAGTCGGTCAACAAGGCGCTCGATCAGTTCAACCTGGGTGTGGAACTCAACTTGTTCCAGCGCTGGACAGGCAATGAAGAGCGCGAACGCGCCAAGTCACTGTAGCGTCGCGACGGTACTCGGATGAAACGCAGGATCGGTCTTGAATGACAGCCCAACATTGCAGCCAGTGCGGGTCACGCATGGTTTTGGCGACCATCGGTGAGCGGCCGCGCGAACAGTGCCCGGTATGCGGCTTCATTGCCTGGCGCAACCCGGCGCCGGTGGCGATGGCCGTGATCGAGCACGAGCAGCAACTGGTGTTGATCCGCCGCAGCGATGCGCCCCTCGCCGGCTATTGGGCGCCACCGGCAGGTTACGTGGAGACCGGCGAGTCGGTACCCGAGGCAGTGATACGTGAGGCCCGCGAGGAATGCGGACTGGAAATAGCCCTCGATGAACTGGCCGGCGTCTACTCCCAGGCCGACGTCGAGGTGCTGATCGTCGCCTATCGGGCCCACTCGACCGGCGGGCGCCTGATCGCCGGTGACGACGCCAGCGACGCCCAACTGTTTGCCGCCGGACAGATGCCGGCACAGACAGCCCCGGTGGCCGGCACGGCAACCGACTGCTGGCTGCATGGCGTGATCCTTGACGTGACCGCACGCTGGCAACAGGCCATGCGTCGATAAGAAAAATGACACCCAACATCACCCCGACCCTTGCGAAAGAACTGATTGGCTACCTGCGCCCCGGCGCACCGGCCCTGATGCTCACCACGGGCGCGGACGGCTACGCCAGCTCGGCCTATACGTGGGTGATGGTGATGGACGCGACGCGGTTGCGCTTCGCTGTCGACCTCGGCAGTTCGGCCATGGAAAACCTGCGACGCACCAGTCAGGTATCGATTCAGATCATCGGTCCGGGCGATATCTGTTTTTTGGTCAAGGGCAAGGCGCACCAGGTCAAGGAGCGCATCGAGGCCGCGGCACCTGCGTCGGTCATGCTCTGGGAAATGCAGGTCGTGGCTGCCAAGGATCAGTCCTGGCCGGGAGTCACGATGACGGCGCTGAAATATGAATGGCCCACCACCAAGCGTGAGGCCATGCTCAAGATGGAACAGGCGGTGTACGCAGAAATGCGCGAATCACTGCCCGAACCGACTCGTAGTTCCCCTTCCCGATAATGGCAAAAAGCACATGACGTATTTTGACGAAGCGATCGAAACGCTACCGCGAGAGCAACTGGCAGCCTTGCAATTGAAGAAATTGCAAACGATGCTGGCCGAACTGTGGGGCAAGAACCAGTTCTACACCAACAAATGGAGGGCCGCCGGCGTGCAGCCGTCCGACATCAAGTCGCTGGATAACCTGGCGCGCCTGCCCCTGACCAAAAAGGGGGAACTGATGGATGACCAGGCCGCCCACGGCCCTTTCGGCACCAACCTGACCTATCCAGTCGAAGCCTACGTGCGCATGCACCAGACCTCGGGTACCACCGGCGTACCGCTGAAGGTCATGGACACCCACGAGTCGTGGGACTGGTGGGGGCGCTGCTGGGGGCATGTGCTGGCCGGCGCCGGCGTCACTGCCTCGGATCGCCTGTTCATGGCCTTTGGCTTCGGCCCGTTCATCGGCTTCTGGGCCGCCGTCGAAGGCGCGCGGAAGGTCGGCGCCGTGATGATTCCCGGAGGCGGTCGCGATTCGCAACAGCGCCTCGAATTGATGCGTGAAGCCGGCGCAACAGTACTGTGTTGCACGCCGACCTATGCCTTGCGGCTGGCCGAGGTCGCCCGCGACATCGGCTTCGACATCAGCACGATCCCGATGAAAGCCACGGTTCACGCGGGCGAACCCGGTGCCAACGTACCGGCCACCAAACAACGCATCGAAGCGGCGTGGTCAGCCCAGTGCTTCGATCACGCGGGCGCTTCGGAAGTCGGCGCCCATTCCTTCGAATGCCACATGCAACCCGGTGGCACGCATCTGATCGAGAGCGAATACATCGCCGAAGTGATCAATCCGCTGACAGGTGAAGCCGTAGCGCCGGGCGACCGCGGCGAACTGGTGATTACCAATCTCGGGCGCTGGGGCTTCCCGGTGATCCGCTATCGTACCGGCGACCTGGTGCGGGTTAATGCCGACCGCTGCGACTGCGGTCGCACGTTCTTGCGCTTCGAAGGCGGCATTCTGGGTCGGGCCGACGACATGGTGACCGTGCGCGGCGTCAACGTCTTCCCGGCCGGAGTTGAGAACATCATCCGCAAGTTTACCGAGGTGGACGAGTTCCGCATCACGGTGAACAAGGTCAAGCAGATGGACGAAATGGACATCGAAGTGGAACTGTGCGAGGGAGCCGACCCCGAAGTGGTGCACGAAATAGCCATGAAACTCGACTCGATGCTGGCATTCCGTCCACGAGTACACCACGTCGCGCACAACACGCTGCCGCGCTTCGAGATGAAGGCCAAGCGTTTCCATGTGAAACTCGATGAATGACGAGCCGGACACCGCCTGATACGGTCATCTACGCCATCGGCGACATTCACGGTCGTCTTGATCTGCTTGCGGCGATTCATGACCGCATCGAGACAGACGCGCGTCAGCGAGCGGCGCGACGCAGACTGGTGGTTTATCTCGGCGATTACGTCAGTCGTGGCGAAGATTCCCGCCGCGTGGTGGACCGGGTACGGGAATGGCTGCCGGACGGCTTCGGGCGAATTGCCCTCAAAGGCAATCACGAGGACCTGCTGGTGCGCTTTGTCGACGGTGAAATCGATGCCGGGCGACACTGGTTCGACTATGGCGGTCTCGATACCCTGGCCCACTATGGCGTTGCCATCGGTGACCGACACGCCCGCGATGACGCAAGCGTCGCCATCCTGCGCGATCGCTTTGCTGCCGCCCTGCCGCACTCGCATCTGGGCTTTTTCAGATCCCTGCCGGTCAGCTATCGGGCCGGCGACTACTTCTTCGTTCACGGTGGCGTACGTCCCCGCGTGCCGCTGGACGAGCAGAGCAATCACGACTGCATGTGGATCCGCAAAGCCTTCCTGGATTCCGACGACGATCATGGAGCCGTCGTTGTGCATGGTCACAGCATCTCGGAAAAGCCCGTGGTGCGCCACAACCGGATCGGCATCGATACCGGGGCCTACCGTAGCGGGGTGCTGACCTGCCTCGTACTCGATGGCACGTGCAGAGAGTTCCTGCAGACCTAAGCGCTGCACTTCCAATTATTTGACTTCAATCTATGATCTCCCTACCATGGAGAGGGAATTGTCCTGCACTTGAACTCGGGAAGGATCCGTCAAAGACCCGGTTCCCCTGCGACGAATGACTCAAGACACGGTGCCCGAACCGGTGTGCCTCAACAAGCGGCATGGGCCGCCGGGGAGACCCGGCGGCCCATGCTCTCACGTAGTGCCCTACGCACGCTGAACCCTAAACAATGACGCCCGACAAGACACCTGAAAAAACCAAGAATGCACGGCTCGACCTCGGGGTCTTGCCTGGCCTGGTCGGTTACCAGCTACGCATGGCACAAATCGCCTTGTTTCGCGATTTTGCCAAAGGCCCGGGAGAGCATGACGTCACACCCGGTCTGTTCGGCGTTCTCGTCATCATCGAAGCCAATCCCGACCTCAAGCAAAGCGATCTTGCCCGCGCCACCCACCTCGATCGTTCAACGGTGGTAACGGTCATCGACAATCTCGAGCGGCGTGGTCTGGTCGAACGACGGGCGGCCTTGCACGACCGCCGCGCCAATGCCATCCGATTGACGGCCGAGGGTAGCGCCCTGCTGCGCAAGCTCAAGCGTCAGGTGACGCAACACGAACAGCGGCTGATCCAGAATTTCAGCGCTACCGAACGAGAGGCCTTCCTGACGCTGCTGCAGAAAGTGTTCCCCGAACACCGCTGATTTCTCCCTGGCAGCGATCGCCATCGAGGCCATGCTTGGCGAGTGTTCGGCCAATATAGATGGACATCAAACAATCAGTGTATTATATTGATGATGCTTCTCGGATTGCCACTATGGGGAATGGGCGATGGGCGTCAGAAACAAGGTCGATCTGTTGTGCGCACGGATGCACGACGCACCGCAGTACCCAACCCAGGGCGCGGTACTCTTCGTCGATCTCGAACGCCGTGAAACCCGCAGCAAGTACCTTCCAGCGGAAATCATGCGCACCTTTCTCGGTGGCCGCGGAGCGAACATGGCGCTCCTCTACAACCTGCTGCAGGAGGACCAGGACGCGCTGGATCCGGAGATCCCGCTGATCTTCGGCGCCGGCACACTGACCGGAGGCATGCCCTCGGCCACCCGGGGCAACTTCACCAGCCGTTCCCCCGACAGCTACGCCTTTCTCGACTCCAGCGCGGGCGACTATTTCCCCGCCTTCACCAAGCGCCTCGGCTATGACCATATCGTCCTCTATGGTCTTGCGCCGCAATGGACCCTGTTGAAGATGTCCCGTGACTCGATCGAGTTCCTCGACGCAACATCCTATGTCGGGTTGGACAATCTCGACACCGCCGCCGCCATCGAACGCGACTTCCATTGCACCGAACGCAAGGACATGGCGCTCGCCCGCATTACCAGCGCAGGAGAGAATCTGGTCCTCTGCAGCGGCATCATGGGCGGCATCAAGTCGATCTGGGCGCGCGGCGGCGGCGGCGCCAAAATGGGGTCGTTGCGACTGAAAGCCATCATGATTCAAGGCAAACCGTCCGAGGCGCCGATGCAGAAGGAACTTAAAGGACACAACAAGATCATCGGCCGCAAGATAACCTCGACCTCGGTGATCAAGAATGCCCTCAAGCAGGTAGGCACCCCTTTCCTCTACAAGCCCTCGCGCGTGCTCGGCGCGCTGGGCACCCTCAACAACCAGACCACCGCCTGGCACGACTCACTCGATGCCGACAATTTTGATCCCTATCGCCCAGCCATGGACGGCTGTTTCAAGTGCCCGGTGCAATGTCGCAACCAGAACGACATGACGCCGGAGGGCAAGGGCGGCTGGGGTTCGGCCGCATTGATGGGACTCAAAGGCAACGCCAGTTACGACAAGGCCCAGGCGGATGTAGAGCACCACAAGCTGCGCACCTACAACGGCATCAAGGGCGATGGCCATTTCGACAAGTACGACAAGGGCGACGGCCCCGAGTACGTAACCTTGGGCAAATTCGGTCCGATGATCGGCCTGCGCGAGCCGGAACAGGTGCTGCGGCTCAACAACATCCTCAACGACCTCGGCCTCGATTCCGCTTCCACCGGCAGCGCCATTGCCTGGGCCATGGAACTGTGGCAACGCGGCATCATCGATGGCAGCCACACCGGCGGCATCGATTTGTCCTGGGGCAACTACGACACCGTCGAAAAGCTGCTGTTCATGACCGCCAAACGCGAGGGCTTCGGCGACACTATCGCCGACTCGGCGCGGGCCGTCGAACGCGGCAAATATACGGCGGAAGCGCTCGACTACCGGATGGCGGTCAAGGGGCTGTTCCAGTCCGATCCCCACGATGCCCGCATCCTCAAGGCCTTCGCCCTCGGCCTCGCGGTCGCTACGCGCGGCATGGATCACCTGCGCAACCGGGTCACGCTGGAGATCAACGCGAGCATCAACGACGATGCCCCGTTCAAGGCCGAACTCTATGGCGGCACCGTGGCGCCGCAGCCAAACAGCTACGAGGGCAAGGAAATTGCCGTGCGCCGTTGCGAGAACACCTTTGCCGTCGGCGACTCGATTGGCATGTGCCGCTTCAACACCAAACTGTTCAACTCGCCCACCTTGCCCGACTGCAGCGATTTTGCGGTTCAGGTCGGCACACTGACAGGACACCCGATGACGGCCGAGGAAATGGACGAGATTGGCCGCAACATCACGGGCCTCGAGCACCTGCTCAATTTCCGTCTGGGGCTGCGCGCCAGCGATGACACCCTGCCCCGCCGCTGGTTCGACGAATCCATCGACACCGGGCCGTTCAAGGGCGAAATGATCGACCGCAAGCAGTTCGAATCGATGAAGGCACGCTTTTACGAACTGACCGGCCTCAACAGCGAAGGTGTTCCGCACGCCAATTGGCACCAGCAACTGGCGCTGGCGACTACCGGTTTTGCGCTGCATGTCGAACTGCCCAGACCTCTGCCTGGCGCTCCGGAGGGATCGATCGTAATCGACCAGCCGGTGGCCAACGTAAGCGAACTCCGCCGTGCGCTGCGACGCCACCTGCCCGAAGCGCTTACTGCGCTGGATGATCCGTCATGGAATATCACGGTCAATGGCGAGACGCTGTTAGCCGGAGAAATCAGCAAAGCCCTGAGCAGTGGTGACCGGGTGCAACTGGCGACCATCATTGCGGGCGGCTGAGACAGCGTACCGGGGCTGGTGGCTATCTGTTTACCTCGGTTGCAGTTGATTGGGCTATGATGAATTCGCTGATCGCAGAAATCGGCCCAACCCATATTTCATCGGAGGTGACCATGGCAAAGAAGTCGAAGGATGAAAATCAAGTCTATAAAATCGTCGAGGTTGTAGGTTCCAGCCCCACTTCCTGGGAAGATGCCGCTCGTGCGGCTGTCGAATCAGCCGCCAAGAGCCTGCGTGATCTGCGGGTCGCTGAAATCACCAAGCTGGACATGAAACTGGATAACGGCAAGGTGGTGGCCTATCGCGCACGCGTTTCCATGTCGTTCAAGTACGAAGACTGAGCTGAGCAAACACGCTCGGGGCCTTACCAGCGGGGACTGCGGTCCCCGTTTTTGTGTCCGGACTCGGCAATCCGCCGTGGAATCCGCGGATCCGGCACCGGCCCGCGGCTTACATCAAGGCTCAAAGCGTGCGTACCCCATGGACCGTCTCCCGGTCGTCGGCATCGCGATGCTGAACGAACCCTAACTGACGCGCAAACTTCAGCATCTTGTGATTGGCGGCTAGCACGAATCCCTCCATCTCGGTCAGGCCCTTCTTTCTCGCACTGTCCATCAGGGCGGCCATCAGGCTGCCGGCCAGTCCGGAACCCTGCCAGGAATCGACCGCCGCGATCGCAAATTCGCAGCGGCTGGTGGCCACATGCAGTCGTTGCTGGAACGCCCCGCTTGAAAGTGGCAATGGTAATCCGGGATGGAGATCCATATGGCATGCTGTGGAGCAAGATGCTTGCGGCGAGAAACTGTCATTGAAATTGCGGAGCGACTGTCTCAGTGCGACCTGAACCTTAAGTCGCGCCTGGCGGAAACGGTCAGCGTCTGGCGAGAATGAGCTCCGCATCCGTTTCATCGTACATGGCGTCGACCAGCGCCGCGCGATGCGTGAGAACCGCGCGCTGGTTGATCGAACCCTTGTCGGCGATCTCGCCCTTGTCGATCGACAGTGGCTCGACGAACAAACGAGCCCGCACGACGCGGTTCGCGCTGCCCGTCCCGGCGTGGTACAGGCGGTCGGTCAGACCCTGAAAGTATTCCCTGACCTCCGGCGCGACCAGCACCTTTGCCAGCGGCACTGCGCTGCCGCACCCGGCAAGTTCGCGACACGCGTCCATAGACGGAAATATGATAATGCCGACCTCATCCCTGTCCGGTGCGGTGACAACGACATCCTGGACATAGGGTGCGCCCTCGATGATCACCTTTGCCCGCAAGGGGCCGACCGAAACGAAGGTTCCCGTCGATAGTTTGAAGTCCTCGGCAATCCGGCCGTCGAACATCAAACCAAGCGCTGGCTGCGTCTCGTCGATGAACTTCAGGGCGTCACCGCTACAGAAGAAATTCTCCTCGTCAAAGGCAGCACGCGTCTGCTCGGGCGCGCGCCAGTACCCCGGGGTCACAGACGGGCCACGATAGCGGACTTCGCGTTTGTCTCCTGCGGGGGTGAGCTTCACTTCCAGGCTGGGCGTGGGAAGGCCCACGACACCGGAGCGGATGACCGCGCCGTTCGCGCACAGCGCGAAGGGTGCGGTCTCGGTCATGCCCAGGCCGGTCAGCATGCGAATGCGTTCGCCGCAGACCCGCTCGGCGATATTGTCCAGCCTGTCCCACACCGCCTGCGACAGTCCCGCACCGGCAAACATGAATGCCCTTACCCTGCTGAAAAAGGCCTTCTGCAGTTCCAGGTCGCTTTCGAGGGCGTTGACGATTTCCTCGAAACCCTTCGGCACGTTGAAATAGATGGTTGTCCCGATCTCGCGCAGATTGCGCAGCGTTTCGCCGATCAGATGGGCTGCCGGCTTGCCATCGTCGATATAAAGCGTGCCTCCGTTGTACAGGACCAGGCCGACATTGTGATTGCCCCCGAAGGTGTGGTTCCAGGGCAGCCAATCCACCAGGACCGGCGGCTCTTCCGCCAGGAAAGAAAAGCTCTGCAGCAGCATCTGCTGGTTGCTGCACAACATCCTCTGGGTGTTGATCACCCCTTTGGGAAGTTTCGTGGAGCCGGAAGTGAACAGGAACTTCGCAATGGTGTCCGGACCTGTCGCCTGCTGCGCCCTGTCGGCTGCTGCGGTGGCCGGCGTGGCGAGCAGCTCGGAGAACGGCGTGTGGTGCCGACCATCTAGTTTGCCGCTATTGAGCACGATCTCGACAGCCTCGGGAACGACCATGCGCAAGGCCCTGCCATACAGTTCGCCATCGCTGGCGAATACCAATCCTGGCGTCAGCACGCCGAAGATATGTTTGAGCTTGCCGTAGTCCTCCGAAACCAGGGAATAGGCCGTCGAAATGGGGGCATAGGGCACGCCTGCCCACATCGCCCCCAACGACACCAGCAGGTGCTCGATGTCGTTTCCGGACAGGATCATGATCGGCCTCTCCGCAGACAGGCCCCTTGCCAACAGCGCTTCGGCAACCGAACGGGTCTGCGCCAAGGCATCGCGGTAACTCACACGGCGCCACTGGCCGGATGCGTCGCGCTTTGCCGCGAATGTGCGATCCGGACATTCCCTGGCCCAGTGGATCAATCGGTCGGTGATGCGGGCCGGGTAGTCGCCAAGCGGCTCGCTCGAGGTGATGATCAGACTGCCGTCCGCGCGCGCGGCGAATCGCGGGTTCAGGGTTCCGCCGACCCGGGCGGCGCGGTAACGAGCCGGCATGGCGTGTCCTAAACGGGCGCTGGTTCGGGCCTGAGCTTGAGCAGGCGGATCGCGTTTTCCTTGAGGATCAGCGGCCGCACCTCGTCCTTGATGGGAATCTTGGCAAAATCCTCGAGCCAGCGATCTGGCGTGATCAGCGGAAAGTCGGAACCAAACAGCATCTTGTGCTTGAGCAGCGTGTTGGCGTACTGGATCAGGATCGGCGGAAAGTACTTGGGCGACCAGCCGGAGAGATCAATGTAGACTTGGGGCTTGTGGGTCGCGACCGAGAGCGCTTCTTCCTGCCAGGGAAATGAAGGGTGGGCGAGGATGATCGGCATGTCGGGGAAATCGGCAGCCACATCGTCGATGTTCATCGGGTTGGAGTACTTGAGCCGGATGTTGCCGCCGCCCGGCATGCCGGCACCGATACCGGTCTGCCCGGTGTGGAACAGCGCTGGCAATCCGTACTCGGCAATCACCTCGTACAAGGGATAGGCCATGCGATCGTTGGGATAGAAGGCCTGCACCGAGGGATGAAACTTGAAGCCCTTGACCCCATATTCCTCTATCAAGCGCCGCGCCTCGCGCACTCCCATTCTGCCCTTGTGAGGATCGATGCTGGCAAAAGGGATCATGACGTCGTCGTTCTGGGCCACCAGCTCGGCGACTTCATCGTTGGGCACCCGGTGCATTCCGGTGGCACATTCGCTATCCACGGGGAAGATGACGCAGGCCATTTTGCGCTCTCGGTAATAGGCTGCGATCTCCGGAATCCCGGGCTGGCCGATGGCATGCTTGAAGTACTTCTTCTTGGCCTCTTCCATTGCCTGCGCTTCTTCGTCGGTCGGCATGCGACAGGATTTTTCGGCGTGGGTATGGACGTCGATTGCCACCAATTGATCAACGTTGATCATGCTATCCCTTGTGTCGATGGTGGATCTTGTCAGGGTGTCACTACTTTCCAGTTGCCGCCGGCAATGGTCAGCATCATGCGGGCATGGGAGTCCAGGCCGAAATGGTCCTTTTGGGTGTAGCGAAAGACACCCTGGGTGACTGGGATTTCGCCGGCATTTTCCAACGCGTCGCGCAAGGCGGAACGGAATTCCTGGGTGCCCGGCTTGCCTTTCTTGAGCGCTTGAGGGATCACCCGCTGCAGTATCAGCAAGGCATCATAGGTATGCGCGGCGAACTGGTTACGCGTGCCGGGACCGTAGGTCTTCTCGTATCTTTGGACAAAATCCGTCGCCAGTTTCTTGGAAGGGTGGCCATCGGCCAGTCCCTCGGGCATCACCGCCAGGCCGGAAATCACAAAAGCGCCTTCGACGCTCTTGCCGCCCAAACGAAGCAGGTCGTTGGAGGCGGCGCTATGCGTCTGGTAGACCTTGCCCTTGTAACCCCGCTCGACCACCGCCAGGTGCGGCATGGCGGCGCCGCTGCCCGAGGCGACCAGAACGATGGCGTCGGGATTGCTGGCAATCGCCTTGATGGCCTGGGCCGTGACGCTGGTATCGGGCCGGGCGAAACGCTCGGCGGTGGTCAGCCTGATGCCGGCTTCATTGGTCAGACGCGTCATGTCCTTGAGCCAGCTCTCGCCGTAGGCATCGGAGTAGCCGATGAAGGCAAAACTTTTCACTCCGTTCTTTTTCATGTGCTCGACGATGCCTTCGCCCGTGACGGCGGTCGATTGAGGCAGACGGAAGGTCCAAGTGTCCTTGCCGGGTGACAGTTCAATCGGCGACTCGGCCAACTGCACTGTCTGGCCCTCGGCGGCGATGGCGGCCATGGCCAGCGCCGGTACCGTGGCGGCGGAGCCCAGCATCAGGTCCACCTTGTCCTCGGAAATGAAACGCCGGGCATTCTTGGTCGCCTGGCTAGGATCGCTGGCGTCGTCGAGGATGATCAGTTTGAGTTTTTCCCCGGCTATGCTGTCCGGCCAGAAAGCCAGACCGTTCTTGCAGGGAATACCCAAGCCTGCAGCGGGTCCAGTCAGGGGCAAGTCGATACCGATCGTGATGTCGGCCTGTGCCTGGCTTGCAGCAAGACAAAGTGCGGATACCAGCAGGGTGATCCGTAACATTGCCCTTTCATTGTTGTCTTCTGTTCTTGAAGCATGGGAAATTCAAACGCATAGCTTTAAGAATCAAGTATCCTTGATCGCCGTATCCCAGTCAACGCCAGTTTTCATCATCGAATTCATCCGGCTCTGGCGTGGGTCCCGGCAACAGGATATAGGTCGAGGTGAGGCCCCTGCAATGGAAACGGACGGCAATAATACGGGGACCGCAGTCCCCGTTTTGCTTTTCGGAAGTTCCAGCCGGGTCGAATTTTTGAACTACCGGCGGCTATCGCCAACCGGCGCCAGGACTCAAAGTTTGCGCACCACGTGCACCGTCTCCCGGTCGTCGGCGTCGCGATGCTGAACGAACCCTAACTGGCGCGCGAACTTCAGCATCTTGTGATTGGCGGCCAGCACGAATCCCTCCATCTCAGTCACGCCGCGATCCCGCGCGATGTCGGTCAGGTCTGCCATCAGGGTACCAGCGAGACCTGAACCGTGCCACGCATCGTCCACTGCGATGGCAAACTCGCAGCTGGTGCTGGCCGGCGCAATGACGTAACGCGCGACTCCCACCTCGACCTCCTTGCCGTCGCGAATCTCCGTCGCCACCAGCGCCATGTGGTGCTCGTAGTCCACCTGGGTCAGGTATTTCAGCTTGGCCGGCGGAAGTTCATTCATGCTCACCATGAATCGCTCGTAGCGCGAGTCTCTCGACAAATGCCGGACGAAATCCGCCTCCATTTGCGCATCCTCGGCATGAATCGGGCGCACGCGGACCTCCCTGCCGTCCAACAGCTGATGTGTACGGGCGAACTTCAAGAGATCGCTGGGCACCGAATGGCCTGCCCCGGTATCGCGCGCAGGGAGATTCGAGGCGACACAGGCGACGATCGCATCCAGTGTGGTGAGTCTGCCGTAGTCACTTTCGGCAATGTCGACATGCAGTTTTTCGTGGAGTCCGGCGAGGACGTTGAGCCAGTCCATCGAATCCAGGTCGACCTGATGACGTAAAGGCTGATCCGGCTTGAGGCAGCCGACATCCAGTTCCGGCGCAATCGACTTCAGCGTTTCCAGTACGGCGGTCCGGATTTCAGTCAAATCCATTCTGTTCTGCTCTGTCATGTCGCGGGCCTTGCGACCGAGGCAGTGCGTTCCAGCAACAATTGCATGCTGCCGGCGGTCACGTCCATATCCTCGACTATGCAACTCAACTTCATGCCTGCGGCAAGCACAATGAGCGCTCCTGCCACAGCACCGAGTTGGAACGAATTACCGTCAGGCCGGACGCTAACCATAACGTGCAGACCGAGCGCCTGAGAATCGGTTTCGGGAGCCAATAACTGCATCGACAGACCCGCAGCCGGATCAAAAGGCAAACGCGCGTCCAGCTCGAGTCGGAGCTTCTGAAAGGCATCCACCAGTGAAGAACGCGCTGGTTCCGCTGCTAGATCGCCGCGCCGCGCCGCTTGTCGCGACGTTTGAACGCGGGCGAGAATTGCGTCAGCGAGAACCGCAATTCCCTCGCCGGTCAGCGCGCTCACCTGATGAATCGGCGGTGCATTGCGCCACAGCGGGGCTACCGTCTGCAACGCCTGAGAGGCCAACTTCGCCCCTGCCGTGTCGCTCTTGGTAACTACCAGCACATCCGCCAGTTCAAGGATGCCGGCCTTGATCGCCTGCAACTCGTCGCCAAGCCCCGGCGGGAATACCACCAGCACCGAGTCGGCCAAACGGGCGATATCAACCTCGGATTGCCCGGTACCAACCGTTTCAACCATCACCAGGTCGAACCCCGCCGCATCCATCAGCTCAACCATTTGACGGGCGGCGTCGGTCAGACCACCCAGACTGCCGCGGGTTGCGGTCGATCGGATGAACGAGGAGTCATCGGCGACGGACTCCCCGATGCGAAAGCGATCCCCCAGCAATGCCCCGCCCGTAACCGGGCTCGACGGATCGACGGCCAACACCGCCACGCGCTGCCCCATCTGCAAGAACCGCCGCAGCATGACCCCAACGAGGGTGGACTTGCCGGCTCCGGGTGGTCCCGTAACTCCAATCACGTGGGCCCTCCCCAACCGACCCGCAAGCCGGGACAGAACTCCCGCGGCAGAAGCCGAATCCCGTTCGGCCAGGGAGAGCGCCCGCGCCAGGGCCGGGCGCTCTCCGGCCGCGACCCGCTCCGCCAAATCATCAAGCAAAAGACTCATCTGTTAATACCCGTTCCTATTGACACTCCCGACTCGCTACGTATACAGTATCCAGTATTCCATGACGCGAGCGCAATAGCGCATCCGATTCTGCCATGAACACGTCAATCAAGCCCCTCGACAGACCCGCAGGCTTAGCCGACCGCGTCTATCACCAATTGCGCGACAACATCGGTAGCCACCAGATTCGCCCTGGGGAACGTCTGCAGGAGGTCAGTCTGGCCGCGCAACTCGGTGTTTCACGTACCCCCGTGCGCGAAGCTTTGGCGCGCCTCGAAAGCGAGGGCATGATCGCAGTGGAGGGACGAGGATTCGTCGTTCCGGAACTGACCGATGCCGACATCGAGGAAATCTACCAGCTTCGCTTTCTGCTGGAGCCGGCGGCTGCGCGGAGTGCCGTAGCCGAAGTCGGCAGCGCTGCCGACCTCGCGAGCATGTCATCCGCGATCGAGGATGCGGTCGCCGCCGACAAGAGCGGTGACTTCCGCGCATTCCTCGAAGCCAACAGCCGCTTCCACAATGCATGGCGCGCGCTGGTGCCCAATCGGAGGATGTCGAAACTCCTCGACCAGTACGTTGGCCATGTTCGCTTTCTGCGTGTGCTGACCCTGGGCGACGCGACCGCAAGAAAGGCCGCTCTCACCGGCATGAAAAACATTCATGCCGCATTCAAGAAGCGGGATCCGGAAGCAGCCGTCGAAGCAATGCACAAGCACCTGGAGGCGGCGAAGCACTTCCTTATCGAGGCCATAGAACAGATCGACAGGGAAAAAGAGGCCGAGAAGAGCGCCTCTGCGCAATAGCAACGAATGTTGCAGTCAACTACCAGCGAGACGCGAGCATTTCGGACAAGCACCAGACCGGCTCGCCTAACCGAGATACCGAAATGACCTACAAAGCAGAAATTCCCTATGGCGCCTACTGGAGCACGCCCTTCGCCCGCTGGCAGGGGAGCTTTGCCAACCTGCACAGCATAGAGTTCGCTGCGCACGTGGCGCGCCTTGAATTGGCCAAACGCAAGATCGATCCCGCGACCTTCGACTACGGAGTAATGGGTTTCTCGGTGCCCCAAAAGCATTCCTTCTACGGCCTGCCTTGGTTGACCGGCCTCATCGGCGCCACGCACGCTGGCGGCCCGACCTTGATGCAGGCCTGTGCCACGGGCGTGCGCACGCTGCTCGCCGCAACACAGGAAATCGAAGTCGGCATGGCGACCACCGCGCTCACCGTCAATTGCGACCGCACTTCGAATGGACCGCACCTCTACTACCCCAACCCGCGCGGCCCCGGCGGCACCGGCGCGGCGGAGGACTGGGTGATGGACAACTTCGGCTGCGATCCCCTGGGCGGCCACACCATGCTGCAGACGGCGGAAAACGTCTGCGCCAAGCATGGCATCGGCACTGCCGAACAGCACGAACTGGTGCTGCGCCGCGAAGAACAGTACCAGCAAGCGCTGGCGAACGACTCGGCCTTCCTTCGCCGCTTCATGACCTTGCCCTTCGAGGTGCCCGCGCCCAACTTCAAGAAGACCGTGAGCACCATGCCCGGCGACGAGGGGGTATCGAAGTCAAGCCCCGAAGGGCTGGCGAAACTGAAGCCGGTCATAACCGGTGGCGTCGTTACCTTTGGTGCGCAGACCCATCCCGCCGACGGCAACGCGGCCATTGTCGTCACCACGCGCGACAAGGCGCGGGAACTGTCCGCCAACCCGAAAATCGCCGTGCGCCTGCACGGTTTTGGTCTGGCCCGGGTGGCCTTGGCCTACATGCCCGAGGCCATGCTACCGGCGGCCCAGCGCGCGCTGAGCCAGGCCGGTCGCAGCGTCGCGCAGATGACGGCAATCAAGACCCACAACCCGTTTGCGGCCAACGATCTTTTCTTTGCCAAGCAAACCGGCGCCGATCTCAAGTCGATGAACAACTACGGCTGCTCGCTGGTGTGGGGGCATCCGCAAGCGCCGATGGGAACGCGAGCAATCATCGAACTGATCGAGGAACTGGAGCTGCGCGGTGGCGGCTTTGGCCTGTTTACAGGATGCGCTGCAGGTGACACCGCAATGGCGGTAGTTCTGGAAGTGTGCGACGCATAGTGAATGTGCGCGTCGCGATCCTATGAACGTCTCCGAATGGATTGACCGCCACGCCGGGCTGACCCCCGACAAGACGGCCATTGGTTTTTCCGGACGCGATGTTTCGTATGCAGAACTGGCCGATCGGATCGAGCGCCTGGCGGCGTCCCTGGCCGCATCCGGAGTAAGACGCGGCAGCTGCGTGGCCTATCTGGGCCTCAACAGCCCGGAAATGTTGGCCCTGCTATTCGCCAGCGCGCGAATCGGGGCACTGTTCATGCCGCTCAACTGGCGACTTGCCGGTCCCGAGCATATGCAGATGCTCGAGGACTGCCCGCCTTCCCTGCTTTTTGTCGAAGCACCGTATGTCGCCCAGACCAATGCCTTCCGCGGTGCGCTGGGTGCCATGACGCTGATCAGCTTCGGCCCTGCCACTGACGGTTGGATTTCGTACGCGGATTTTTGTCGCCGGGCAAACGGCCCGGCACCGATCGACCCATCGGTCGATGAGAGTACCCCACTGCTGATCTGCTACACCTCCGGCTCGACCGGCAAGCCAAAGGGCGTGGTGCTGACGCAGCGTGCGCTGATCTGCAACGCCGCCAACAGCGCCGACATGCACGAGCTGACGGCGAACGACGTCATCCTCACCACTCTGCCGCTGTTTCATGTCGGCGGGCTGAACAACCAGACCACGCCGGCGTTGCAGGCGGGCTGTACCGTGGTACTGCATCCAAAGTTCGATGTGGACGCCACTTTTGACGCCATCGAAAGCGGGCGCATCACGCTGACCGTGCTGGTGCCGGCCCAACTCGACATGATGATGGCGCATCGCCGTTGGGCCAGCGCCGACTTCTCCGGCCTGCGCATGATCACGACCGGATCGACCATTGTTCCAATGCATGTGATCCATGCCGTTCATGCCAAGGGTGTTCCCCTGGTGCAGGTCTACGGCTCGACCGAGACCTGCCCGATTGCGGTATATCTCAAGGCCGCCGACGCGCAGCGCAAGGTCGGCTCGACCGGCAAGGCGGCGGCCCACTGTCGCCTGCGGATCGTCGATAGCCGCGGCGCCGATGTGGAGCCTGGCGCAACCGGCGAGATTCTGGTGCACGGTGACAACGTCATGATCGGCTACTGGAATGCCCCGCAAGCCACGGCCGCGACCCTGATCGACGGCTGGTTTCACAGCGGGGACATGGGCCATCAGGACGACGAGGGCTACCTCTACGTGGACGGCCGCAGCAAGGAGATGATCATCTCCGGCGGCGAGAATATCTATCCGGCCGAGATTGAAAACCTGCTGATCGAAAGCCCCGACATCGCCGAAGCCTCGGTGATCGGCCGGCCCGACGAACGCTGGGGTGAAATCGTCGTCGCCGTAGTCGTGCCGAGAGCCGACAGCATGCTGACCGGCGAACAGGTACTGAAACTGCTGGAAGGCCGCATCGCCCGCTACAAACATCCCAAGGAAGTGGTGCTGGTCAATCAATTGCCAAAAACCGCCTTGGGCAAGATTCGCAAGGAAGCCGTGCGCCAGATGGTCGGGCGTAGAAGCGTCCCCCATTGAACCCTGGTGCAAGAATGATGGAGTACAACTTATGGCGCTAAAAATCGGAATCGACGTCGGTGGCACCTTCACCGACTTCGTGGTCACCCGCGACGACGCCGATCCGGCGATATTCAAGACGCTGTCGACCCCGTCCGACCCGTCCATCGCCGTAGTCAACGGCTTAACCGATATTGCGGCCGGCATGAGTCCGCCGATGACGCTGGAAGCCTTTGCGCCGACCATCGACACCATCGTGCACGGCACCACGGTCACCACCAACGCGACGCTGACCAGCACCGGCGCCAAGTGCGGACTGCTGACGACGGAAGGCGTGCGCGATGCACTGGAAATGCGCCGCGGCATCCGCGAAGAGCAATACAACAACCGCTACACCAACGTCAAACCCCTGGTGCCGCGCTATCTGCGCGCCGGCATCAGCGGGCGCCTCGACCGCAACGGCATTGAGACTGCGCCGCTCGACCTGGCGCAGATCAGGCAGGCCATAGCCCTGTTCAAGCAGGAAGGTGTGCAGGCCGTCTCGATCTGCTTCATGAATTCCTTCGCCAATCCTGCCCACGAAAAAGCTGCGGCGGAGCTGGTGAAGAGGGAAATGCCAGGTGCCTATCTGTCGGTTTCCACCGACCTGCTGCCCTCGATCCGCTTCTACGAGCGCGTCAGTACCACGGCGCTCAACTCCTATGTCGGACCGAAGCTCAACCATTATCTCGACCAGCTGGTCGGCCGGCTCAAGGGCATCGGCTTCAGGAACCTGCTGCTGATCATGCAATCCAACGGCGGCGTCATCTCGCCGCAGCTGGCCCGCGAGAAGGCGGCGTTGACGCTGCTTTCCGGCCCGGCCGGCGGTCCGGGCGCCGGCCTGTTCTACGTCCGCCTGCACGGCCAGAACAAGTGCATCACCACCGACATGGGCGGCACCAGCTTTGAAGCCTCGGTGGCGGTGGACGCTCCGATGATCAAGAACGATGGCGAAATCGCCCGCCACAAGATCGCCCTGCCCATGCTCGACATCCATACCATCGGCGCCGGCGGCGGATCCATCGGCTGGCTCGATCAGGGCGGCATGCTGCGCATGGGGCCACAGAGCGCCGGCGCCGATCCCGGCCCCGCCTGCTACAGCAAGGGCGGCAGGCTGCCGGCGACCACCGACGCCAATGTCGTGCTGGGCTACCTCGATCCGGGCTTCTTCGCCGGCGGCAAGATGAAGCTCGACGCCGCGGCCGCACGCGCCGCGATCGAGGAGCACATCGCCAAACCGATGGGCCTTTCCGTCGAGGAAGCCGCGGCCGGCATGTACCGCGTCGCCTGCAACAACATGGCCCAGGGCGTGCGCGAAGTCACCATCAAGCGCGGTTTCGATCCGCGCGAATTTCCCTTCATTCCCGCCGGTGGTGCCGGCCCGATCCACTCCTGCCTGATCTGCAGCGAGCTCGAAATTCCGCTGCAGATCGTGCCGCGCGAGTCCTCCGTGCTGTGCGCCTTCGGCATGCTGATGAGCGAGCTCAAGCACGACTTCGTGCGCACCTTCGTCTCCCGGCTCGAAGCGATCGAATGGCCGCGTCTCACCGCCATGATCGACGAGATGTCGACTGACGGCACCCGGCAACTGGTCGAAGAGCGCATCACCGAAGAGCGCCGGCGCTACGACGTCAAGTTCGACTGCCGCTACATCAAGCAGTACCACGAGGTATCTTTCAGCGTTCCACGCGAACTGATCGACAGCCGCGACACCGCGGCCATCGTCCGCGCCTTCAATGCCGAGCACAACCGGCTCTACGGCTATTCGCTGGAAGCGGAAAGGACGCCGATCGAAATCATCAACGTCCGCGTCCAGGCCATCGGCATCACCGACAAGCCGACCTATCTGCAGGAAGCCTGGGGCGGCGCCGATGCATCCGGCGCTCTGAAGGGCAGGCGCAGCATCTACATCCCCGAAACCAAGACCTTCAAGGAAATACCGGTCTATGACGGCCACAGGATGCACTTCGGGAACCGCATCGACGGCCCGGCGATGATCGAGCAGGAGACCACGGCGATTTTCGTCAGCGCTTCCTACGACTGTGCGGTCGATGCACTGGGTTCCTTCGTCATCTGGCAGAAGGGCCGCGAAGATCTCGCCCGGGCCTGCTTCAAGGACAAACAGGAGGCACTGGCATGAGCACGACAAGAATCGACCCGATCCTGCTCTCGGTTTATGCCCGGACCTTCAAGTCGATCACCGACGAGATGAGCATTTCGATGGAGCAGACCACG
The DNA here is from genome assembly GCA_025353195.1 of Rhodocyclaceae bacterium. Classification (GTDB taxonomy): domain Bacteria; phylum Pseudomonadota; class Gammaproteobacteria; order Burkholderiales; family Rhodocyclaceae; genus Sulfuritalea. Next base: position 29,903 of record JANXRC010000169.1, read on the forward strand.
CGGTCGCCGATCCTCTGCGAGGCCAAGGACTACGTCACCGGCCTCTACGACGGCGACGGCAACATGCTCGAGCAGACCGAGAACCTGCCGATCCTGGCCTTCTCGCTGGCTCCCGTGTGCAAGTACATCAAGGAATATTTCGGCGACGAAATCTATCCCGGCGACGTGATCTTCCACAACGACGTGTTCAGCCTGGGCAACCAGAACAACGACGTCGCCGCCTTCAAGCCGGTGTTCTTCGAAGACAAGCTGGTGGCATGGACGGCGGTCAAGGGCCATCAGGCCGACATCGGCGGCAACGTCGCGGGCGGCTATAACCCGAATGCCGTGGAAGTCTGGCAGGAAGCCCTGCGCATCCCGCCGGTCAAGGTCGTCGAGCGCGGCAAACTGCGCAAGGACGTGTGGAACCTGATTTTCGCCAACGTGCGCCTCGACATCGTGCAGCACGACATGAAGGCCGAGATGGGCGCCTGCACGGTCGGCGAGCGCCGCCTGCTGGAACTGCTGAAGAAATACGGCGTGGAAAGCTACCAGGCGCACAAGCGGGCGCTGTTCGAGGCCACGCGCAAGATGATGGAAGCCGAGATCGCCAAGATTCCCAACGGCAACTACTCGGGCGAGGGCTATATCTATTACGACGGCCGCTTCGTCGGCTCGAAGTACACCATCCGCGTGGACATCGAGGTCAAGGACAGGCATATCAAGTTCGACTACTCGCGAACCGATCCGCAGACCAACGGCTTCGTCAACGGCACCTTCACGTCGAGCGCCTCGGCCACGATCCTGACCCTGCTGCAGATGGTGAACCCCGACATCCCGCATAACGAGGGCATGGTGCAACCGATCGAGATCGTCATCCCGACCGGCACCATTCTCAACGCCGCCTATCCGAAGGCCACCACCTTCGGCAACCACCTCTGCCCGCCCAACGCCGACGCCATCCAGCGCGCGCTGGCTCCGGTGATGCCCGATCGCGTCACCGCCGGCTGGAACAACCTGCTGGCCTCGCTGACCACCGGCATCGACCCGAAAAACAACGAGAAGTACGTCGACATCGGCTTCATGGGTCTGAAGGGCGGCTCCGGCGCCATGCTCGGCACCGACGGCTACGACCACATCGGCATGATCGATGCCTCGGGCGGCGTGCTCGACCAGGACTACGAGATGTTCGAGCAGCAGACGCCGCACACGCTGATCAAGCACGAACTGCTGACCGACTCGGCCGGCGCAGGACAATGGCGCGGCGGGCTCGGGGTCGAAACCATTTTCACCATTGGGTCCAATGACACTCAGTTGGTGACCTTTGGCGACGGCGATTTCGAGCCGGCCTTCGGCCTGTTCGGCGGCGGCGAGGGCGGGCTCAACTTCATCCGCCTGCAGTACCCGGACGGCCAGACCGTGGTACCGAAGAACAAGGACCTGATCACCGGCGTGCCGATGGGCACCACCTACCACCAGGTCGCCAGCGGCGGCGGCGGCTACGGTGATCCGAAGAAGCGCGACCGCAAGCTACTGGCCGAGGAGATCCGGAATGGCGTGATCACCCTCGAAGCCGCGCAGCGCGACTACGGCTACGAGGCGGCCTAAACCAATGAATTTCGAACTGACCAGCGAACAGCAGTCCATCCGCGACACCTTTGCCCGCTTCTGCGACGATCGCATTGCGCCGCAGGCGGCAGCGCTGGACGAAGCAAAGGTGTATCCGCGCGCGCTGTTCCAGGAGCTGGCCGATCTCGGCTTTTTCGGCATGCGCTATCCCGAAGAAGTCGGCGGCAGCGGTACGGCGTTGACCGAGTTCTGCCTGGCCTTGCAGGAAGTCGCGCGTGGCTCGATGTCGCTCGCCGGCGCCGTCGCGATGCAGTCGCTGATGGGTACCAAGTTCCTGCACCTGCTCGGCAACGAGGACATCATCGAACGCCTGTTCAAGCCGGCGTTGCGCGGCGAAAAGATCGCGGCGATCTGCATGACCGAACCGAATGCCGGCTCCGACCTCGATTCCATCGCCACCACCGCGAAGAAAGTCGACGGCGGCTACGTCATCAATGGCCAGAAGACCTGGATCACTTCGGCGCCGGTGGCCGATTTTTTCACCGTCTTCGCCAAGGCCGGCGAGGAGAAGAAGCTGACCATCTTCCTCGTCGAGAAAAGCTTCAAGGGCATTACCGTCGGCCGCGAGATCCACAAAATGGGCGTCTGGGCGCTGCCGACTTCCGAGGTCGCCTTCGACGAATGCTTCGTGCCCAACAGCCATCGCCTGTCGAAGGAAGAAGGCGATGGCGAGGGCCACCTGCGCAAGATCCTGGGCGAGATTCGCATCATCACCGGCGCGATGGGTTTGGGCGTCGCGCGCGCCGCTATGGCCGAGGCGGTGCGCTACGCAGGCGAACGCAAGCAGTTCGGCAAGGCGATCAACCGTTATCAGGCGATCCAGATGAAGCTGGCCGAGATGGCCACCGAACTCGAAGCCGCTCACCACCTGGTGTATTACGCGGCATGGCTGCGCGATTCCGGCAAGCCGTATCACAAG
>JANXRC010000128.1 GCA_025353195.1 Rhodocyclaceae bacterium
TTCAATGCGAAGAAGCTGTCAATTTCCCATTTCACCCAATCGCTCTTGTGGGTGTCATCCCCTATCAGCACGACCAACTTCGAGCAGTTGGAAAATCTCGCAAGGATTTCGTCCCTTACTGGCTTAGAGCGTAGGTCGCTCGGCGGATACAAAATCGGTTTCCCAGACTTATCCTTGACGGGTTCTTTCAACGAATGGTCGCGAAAGTCTAACGGGTGTTTGGGGCTATTTTTCAGCAGCTTGAACCCCACCACCTGCTTCTGGTCGTCGTGGTCGTAGCTTACGAAAGCATTTGCCGCCATGGTATTCGCCCCCAACGGAAGATATGAAATACGACTTGTGAACGGCAGGCTACTCCGCGAATAGGCGAACTGCAACGACTACCGCCCGTAGCTCGGGAGCGCGCGACCATCGCACATGGCCGTGGGCGTTTGCTGCTTATTACCAACCAATGGCAGGCTGTGTTCGTTCCGCTAATCTCTACCCGCGCGTCTGGTCTGGAGCCGATAGCAGCCTGATCCAGGGTAACCGCGCACTGGCCGCTTCGGCCGACAAGCCGAAGATCAGGACAAACTGTTCAGCGGCGGCTCCTGCTCAGACAGCCGACCAGGCCCGTCGCTCTCGCATTACGGTAGTCGCCGTACCGCCAGCGCCGACTCTTTCGATAACGAACCGATTTCCGGCAACACAGTGCCGGCACCAAAGCCGTCGATCGGCTCAGGCCCGCTTGATATGCAGCGCAGTAATTCTGCTCACTTGCCAAACAAGCCTTTCAGCTTGTCCTTCACCTTGTCCTCGACTTTGGCCTTGACCTCCTGCTTTTTCTCTTCGAGCTTGGCCTTGGCGACATCCTCGACCATGCTGCCGAATTCGATCTTGTAGGCCAGATTCTCGAACGGTCCGGTCACGCGCACCGGCACGGTGAGTCCCTTCAGCTGGTCGAGGCCCTGCCCACCCTGTCCGGCGCTGCTGGCGACGACGCTTGCCTTGGCCAGGTAGTTCATCTGGCCGCTGCCGATGTCGATGTCGCCCGCCCCGGACAGCCGCAGGAAGGGCGACTTCATGGCGAGGTCTTCATTGTGGGCGATGCCGTTAGCGATTTTCAGCGAGGCGGTGAGTTCCGAAAAATCGGTCTTGTCGCCGGCTTTGGCCTGCTGCGTCGAGTCTTGCCTGGCGCCGAGCTTGCCCTTGAGGCCGCGCAGGCTTTGCGCCAGGTTGATGCCCTTGATCGCGCCGTCCCTGAGGCTCACCGCAGCGGTTCCCGCCAGCGCTTTCTTCATCGCCGTGACGCTGTCGCCATGACTGGTCACGTCTAGCGCGACATTGCCGCGCCCTTCTACCAGGTCCTTGTTGGCGAGGTCCTGCATCAGCGGGTTGATGCTGACACCGGTCAGGTTCTGCTTGAGGGTGATGTTGTTGCCCGCCGCGTTGAGCGACAGGCTGCCGCTGGCCGCGCCTTGGTAGAGGTTCAGCGTCAGCGGCGCCACATCGAGACGCCCGCCGGCGAGATTGATCTTCGCGTTCAGCTTGGCCAGTTTCAGCTTCGACACCTGCAAAGATCCGATGCGGATCGCGCCATTCACGTCGAGCCCTTTCAGCGCCGAAAAATCCAGCTTGCTTTCCTTGGCCGCCTTTTCCTCGGCGGCGGTTTTGGGTGGTGCGGGCGGCAGATACTTGTCCACGTTGAGCGTGTCGATGTCGAGATCGAAGCCCAGCGCCGGCGGCGCGAATTTCGCCACCCTGAGTTTCGCTGCAATTTTCGATTCGTCGAATTGGGTAGCCAGTTCCAGCGCTGCCGTGTGACGCGTCAGATCGGCGTGCAGATTGCCGGCAAGCGGCAGCTTGAGCTGTTTCATCGGCATCTGCGGGTTGGCGATATCGACGCTGCCGACGATCTTTTCCAGCACCAGGCTCTGCGCTTCCGGATTTGCCGTCACGGGTGAGTCGAGGTGCGCCTTGACCGTTGTCTCGCCCGCTTTGGCATCGAGATCGAACAGCAGCTTGCCGATCTTCA
>JANXRC010000228.1 GCA_025353195.1 Rhodocyclaceae bacterium
GTTCATCGGGGGCACCCTGACCGGACAGGACCACCGCGACATCAACGGCCAGATCGGGCTGGAGCTGAAGGATGTCCACGGCTACACCATCGGCATGAACGGGTGCCGGATGTCCGGTTACTCCAAGGTCGTCTGGATGAACATGAACACCTCCGGCGAGGGTGCGGTACACAGCACCCGGACGACCAACGTCTGGCGCGTCAACGGCCGCAAGATGTTCATCACCAACGGTCCGGTCGCCGACCTGTTGCTGATCTACGCCAAGACCACGCCGGAGCGCGGCCAGCACGGCATTTCGGCCTTTGTCGTGGAAAAGGGCACGCCGGGTTTCGCGGTGACGCAAAGCCTGAAGAAAATGGGCTGGCGCGGCAGCCCGACCGGCGAGTTGCTGTTCGACGACTGCCGTGTGCCGGCGGAGAACCTGATCGGCGGCGCAGACAAGGGCGTCAAGGTGGTGATGAGCGGGCTTGATATCGAGCGCGTTTTTTTCAGCGGCCATGTCATTGCCTGCGCCCAACGCGCGCTCGATCTGTCGCTCGACTATGCGCGCACGCGAGTGCAGTTCGGCCAGCCCATCGCCAGTTTTCAGCTGGTGCAGGGCATGCTGGCCGACATGTATGCGGCGCTCGAATCAGTCCGGGCGTTTTCCTATCAGGTGCTGAAGGAAGTCGCCGCCGCCACGGATGCCGGGCGCGGCGAGATCCACAAGCGTTCCGCCGCCGCCGTGCTGCATGCCGGCTACATGCTGAAGACCGTGCTCGACCATGCCGTGCAGATCCACGGCGGCAACGGCTTCATGTGGGAGACCGAAGTGAACTGCATCTACCGCGCCGGCAAGCTGATCGAAATCGGTGCCGGGACGACGCAGGTGCGGCAGCTCATCATCGCGCAGGAGTTGCTTAAAGCCTGAGATCTTTTCCCCGGAAGAGGGCTATCCGATTCCACCCTCTGCGCATTTCCCAACGCGACAGAATTAAACTATATTGAAAGATTGCCGGAGTCATTGCTGAATCCCGCCGTGAAAATCATTCTTTCCATGATGCTGTTTTGCGCGCTGTTGTCGACAGCCTTCGCCCAGGGCAATGTGTTTACCAACATGCTGCGCTCGGTCACCGGTGCCGTCGGTCGTCCTGATGATTCGGCTGCGACAAGCCAGACCGCCGTTCTCGGTGTGCGCGGAATGGATGAGGGTGGCGTCAAGGCGTCAGCCCCTGCCGGCGATGGAGTCAAGCTGATAGAGAGCTGGGCAGTCGGGCGCAGGGAAGCCGAAGTGGCGGCCGGCCGGCGTGGGTTGACGGCCCGGTCGGTGGAGTACCAGAAAGTCGCCGCCGACACCACAAATCCACAGGGGTCGAAATGAGACTGCGCCTGTTCAGCCTGAGTATTCTGGCAGCGGCCCTGGGCCTCATGTCGTTCGGCATCCGGGCGCAATCGCGCACCATCGATCTGGGATCCCTGTTCGATGCGGGCAAGAGCCTGGTCAAGAGCCAGTCGGTCGGCTCGATGAGCGAGGAAGAAGAGATCAGCATCGGCAAGGAGGTTGTCGCGGCAACGCTTGGCGGTTATCCGCCGGTCAAGAACCCGGAGCTCCAGCATCGCTTGAACCAGGTCGGCGTGTGGATCGCGCTGCAATCCTCGCGCCCCGATTTGCCATGGCGTTTTGCCGCAGTCCAGTCGGACACGATCAATGCCTTTGCTGCTCCCGGCGGCACGATCCTGGTTACCACGGGCATGCTGGGTCATGTGGTCAATGAAGCTGAACTGGCCTGCGTGCTGGGTCACGAAATCGGCCATGTGACTCGTCGCCATCACATCGGCGTCCTGCAAAAAAGTCTGCTGGTGTCGGCCGGCGCCAGCGCACTCAATATCCAGTCGAAGTCAGGCAGCAGTGAAGAGTACCGCAAGCGCGTGATCAGTGAGAGCAAGGAAATCTTTACGCGAGGCCTCGACCGCAGCTCGGAACGCGAGGCCGACGAAGACGGCGTTCTGCTGGCCGCAAGGGCCGGCTACGATCCGGCCGCCTGCCTGAACTTCATGCAGCGCCTCGCCAGTCTCAAGGCAGATACGGGGGCGCTGGCGGCCCTCTATAAGACCCATCCGACGGCCAAGGAGCGCGTCATCGATGTCGACAAGGCACTTGGCAAGCTCAAGGGCGCCTCAGCGGGCGAAGGGGCACGACCCGAGCTGACCTTGAATGCGGCGGCAGCGGGCGACAAGAAGGAATAGCGTCAGGCCGCGCTGATCAAACAGTTTCGCTGTAACGCGCCAGGCCCTCCAGCACCAGGTTGTCGATCAGGCGATAGGGTCCGCCGAAATGCGCTGCCAGCTCGGCCGCCGCGCCGCCCGAAAGCAGACACAGGACATCCTGGTCCAGCGTGTCGCGCAGCCGCTCGATGGCGCCTAGCGTGGCATGCAGCGCGCCGCTGACGATGGCATCGTCAGTGTTGGTCGGCCGCGCTTTGAATTGGCCGGCCGCGTGTGGCAGGTCGGCAGTGTTGCGGGCCAGCGCCGCGCGCATCAGGGAGAGTCCAGGCAGGATCAGCCCGCCGCAAAACAGGCCGTTGTCATCAAGTGCGTCGATGGTCGTCGCGGTGCCGGCCATTACCACCAGGCAGGGCCCCGCGTGCAAGGCCCGCGCGCCGATCAGTGCCGCCCAGCGATCGGCGCCGAGCTGTTGCGGATTATCGTAGCCGTTGCTCACGCCGCAGGCGGCAGCCGAACTGGTGAGCCAGATGAGCGCAATACCGGATTCTTCGGCCAAGGTCTCGATGCGCAGTCTTACGATCTCGCCCGCCACATTGCAGGCGACGATGCGCGCCGGCTTTGCCGGCAATCGAGGGATCAGGTCGTCGAAGGCCGGGTAGTCCAGCACGCCTTGCAGGTTCCAACTGCTGCCGTCGAAGAGGCCGTACTTGAGGCGGGTGTTGCCGGCATCGAGACAAAGAATCATGGCCGTCGATCAAGCCGGTCGCAATGAGACTTCGCCGGAGAGAATGCGCTCGACGCGGCCGTCGATTTCCAGCAGCAATGCGCCGTCGCTGTCGACGCCGCGGCAGACGCCTTCGCGCGGCGGACCGAAATCGCTCGACAGGCTGACGCGGGCGTCCTGCAAGGCATGGCGCGCCATCCACTCCGGGCGGATCGCGGCGAAGCCTTGGGCAGCGAAGATTTCCAGCGTGGTCAGCAATTCGCCGAGCAGCGCGGCGTACAGGGCGTTTTCGTTGACCGTGCCGCCCGCAGCACAAATCGCCACCGACGCGGCGCGCACATCCTCCGGCATGGCGGCGGGCAGGTGCAGATTGATGCCGATGCCGATGACGGCGGCATGAGGCGCACCGGGGACCAGTTCGACCAGAATGCCGCCAAGCTTGCGGCCGTCCCTGAGAATGTCGTTGGGCCATTTCAACGCCGTCTCGCCAGCGCCGACTTCCTGCAATGCACGGGCAACGGCAGCGCCGATCGCCAACGACAGGCCGGCCGGTGCGGTGCCCGGCGCAAAACGCCAGAGCAGCGAAAAGGTCAGGCTGTCGCCGGGGCTGGCGAACCAGGTACGGCCGCGGCGGCCGCGGCCGGCGGTTTGCTCTTTCGCGATGACCACCGTGCCGGACGGCGCGCCGGATTCGGCGCGGTTCAGCAGGACGGCATTCGTCGAATCGCAACTGGGCAGGACATCGATGTCGAAGCGGCGAGCGGCGAGCCCAAGCTTGGCGGCAATGGCGGCAATCGTGGCAGGCATGAATGTGTCCCGTAGGGCGACGAGCCTCTGGCAGTGCTCGACTGATAGTCGTGCTGACTATACTTGAAGCGGGACTTTCAGGTCGCCCCGGAATCTCCCTTGACGTCATCCAGGCCGAGTTCCTGAATCTTGCGCGTGATGGTGTTGCGGCCGATGCCAAGCAGTTGCGCGGCATCGATGCGGCGCCCGCCGGTGGCGTTCAGCGCGCGGCGAATCAGCGTGGCTTCGAACTGGCGCGTGAGCTGATTGAAGACCTCGCCGGGCGCGGCGCTGAGCAGCCGGTCGGCTTCGCTCGCCAGCGCGGTATTCCAGTTGGCGGGCATCTCGCGGCTGGGTTCGTCGCGCAACTCGGCAGGCAGATCGGCAACGTCCACGCTTTGCCCTGGGGCCATTACGGTCAGCCAGTGGCAGAGGTTTTCCAGTTGCCTGACGTTGCCCGGGAAATCCAGTCCCTGCAGGTATTTGAGCGCCGCATCGGTGAGGCGCTTGGGTTCGCCGCCGAGTTCCTGGGCGCTTTTTTGCAGGAAGTGTCTGGCCAGCAGTGGAATGTCATCGCGCCGCTCGCGCAAGGGCGGCAGGCGCAAGCGGATGACGTTGAGGCGGTGGAACAGGTCTTCGCGGAACAGGCCTTCCTTGACCCGCCCTTCCAGGTCCTGATGGGTCGCGGCGATCACCCGCACATTGGCCTTCACCGGCTGGTGGCCGCCGACGCGGTAGAAGTTGCCGTCTGACAGTACGCGCAACAACCGGGTCTGCAACTCGGCCGGCATGTCGCCGATTTCGTCGAGGAACAGCGTGCCATTGTCCGCCTGCTCGAAACGTCCGCGCCGCAGCGCGCCGGCGCCCGTGAAGGCTCCCTTTTCGTGGCCGAACAATTCCGATTCGAGCAGATCGCGCGGAATGGCCGCCGTGTTGATGGCGATGAAGGGCGCGTCCTTGCGCGGGCTGTGACGATGCAGGGCGCGAGCCACCAGCTCCTTGCCGGTACCGGATTCGCCATTGATCAGCACGGTGGCATGAGACTGCGACAGCCGGCCGATGGCGCGAAAGACTTCCTGCAGGGCGGCGCCCTGACCCAGGATCTCCGGTACGGCGCTGGTTTCTTCCGGCGCACCGTTGTGGTGCGACGCCTGGGTGATCGCTCGGCGCACCAGGTCCACTGCCTGATCGACATCGAAGGGCTTGGGCAGATATTCGAAGGCGCCCCCCTGGAAAGCCGCCACCGCGGAATCGAGGTCGGAATAGGCAGTCATGATGATGACGGGCAGATCGGGATACTGTTTCTTCACATGGCGCAACAGGTCCAGTCCGCTGCTGCCGGGCATGCGAATGTCGGAGACCAGCACCTGAGGCTTCAGGCCGCTGTCGAACGCCGCAAGCGCTTCGTCCGCAGAGCCGAAGCACTTGGCCGCAATGCTCTCGCGGCCAAGGGCCTTTTCCAGCACCCAGCGGATGGAGCGGTCATCGTCGATGATCCAGACGGGATTCATGATTCTTCCTTGTTCCTGTTCTTGCGAGTCACCGGCAACATCAGCGAAAAGCAGGTGTGGCCGGGCCGCGAAGTGACTTCAATGGTTCCGCCGTGTTGCTGGACAAAGCTCTGGGCGATGGTAAGGCCCAAACCGCTGCCGTTTTCTCGGCCCGAGACCAGCGGATAGAAAATCTTGTCGCGGATTTCCTCAGCGATGCCCGGACCGTTGTCGATCACTTGCAATTCAAGTGCCAGCGCGTGGTGCTTCTTCGCCAGCGTAACCTGTCGCGCTGCCCGGGTGCGGAAAATGATCTCACCCTTGCCGGTGCCGGGGTGCGCTGAACCGTCGTCATCGCCCTGTCCTGAAGGAGGGCCGGAGGGATTGCCGCCAATTGCCTGAGCGGCGTTGCGCGAAATATTGAGAATGGCCTGGATCAGTTGTTCGCGGTCGCCGGTAATGTCGGGCAGCGAGGTGTCGTAGTCGCGCCTGACGCTGATATTGTGGTATTCGGCGTGGATCAGACGCCGCACGCGCTCGAGGATCTCGTGAATGTTTACTTGTGCCGGCTGCATCACGCGATGCGAAGAGAGCAGCCGTTGCATCAGCGTTTGCAGGCGGTCGGCCTCCGCAATGATGACTTGGGTATATTCCTTGAGCGGCTCGCTGGCCAGTTCCCGTTCCAGCAACTGCGCGGAGCCGCGAATGCCGCCGAGCGGGTTCTTGATTTCGTGCGCCAGATTGCGCACCAGTTCGCGGTTGGCCTGCTGCTGCTGGGCGAGCTGTTCTTCGCGCGCCGCCTTCAATTGCTGGTCGATCGGCCGCACTTCCAGCAACAGGCGTGCGCTGTGGTTTTCGACGGGCGTCACCGTGCAATCCACATGTAGCAGGACGTCCTGCGCCAGCTTGATCAGGATGTTGTGGCCGGTATAGCTCCAGTTGTTTTTCAGCGCATTGTCGAGCGCGGCGGAAAGCTCCGGCGGGTCGCCCACCAGTCGTTGCAGGGGCTGGCCGAGCAACTGACGCGAACTGACGGCGAACAGGTTCTCCGCCGCGGGGTTGACGTGGCGGATGATCAGTTTGGCATCGACCAGCACTACAGCGGAGGAAAGGAGATCGAGTCCGCTGAAGGCATGGAGCGTTTGGGTGGCGTCGTTCATCAGGGATGATGTGTGCAAGAAGCGCACCAGCCGCTGGATTTCATTTGAACCGTGGCTCAGCGCAGGTTGCCGAGTTCTTTCTTCAGCGACTCTACGTTTCGCTCGTGCAACGCTGCGGTATCGCGCAGGGACTGGAGCTTGTCCGGCGGCTGGTTGGCGGCATCGCCCAGCGCCTTCTTGGCTTTTTCCAGGTTCTGCAGTTCGTTGGCGAGTTCCTTGTCCAGGATCGCACGGCGGTCGCTATCGCGGGCCTTTTGTTCGCTGCCCGAGACACGCGGGAAATCGCTTGGCGTCGGCGCCGCGGCAGCGCGCGGCTTCGTCCCGTTGGCGGCGGAAGAAGGGGGCGGTGCCTGGTACGAAAGCACCGTACAACTTTTCTTGTTGGTCTTCTGGTTGGTGTAGAGCACTACACCGGATTCATCCGTGCACTTGTAGAGCGTACTTGCGGCCGCAGTCAGCGGCAGCAGGACAGAGAGAGCAAGAATTAGCTTCTTCATGGCGCTGAGTGTATGCCAAATGCAGAACCATCGCTAGGCTACCGTCTGCGGCGAGAACGCCGCAGGCATAAAAAAAGGACGGGCATGCCCGTCCTTTCTCTTGCCACGCCCTGCGCAAGGAATCATCCGTAGCGGCGAGGTCAGGGTTTTTTGCTGGCCCGCCTGCTACGCAGGGGCTTCATCAGATCGAGTAGTACATCTCGTACTCGAGCGGATGGGTGGTCATGCGGAAGCGGGTAACTTCCTCCATCTTGAGCTCGATGTAGGCATCGATCATTTCGTTGCTGAACACGCCGCCACGGGTGAGGAATTCGCGGCCCTTGTCCAGGTATTCCAGCGCCTGTTCCAGGCTGGAGCAGACGGTCGGAATCTTCGCGTCTTCTTCCGGCGGCAGGTCGTACAGGTTCTTGTCGGCCGGATCGCCGGGATGAATCTTGTTCTGGATGCCATCGAGGCCGGCCATCATCATGGCAGTGAAGGCCAGATAGGGGTTGGCACCCGGATCCGGAAAGCGAACTTCGATGCGGCGCGCTTTGTCCGAATGCACGTAAGGCACGCGGATCGAGGCGGAGCGGTTGCGCGCCGAATAGGCCAACTTGACCGGGGCTTCGAAGCCGGGCACCAGCCGCTTGTAGGAGTTGGTCAGCGGGTTGGTGATGGCGTTCAGCGCGCGGGCATGCTTGATGATGCCGCCGATGTAGTACAGCGCGGTCTCGGACAGCCCGGCGTAGCCGTTACCGGCGAACAGGTTCTTGCCACCCTTCCAGAGCGATTGATGGACATGCATGCCGGAGCCGTTGTCGCCGACGATGGGCTTGGGCATGAAGGTCGCGGTCTTGCCGTAGCTGTGGGCAACGTTGTGCACGATGTACTTGAGAATCTGGGTCCAGTCGGCGCGCTGCACCAGGCTGCCGAACTTGGTGCCGATTTCGCACTGGCCGGCGGTGGCGACTTCATGATGATGCACTTCCACCGGAACGCCACAAGCTTCCATCGCAATACACATCTGGGCGCGGATGTCGTTCAGGCTGTCGACCGGAGGCACCGGGAAGTAGCCGCCCTTGACAGTCGGGCGATGGCCGGTGTTACCGGACTCGAACTTGTCCCCCGAGGCCCAGGCCGCCTCTTCCGAAATAACCTTGCAGTAGGCGCCGGACATGTCGATCTTCCACTCGACGGCGTCGAAAATGAAAAATTCGGGTTCCGGGCCGAAATAGGCGGTGTCGCCGATGCCGGAAGACTTGAGATAGGCCTCGGCGCGCTTGGCGATCGAGCGCGGGTCGCGGTCGTAGCCCTTGCCGTCTGCCGGCTCGACTACGTCGCAAGTCAGTACCAGCGTCGTTTCGTCCATGAAGGGATCGATGTAAGCGGTATTCGCGTCCGGCATCAGTTGCATGTCGGAGGCCTGAATGCCCTTCCAGCCGGCGATGGAGGAGCCGTCGAAGGCGTGGCCGTCTTCGAATTTTTCCATGCCGAAGTGGGAGATCGGCACGCCAACGTGCTGTTCCTTGCCGCGCGTGTCGGTGAAGCGGAAGTCGACGAAGCGGACTTCCTTTTCCTCGACCATCTTGATTACGTCCTGGGGGGTCATAAAGTGCTCTCCTGAGAGTGAATGTCAAATGCCGGTAAATCGATACCAAAAACTGTGCTGGACCCTAATAGCAGTTAGCGTGCCATTTGCACGGCGCAAGAAAGCGATTGTGCCACAAGTCTTTTTGCTTCTCGACCCCTCAATTGATGCACCAATGGCGTGCATCGGGGGTGTCGTCGGCACTAAAATGGTGCAACTCTTTGATTGAGCCGGATGGCGATGAACCATGGGTCGTTGGGCAGGGCTGCTGCCACGCGCTGCCGGATCGCGGCGAGCATGGCTTCGTCGGCAAATCCGGAAGGCAGAAAGACTTCTGCCTCGACCCGGGTGCCGAGGTAATGCAAGGTGGTTCGTTCGAACTCCGGCGGCTCGGCGTCGAGCAGCCCGCTTAGATGGGCGAGCAGGACAGCGCGCTCCGGCAACTGGATGGCGGCATTGCCCAGCAGGTCGTTTTCGGCATCGACGTGGACCAGCACATCGAGTACCTCCGGGTGATCGTCCAGCACTCGCTGCCGCGCTGATTCCGCGATGCGGTGACCTTCGGAGACACTGATGCGCGGGTTGACCTGGACATGGGCATCGACCAGCACCTGGTGTGCCATGCGCCGGGTACGCAGTTCATGCATGCCGAGCACGCCGGGGGTGCTGGCGATGGTGCTCCTTATCGCCGCCACCTCCTCGGCGGATAGACCGGTATCGATCAACTCGCGGATGGCAGCCCAGCCGAACTTGAACCCGGCGCGCACGATCATGGCGCCGACGATGATGGCGGCCACCGCATCGGCGAAGTTGAAGCCGAGCAACGCGCCGCCGATGCCCGCCGCCACCACCAGCGAGGAAAGCGCATCGGCGCGGGCGTGCCAGGCATTGGCCACCAGCATCGGCGAACGCAGGCGCTCGGCAGTCGCCAGCATGTAGCGGAACAGGCCCTCCTTGGCCGCCAGGGTGAAAATTGCCGCCCACATCGCAGCGACGCCGACCGGCGGCGCGCTGCCGAGATTCTGCAGGCGCCCCGCGGCCGCAATCAGGATACCGGCGCCGGTGCCGGCCAGGAGCAGGCCCAGCACCAGCGAGGCCGCGGTTTCGAAGCGTCCGTGGCCATATGGATGGTCGGCATCGGCGGCTTCCGCCCCCTTGCGGTTGGCGAACAGCACGAAGGCGTCCGAAACAATGTCCGACAGCGTGTGCATGGCGTCCGCGATCAGGCTTTGCGAGTGCGCGGCGAAGCCGACCACCAGTTGCATGGCGGTCAGCACAATGTTGACGGCGACACTGACCCAGGTGATGCGCTGGCCCTCCCGGAAACGCGCATCGTCTTGCGACTGCGCGCCGGCGCTCTGGGTATCGACCATGGTTTCTGAGTGGGTTTCGCGGGACATACGGTGACGCTATACTCGAATACTTCGCATTCTATCCCGCTCTCCGGACGGACTTTCCATGGGACGCCTTACCGAAATCCTTCAGCTGGCGCAGTCGCGCGCCCGCGAGTTGAAGCTGCCTTATGAGGGTGCGCTGACGCCCGCGGAGGCTTATGAATTGTGGCACCTGGCACCCGGCGCCAAGCTCATCGATGTGCGCACCAAAGCCGAGCTCGACTGGGTCGGCCGTGTCCCCGGTGCCATCGAGATCGAATGGCAGGATTATCCCGGCAAACACCCCAATCCGCATTTCCTCCAGGCCCTGAAACACAGCGTGACGACCGAGTCCCTGTTGCTGTTTCTGTGCCGTTCCGCCAATCGTTCCGGCGCGGCCGCAAAAGCCGCAACGGAGGCAGGATTTCCGGATTGCTACAACATCCTCGAAGGTTTCGAGGGCAACAAGGACGCCAACGGCCAGCGCAATCGAACCGGCGGATGGCGCGCCAGCGGCCTGCCCTGGAGCCAGTCCTGAGGCTTTGAGTTAACCGTGCCTGATCTTCCGGGTTCACATCATGCAAACAGCAACCATCTCCTTTGACCGCTTCAACACCCTGGCCGACCGGGATGCCGGTGAGCGCATCCGTGCCGCGAAGGCAAAGCTCGGCGACAAGGTAGTGCTGTTGTGCCACCACTACCAGCGTGCCGACGTCTATGTCCATGCCGACATCACCGGCGATTCGCTCAAGCTTTCGCGTCTGGCGTCGCAGTCCGACGCGGAGAACATTGTTTTCTGCGGCGTGCATTTCATGGCCGAAGTGGCTGACATCCTTTCGCGCCCCGAACAGATTTCCATCCTTCCCGATCTGGCCGCCGGCTGCTCGATGGCCGACATGGCCAGCCTGGCCAAGGTCGAGCGCGCCTGGCGCGAATTAACCGCGGTGCTGAATCCCGACGAGAAAGTGACGCCGGTGACCTATATCAATTCGGCTGCCGACCTGAAGGCCTTCTGCGGCGAACACGGCGGCATTGTCTGCACCTCGTCCAACGCGCCGAAGATCCTGGAATGGTCGTTCGCGCAGCGCGAGAAGGTGCTGTTCTTTCCCGACCAGCACCTGGGACGCTGGAGCGGCTACAAGATGGGCATCTCGCTTGACCAGATGGTGATCTGGAACCCGGACCTGGAACAGGGGGGGCTGACGCGGGAGCAGATCGAAAAGGCCAAGATCATCCTCTGGCACGGCTACTGTTCGGTGCACCAGATGTTCCAGCCCAAGGACATCATCAAGTTTCGCAACCAGCATCCCGATGGCATCGTCATTTCGCACCCCGAATGCAGTTTCGAAGTCTGCAAGCAGTCCGATCACATCGGCAGCACCGAAACCATCCTGCAGACGGTGAAGGCGGCGCCGCCCAACACGCGCTGGCTGGTCGGCACCGAGCTCAACCTCGTTGAGCGGCTGGCCGAAGAAGTGAAGCACGAAGGCAAGATCGTGCAGTTCATGGCCAGCACCATCTGCATGTGCT
>JANXRC010000245.1 GCA_025353195.1 Rhodocyclaceae bacterium
CGCGGATCGAGCTGCAGCCGAGCGCCGGGCGGCCGACCTGGTCGCCGGGAAGCTACGTGCCGATCGGATCGCCGAAGCGGCGGCTGCATCGCGCGCAGAGGCGGAAGAGCAGGCAGCGCTGGAAACCCGTCTTCGCACCGATCAGGAAGCCGAAGCGGGGCGCGTCGCGGCCGCGCGCGAGGCCCCCCAGTCATCGGCTGTGGAGCTTGAGGCGACACAGGCCAAGGCGCCATTAAAGAGCAGTCCGGCGCAAGCCCGGCGCCGTTTGCTTGCCAGCACGGCCCTGGCCCTGATGGCCGGCATCGGTGCAGGAATCTGGCTGGGCACGCCCCCCGCTGTCTCTTCGCGTCTGCCGTCAGGCCCGCAGGACACGTTGCGCCTGCGCCTCGACGACACGCTGCGAAATGCTCCCATGCAAGGGGACCGCGTCATACCGCGTGATTAGCCGGCGTCAAGCCGACTGGCCAAGCGGCGACTTCAACGGCGTGCGGGCCGCGCACCGCGACATCGTCGCCACGGCCTGCGCCAGCAACGCGTGCCTGACTGCTGTCGAGCGTGGCGCATGAGCAACGTCTTTCCTGGTGTCATCTGCAGTTTGCCCGGCTGGCCGTTGCCGTTGGAGCGAAACTCTGTTAGTTTTCGGTAACGGTCAATCAGAAACAACCTTAGGTATTGATTGATATATCAATGAGTTTATTGAGGATTTGTTTATGACTAAAGCGATAGTCAGGTTGTTGGCCGCCATTGTCGTGCTGGCGGCAGGATCGCTGAATCACGCGGCCGCCCAGGACGCGAGTTTCGACATAGTACGTTTTCAGATCGAGGGAAATTCGATTCTGCCGGAGGAAAGGGCTCAGCAACTGGTGGCGCCTTTTGTCGGCCAGCACAAACTTTATGGCGATGTGCAAAAGGCCCTGGAGGCCCTCGAAGGAGAGTTTCGCCGCCTCGGTTACGGTACCGTGCAGGTCTACGTGCCGGAGCAGGAACTCACCTCCGGCGTGGTGCGATTGCAAGTCAGTGAGGGTGTGATCGGCAAGGTCACCATTACCGGCAACAAGTATTTCAACAATGAAAATGTTCGCGCCAGCCTGCCCGACCTGAAGGAGGGCGCGGCGCCCAACATGCGTCAGCTGTCCGAAAACGTCCAGCTGAGCAACGAGAATCCCGCCAAACAAGTTGAAGTGACGCTGGGCGTCAGCGAAGTCGAAGGTCAGGTCGACGCCCGGGTCGAGGTCAAGGAAGAACAGCCGGAGCGCGTCTACCTGACTCTGGACAATACCGGCACCAAGGGCACCGGCAAGCATCGGGTAGGCATCTCCTACCAGAACGCAAATGTGGGCAACAGCGATCAGGTGCTGACGCTGGCCTACACGACCGCGCTGGACCCTCCGGGCGGCATGAAGGTTCTTGGCAATCGAGTCTTTCCGTGGCAGGACGGCACTGGTGTAAAGGTCGATATTTTCAGTATCGGCTATCGCCTGCCGCTGTATTCGATCGGCGACAGCATCGACATCATTTACGGCAATTCCAGCAGCGACTCACCGGCCAATTCGCCGAACCTCGGTTCCGGCCTTGCGATCAACGGCAAAGGCGAGGTGTTCGGTCTGCGCTACAACCACATTTTTGCCCGTGCCGGCGAGTTCACGTCCAAAGTGGTGTTGGGCTACGACTACAAGTACATGAACAGCCGCTGCACGGTTGCAGGCGTTCCCACGCCTTTTGGCGCAGCAGGTTGCACGCCCTATACGTTGCGACCTGTCTCAGCCACCTACAGCGGCCAGTGGCAAAAGCCGGGTGAGGCCATCGATTTCAACGTCGGCGTGGCACACAACCTATTCCCGATGGGCAGCGAATTCACCTTCGCCCCCGCCGCTCCCGCCGCCGGTGGCTATGATCGTTACTCCGCCGCGTCGGGCTACCAGAGCAAGGACGAGTTCTCCGTCCTGCGCTTTGGCGGCAGCTATGCCGCTGCAATAGCCGGCGACTGGATGCTGCGCGTTGCCGCGAGCGGCCAGCATGCGAACAATGCGCTACCCGCCGGCGAGCGACTGGGTCTGGCGGGCTCCACTGCCGTGCGCGGTTTCCTTGAACGCGCCGTCGCCACCGATCGCGGCTATTTTGCGAATATTGAAGTCTATTCACCCGATATTGCGGCCAGTCTGGGTCTGGAGGGAAATCTCAAGTGGCTGGTCTTCTACGATTCGGCGCAGGGCTTCAACATCAACCCGTCCTTGAACCAGAAAGTCAACATCGCATCGGTGGGTGTCGGCTTGCGCTACAACCTCAGGAAGGACATCAGCGCTCGCCTCGACATTGCGCGGGTCACGGATGGCGTCTGGCCAAACGGCGCCCCAAACATCGCGCTTGATGGCGACATTCGCGGTCATTTCGGCCTGGCCTTCGGTTTCTGATCAGAGGTATCGAACACTGGCCTGAGTGTGACTTCCTCCCTTGCAGCTGAGTGGTTTTAGGGCTATAAAAAAACATGTGTCAGCGGCTTTCCCGCTTTGGAGTTTGCAGATGAATTGCCAGAATCCTTCCCGCAAGCACTCTTACCGGTTGTCGACGCCCGTTCGACTGGGCGTCGCCGCGGTAGCCGCGTGCTTCCTTGCCGCCCCGGTCCTGTCCAACCCGGTGAATCCCGCCGTCGTCAATGGTGCCGCCACCTTCAATCAGGCCGGCAACGTCCTCACGGTGACCAACAGCAATGGCGCCATCATCAACTGGGACAAGTTCTCCATCCAGGCCGGCGAGACCACCCATTTCGCCCAGACCGCGGCGTCCAGCGCGGTCCTCAACCGGGTCCTGAATGAC
>JANXRC010000254.1 GCA_025353195.1 Rhodocyclaceae bacterium
TCGCCATCGTCGGCGACGTACTGCATTCGCGCGTGGCGCGCAGCCAGATCCATGCCCTGACCACGCTCGGCGTGCCCGAAGTCCGCGTCATCGCGCCGAAGACCCTGCTGCCCACCGGCATCGAACGACTCGGGGTGAGGGTGTTCCACGACATGCGGGAGGGCCTGCGCGGCGTCGATGTCGTGATGATGCTGCGCCTGCAAAATGAACGCATGCAAGGCGCCCTGCTGCCCTCGACGCAGGAGTATTTCAAGTCCTACGGCCTGACGCCGGAAAAACTCGCGCTGGCCAAGCCAGACGCCATCGTCATGCACCCGGGGCCGATGAATCGCGGCGTCGAAATCGATTCGGCGGTGGCCGATGGCGGCCAGGCCGTGATCCTGCCGCAAGTCACTTTTGGTATCGCGGTGCGCATGGCCGTCATGGCGATGCTGGCGGGAAATTGATGAGAGCCCACCCCCCATCCCCCGCCCCATGGGCAGGGGTGACTTCGGTTCGCGGGCAGTGCCCGCTCCGTATTGTTGGCTGGCTGCCTCCTTGGGGCGGCCCGGCGGAGACAGCATGAAAATCCACATCAAGAACGGCCGCCTGATCGACCCGGCGAGCAAGACGGACAAGGCCCTCGACGTGTTCATTGCGGCCGGACGAATAGTCGGCGTTGGCGGCACGGCGCCGGCCGGTTTCGAAGCCAACAGCGTGCTCGATGCCACCGGCTGCATCGTCTGTCCCGGACTGGTTGATCTTGCCGCACGGCTGCGTGAGCCGGGTTTTGAATACCGGGCCACGCTCGAGTCCGAAATGGCCGCCGCCGCGGCCGGCGGTGTCACGCGACTGGCCTGCCCGCCGGATACCGATCCGGTGCTGGACGAGCCGGGACTGGTAGAAATGCTGACCCATCGGGCGCGGCTGCCCGAGTTTGCCCATGTCCATCCGGTAGGTGCGCTGACCCTGCAGCTGGAAGGCAAGGCGCTCACCGAGATGGCGGAACTCGCCGAAGCCGGGTGTGTCGCCTTCGGCCAGGCCAATCGCGCCATTGTCGACACCCAGGTGCTGCTGCGCGCCATGATGTACGCGGCCACCTTCGACTTCCCGGTCTGGCTGCAGGCGCAGGACCCCTTCCTGGCCAGGAAGGGCGTCGCCCACGATGGCGAGGTCGCCGCCCGCCTTGGCCTCGCCGGGATTCCGGTGGCGGCGGAAACCATCGCGCTGGCAACCATCCTGCATCTGGCCCGCGAGACCGGCGCCCGGGTGCACGTGACACGAATTTCGTCGGCTGCCGGCGTCGACATGATCGTCGCCGCTCGCGCCGCCGGCATTGCGGTGACCTGCGATGTGGCGATTCATCACCTGCATCTGTGCGAGATGGATGTCGGCTTTTTCGATGCGCACGCCCGGCTCGATCCGCCGCTGCGCTCGCAGCGCGATCGCGACGCCTTGCGTGCCGGCCTTGCCTCGGGTGCGATCAACGCGCTGTGTTCCGACCACACGCCGGTGGACGACGATGCCAAGCAGATGCCCTTCGAGGAAGCCGAGGTGGGGGCCACCGGACTCGAACTGCTGCTGCCGCTGACGCTAAAGTGGGCGCAGGAAATGAAGCTGCCGCTGGTGACCGCGCTGGCCCGCGTCACGTCGGACCCGGCGCATATCCTCGGCGTCAAGGCCGGCCGCCTGGCGCCTGGTGCGGCGGCCGATATCTGTGTTTTCGACCCGGTTGCCGAATTCAAGGTCAGCCGCGAAAACCTCAGAAGCCAGGGCAAGAACACGCCCTTTCTCGGTTTCGAGTTGCCCGGTCGCGTGCGCTACACCCTGATCGACGGCCATCTGTCCTTCGACGGCACACTGAGTTAGGAACCTCCGAGGCGGTCTTTCACCGCAGAAGACTCGACGCCGTCGATGCGCACCCGTTTGGCGCGCGACGTGTCGCCGCTGACCAGGCTGATCGCCGCCTTGGCCACGCCGAGCTGATCGGCGAGAAACGCGATCAGGCAGGCATTGGCCTTGCCATCCACCGGCGGCGCCGCAAGCCGGATCTTCAGCGCCTCGCCATGCAGTCCGACCACTTCGGTTCTCTTCGCTCCAGGCTGGATGTGCAGCCGCAGCGTCACGCCCTTGCCGTCGGCGATCAGCCAGGTCATGACATCAGGATCAATGGCAGTACGCTGTTGCGCAGGTTGGCGACCACAAAGAGAGCAATTTGCAGCACCAGCAACAAGGCCAGCGGCGACAGGTCGACGCCGCCAATTGGCGGAATGATGCGGCGAAACGGCCGCAGCAGCGGCCGCGTCATGGTGTTGAACACGTCGGCCAGCGGTGCATAGGGGTTCACCCAGGAGAACACCGCCGACACAATCACGGCTCCCATCACCAGGTACAGGCTGATCTTTGCCATCTCCAGCAGCGCCAGCAAGGCCACCACAAGAGTCGGTGCTGGCGACACGGCGTGCAGCACTCCGGAGAAGCCCAGCGCAATCCCCTGATAGGCTACCTGCCACAACCAGGCCAGCAGCAGGCTCGCCAGGTCGAGGCCGAACAGGCCCGGAATCAGGCGGCGCAGGGGACGCACCATCCAGTCGGTGACGGCGACGATGAATTGTCCCAGCGGGTTGCGGAACGGCGCGCGCGCCCATTGCATGGCGAAGCGCACCAGCAGCGCCAGCGTCAGAAAGCCGCAGACGGTATCGAGAATGAAGAGAATGATCTGGGTAAACATCAGTCCTTACCGAGAATCTCGCCCAACTCGCGACCGCGCTGATCGGCGGCCATGATGCCTTGTTCGATGGCGGCGGCAGTGCCGCTGGTGCCAAACGACAACAGCGCCGCTTCGGTGGTGCCGCCTTTGGAGGTCACGCGTTGGCGCAAGGTCGCGATCGGCTCGCTGCTCTGTTCAGCCAGGCGGGCGGCACCGATGAAGGTCTCGACGCTGAGTTGCCGTGCGGTGGGTGCATCGAAACCCAGCTTCAGCGCTGCGGCTTCCATGGCCTCGATGAAATAGAAGACATAAGCCGGACCGCTGCCGGATACCGCGGTAACGGCGTCCATCTGCTTCTCGTCATGCACCCAGAAGGTGTTGCCGACGGCGCGCATCAGATTCTCGGCGTTGTCCCGGCCGTCCTGATTGACGCCGGGATCGGCGCAGAGGCCGGTGATGCCAGCACCGATCAGGGCCGGCGTGTTGGGCATGGTGCGCACCACGTGGCGGTGGCCGCCGAGCCAGCGCGAGATGTCGGCCAGCCGCAGTCCTGCGGCGATGCTGACGACCAGTTGCGCGCTCAGCTTGCCGACCAGCGGGGCGACCGCTTCGCGCATCTGCTGCGGCTTCACCGCCAGCACCAGGACCTGACAGTCCAGCGCGGCGGCATCCACGGCCGCCGTGCAGCGGACGCCGAAGCGTTCGGCGAGGGTGTCGCGGGATTCCGTGAAGGGCTCGACGACCTGGATCCCCGCTGCCGGAAAACCCTGCCGGTAGAGGCCGCTGATTAGGGCGACGGCCATGTTGCCGCCGCCAATGAATGTGATCTTCATGTGGTGTAATTCCTTTCGCCGAAAATCGCCGTGCCGATCCTGACCAGCGTCGCGCCTTCCATTATCGCTGCTTCCAGATCGTGGCTCATGCCCATCGAGAGCGTATCGAGCTTGATGCCCTCGGCGTTGAATTGGTCGTGCAATTGTCTCAGCAGGGCGAAGCGGCCGCGTTGCAGGCGGCTATCTTCACCGGGTTCGGGAATGGCCATCAGCCCGCGCAAGCACAGCCTCGGCAGGGTGGCCACGGCATGGACCAGAGTGGCGGCCTGCTCCGGGGCGCAGCCGCTCTTGGAGGCCTCGCCGGATACATTCACCTGAATGCAGACCTGCAGTGGCGCCAGGCCTGCTGGGCGTTGCGCGGCCAGCCGTTCGGCGATCTTCAGGCGGTCCACCGAATGCACCCAGGCAAAGTTTTCGGCCACCAGCCGCGTCTTGTTGCTTTGCAGCGGTCCGATAAAATGCCATTCAAGGCCAAGTCCGGCCAGTTCCGCCGCCTTGTCGATAGCTTCCTGCACATAGTTTTCGCCGAATGCGCGTTGCCCCGCCGCGACCGCCTCGCGTACGCTGGTGACGGGCCAGGTTTTGGACACAGCCAGCAATCGCACGGATTCCGCGGGCCGCCCGGCGGCAACGCAGGCAGCCGCAATGCGTGCACGCACAGCTTGCAAGTTGGCGGCGATTGATGTCATATAGCGGCTTCAAAGTATATCGCACCCCATCTACAGGAAAGCGCTCATGGACATCACCGAACTGCTCACTTTCATTGTCAAGAACAAGGCGTCCGATCTGCATTTGTCAGCCGGCCTGCCGCCGATGATCCGCGTCAATGGCGACATACGGCGCATCAACTTGCCGGCGATGGAGCACAAGGATGTGCATGCCATGATTTATGACATCATGAACGACGGGCAGCGCAAGGTGTACGAGGAAAATCTCGAATGCGACTTTTCCTTTGCGGTACCGAATCTGGCGCGTTTTCGCGTCAATGCCTTCGTCCAGAACCGCGGTGCGGCGGCTGTGATGCGGACCATTCCGTCGAAGATCCTGTCGCTGGCCGACCTCGGCGCGCCGAAGATTTTTGAAGAGCTGGCCGACCAGCCGCGCGGCCTGGTGCTGGTGACCGGGCCGACCGGTTCGGGCAAGTCGACCACGCTGGCAGCGATGGTCAATCACAAGAACGAAGTTGAATACGGCCACATCCTGACCGTCGAGGACCCGATCGAGTTCGTTCATGAATCCAAGAAATGCCTGATCAACCAGCGCGAGGTCGGTCCGCATACCCTGTCCTTCAACAATGCCCTGCGCTCGGCGCTGCGCGAAGACCCGGACGTCATCCTGGTCGGCGAAATGCGCGACCTGGAAACCATCCGGCTGGCGATGTCCGGCGCCGAAACCGGTCACCTGGTATTCGGCACGCTGCACACCTCCTCGGCGGCGAAGACCATCGACCGCATCATCGACGTGTTCCCCGCCGCTGAAAAGGAAATGATCCGCGCCATGCTGTCGGAATCCCTGAAGGCGGTAATTTCCCAGACCCTGTGCAAGACCATGGACGGCAAGGGACGCGTTGCGGCGCACGAGATCATGGTCGGCACGCCGGCGATCCGCAACCTGATCCGCGAGGCCAAGGTGGCCCAGATGTATTCGGCGATTCAGACCGGCCAACAATTTGGCATGCAGACGCTTGACCAGAATTTGTCGGATCTGGTCAAGAGAAAAATTATTTCGCCCGGCGAAGCGCGCAGCAAGGCAGCCAACAAGGACAATTTTCCGGGCTAAAGCCCCGAGAATTGTCCTTGTTGCGATTAAACGCCCACCCCTCCCGTCCTCCCCTCAAGGGGAGGCTACTAAAATGAGCCGCAGAGCGGCTGAATTGACTGACGAGGAACACCATGGAACGCGACGAAGGTCTCAAATTCATGTACCAGCTTCTGACGATGATGATGCAGAAGAAGGGCTCCGACTTGTTCATTACTTCCGGTTTCCCGCCGGCCATGAAGATCGACGGCAAGATGACCCCGGCCACTACGCAGCCGCTGTCATCGCAACACACGCAGGAACTGGCGCGCGCGATCATGAACGACAAGCAGGCCGCCGAGTTCGAGGCCACCAAGGAATGCAATTTTGCGATCTCGCCCGCCAGTATCGGCCGCTTCCGCGTCAATGCCTTTGTCCAGCAGGGGCGGGTCGGCATTATTCTGCGCACCATCAACGTGCAGATTCCCGAAATCGATGATCTCAAGCTGCCGCCGGTGCTGAAGGACGTGACGATGACCAAGCGCGGCCTGGTACTGTTTGTCGGCGGCACGGGTTCCGGCAAGTCAACCTCGCTGGCGGCCATGATCGGCTATCGCAACCAGAACAGCTACGGCCACATCATCACCATCGAAGACCCGGTGGAATACGTCCACGAACACCGCAACTGCGTGGTTACCCAGCGCGAAGTCGGCGTCGATACCGATTCATGGGAAGTCGCGCTGAAGAACACCTTGCGTCAGGCGCCCGACGTCATCCTGATCGGCGAAATTCGTGACCGTGAGGTGATGGAGCACGCCATTGCCTTTGCCGAAACCGGCCATTTGGCGATGGGTACGCTGCACGCCAACAACGCCAATCAGGCGATCGACCGGATCATCAACTTCTTTCCCGAAGAGCGCCGGCCGCAGCTGCTGATGGATCTTTCGCTCAACCTCAAGGCCATCGTGTCGCAGCGCCTGATTCCCCTGAAGGAAGGCAAGGGCCGTGCGGCGGCAGTGGAGGTCTTGCTCAACTCGCCGCTGATTGCCGACCTGATCTTCAAGGGCGAGATTCACGAAATCAAGGAAATCATGAAGAAGTCGAAAGAACTCGGCATGAAGACCTTCGACATGGCGCTCTTCGACCTCTTCGAAGAAGGCCGCATCAGCTACGATGATGCGCTGCGTTTTGCCGACTCGATGAACGAAGTGCGTCTGATGATCAAGCTGCACAGCAAACAGTCGCAAGAGATGGATCGCAACGCCGGCATCCAGCACCTCGATATCGTTTAGCGCTCCCGGCGGTGGCTGCCGGCGGTGATTTCGATGTTGTACAGCCGGCATTCGAGCGCGCCGTTGTAGAGCGGAATCTTGCGCGATGTCTGCAGCCGGATCAGCTTGGGCAGTCGCGTGTCGGCCGATAGGAACCAGCAACTCCAGCCGGCAAAGCGCTGCTTGAGCGCATCGCCCAGCAGCGGGTAGAAGGCCGCCAGTTCCTCTTCGCTGCCCAGTCGTTCGCCGTAGGGCGGATTGGCCACCAGCACGCCACCTGGCGCGGGGGCGGTTCGTGTCAGCAGGTCGGACGTTTCCAGTGTGACCAGATCATCGAGCCCGGCATGGGCGAGATTCTGTCGCGTGCGGGCGACGGCATCGGCATCGTTGTCGCTGCCATACAGCGACAACGCGCCGGCCTCGCGGCGTCGTCCGGCGGCTTCGCGCTGCAGCTTGCGCCAGAGGCCGGCATCGAAGGACTTGAGATGTTCAAAGCCGAAATCCCCCGGCTCGCGTGACAGCCCCGGCGCATCGTCGAGGCAGATCTGCGCGGCCTCGAGCAGGAAGGTGCCGCTGCCGCACATCGGATCGAGCAGCGGCGCACCCGGCTTCCAGCCGGAAAGCCGCAGGATGCCGGCGGCAAGGTTTTCCTTGAGCGGCGCACCGACCTTGGCCAGCTTGTGACCGCGCAGGTAGAGCGGCTCACCGGAGGTGTCGAGATACAGCGTGGCCTGCTGTTCGGTGATGAAGAGGTGAATGCGAACCTCGGGATTCTTCGTATTGACGCTGGGGCGTCGTCCGGTCTCGGCACGGAAGCGGTCGCAAACGGCGTCCTTGACTTTCAGCGTGATGAACTCGAGGCTCTTGAGCGGCGAGCGGATCGCCGTGACATAGACGCGAATCGAGCGATCCACGGAAAACAGCTGCGACCAGTCCGCGTCGTAGGCCAGTTGATAGATCTCGGCTTCGCTGCGGTAGCCGCCGCGCGCGATGCGCCACAAGACGCGCGTCGCGATGCGCGATTCGAGGTTGATGCGATAGCCTGTCTCGAGGTTGCCATTGCAGCCGGCGCCGCCGGGAACCGGCGCGATGTCCTTGCCCCCGGCCTTGGCGAGGTCTTCTGCGAGCAGGGCTTCGAGGCCGCGCGGGCAGGTGGTGAAATAGTGGTTCAAGGTGAAATTTTGGTAGTAGTCGAGCCGACATTATCGACGTCCCCGATGGCCACCCAAACTCCCCCACCTTTGGCCACTTCAAAATCCCCCACCCTGATGAGCGCGTAACGGTGCAATAAGGCGCCGT
>JANXRC010000266.1 GCA_025353195.1 Rhodocyclaceae bacterium
GCACAGCGCCTGCTCGGACTGATGAGCCGCCATTTCTAGTTACGCATGGTTTGATCGGAGGAGTTTCGCATGCACGACATCATTCACCAGCTGGACGAAAAGCGCGGCAGGGCGGCCCTCGGCGGTGGCCAGAAGCGCATCGATGCCCAGCACGCCAAGGGCAAGCTGACCGCCCGCGAACGCATCGAGATGCTGCTGGATGATGGCACCTTCGAAGAGTGGGACATGTTCAAGGAGCATCGTTGCGTTGATTTCGGGATGGGCGACAGCCACGTTCCCGGCGACGGCGTGGTGACCGGCTATGGCACCATCAATGGGCGCATGGTATTTGTATTTTCCCAGGACTTCACGGTGTTTGGCGGCGCTCTGTCGGAGGCGCACGCCGAGAAGATTTGCAAGATCATGGACCACGCGCTGAAAGTCGGTGCGCCGGTGATCGGCCTGAATGACTCGGGTGGTGCACGAATTCAGGAAGGCGTCGCCGCGCTCGGTGGCTATGCCGACGTATTTCAGCGCAACGTGATGGCATCCGGGGTGATTCCGCAAATCTCGATGATCATGGGCCCCTGCGCCGGCGGCGCGGTGTACAGCCCGGCGATGACCGACTTCATCTTCATGGTGAAGGATTCTTCCTACATGTTCGTCACCGGCCCGGAAGTGGTGAGGACGGTGACGCACGAGGAGGTCACTGCCGAGGAACTCGGCGGTGCGGTGACGCACTCCAGCAAATCCGGGGTCGCCGATCTCGCATTCGAGAACGACGTCGACGCCTTGCTGATGCTGCGCCGCTTCTTCAACTATCTGCCCCTCAACAACAAGGAAAAGCCGCCGGTGCGAGAGACCTGTGATCCGGCGGATCGCCTCGATTTCTCGCTCGACACACTGGTGCCGGACAACGCCAACAAGCCTTACGACATCAAGGAACTGATTCTCAAGATGGTCGATGACACGGACTTCTTCGAGATTCAGCCAGACCATGCGAAGAACATCGTGATCGGCTTCGCTCGCATGGAAGGCCAGACGGTGGGCATTGTCGCCAATCAGCCGATGGTCATGGCGGGCTGCCTCGACATCAAGTCCTCGATCAAGGCCGGGCGGTTCGTGCGCTTTTGCGACGCCTTCAACATTCCCATCATCACCCTGGTCGATGTGCCCGGCTTCATGCCGGGGACCGCTCAGGAATACGGCGGCATCATCAAGCACGGCGCCAAACTGTTGTATGCCTACGCCGAATGCACGGTGCCCAAGGTGACCCTGATCACGCGCAAGGCGTACGGCGGGGCTTACGACGTGATGGCTTCGAAGCACTTGCGCGGCGACGTCAACTTTGCCTGGCCTTCGGCAGAAATTGCCGTGATGGGGCCGAAGGGCGCCGTCGAGATCATCTTCCGCGAAGAGAAGGGCGATCCGGTCAAGGTGGCGCAACGCGAGGCCGAGTACAAGGCCAAGTTCGCCAATCCCTTTGTTGCCGGGGCGCGAGGTTTCATCGACGATGTGATCATGCCGAATGAAACCCGCAAACGCATCTGCCGCAGCCTGGCGATGCTGCGAAACAAAGACATCCAGAATCCGTGGCGCAAGCACGGCAACATTCCGCTGTAAGCGTCGGGGAGAACCAATAAATGTTCAAGAAAATTCTGATCGCGAACCGGGGAGAGATCGCCTGCCGCGTCATCAAGACCGCTCGCAAGATGGGCATTGCCACCGTCGCGGTGTACTCCGAAGCCGACAAGGATGCGCGTCATGTCGGGATGGCCGACGAGGCTGTCTGCATCGGTCCGCCGCCGTCAAAGGACTCCTACCTCGCAATCGACAAGATCATCGCCGCCTGCAAACAGACCGGCGCCGAGGCAGTGCATCCGGGCTACGGCTTCCTCTCGGAGAACGGAGAATTCTCGCGCCGACTGGAAGAGGACGGCATCATCTTCATTGGTCCCAAGCACTACTCGATGGCCGCAATGGGCGACAAGATCGCCTCGAAGAAGCTGGCCATTGAAGCGAGGGTCAATACCATTCCCGGCCACAACGCGGCCATCGACACGCCCGAGCAGGCGGTGGAGATCGCCAAAGGCATTGGCTACCCGGTGATGATCAAGGCGTCGGCCGGCGGTGGCGGCAAGGGTCTGCGCGTCGCCTATACCAACAGGGAAGCCCACGAAGGCTTTACCGCATGCAAGACCGAGGCAAAAAATGCCTTTGGCGATGACCGGATTTTCGTCGAGAAGTTTGTCGAGGAACCGCGCCACATCGAGATTCAACTGATCGGCGATGCCCACGGCAATACGGTCTATCTGTGGGAGCGCGAGTGCTCGCTGCAGCGCCGCCACCAGAAGGTCATCGAAGAGGCACCTTCCTCCTTCATCGATCCGGTGACGCGCAAGGCGATGGGCGAACAGGCCGTGGCACTGGCAAAGGCCGTGAACTACCAGAGCGCGGGCACGGTCGAGTTCGTGGTCGGCAAGGACAAGAGCTTCTACTTCCTCGAAATGAATACGCGGCTGCAGGTCGAGCATCCGGTGACAGAATTGATCACCGGGCTGGATCTGGTCGAATTGATGATCCGGGTGGCCGCCGGCGAGAAGCTGCCCTTCACTCAGGATCAGGTCAAGCTCGACGGCTGGGCCATGGAATGCCGCATCAACGCCGAAGACCCTTTCCGCGGCTTCCTGCCATCCACCGGCCGCCTGGTGAAGTACATGCCGCCGCCGGAGGTGCATGGCGTGCGCGTCGATACCGGCGTGTATGAAGGCGGCGAGATCTCGATGTTCTACGATTCGATGATCGCCAAGCTGATCGTCCATGCGGCGACGCGCGATCAGGCGATCGCGCGCATGCGCGATGCATTGAACCAGTTCGTGATTCGCGGCGTTGCCTCCAATATTGCCTTCCAGGCGGCGCTGATGCAGAACCCGCGCTTTCTGTCCGGCGACTTCAACACCGGCCTGATCGCCGAGCAGTACCCCAAGGGCTTCAACGCCGCCGATGTACCCCACGACGATCCGGCGATGCTGGTAGCCGTTGCCGCCGCGATCCATCGTCAGCATCTGGAGCGCAACGGGACGATTTCCGGCCAGATGCCGGGGCATGAATTTGTCCCGGGTGAGGATTTTGTCGTGTTGCTGGGGGCAGACCAGTATCAGGTCAGGGTGCTCAAAGCCGAAGGTGGCTGGGATGTCAGCTTCGCCGGCGAGTGCTATGAACTGCGATCAAGCTGGCAATTCGGCGAGCCGCTGTATATGGGTACGCTCAACGGCCAGCCGATCTGCATGCAGATCGAGCGGCGCGGGCTGGTCTATCGGCTGTTCCACTGGGGTGTGCAGGCCGACATGCTGGTGATGTCGGCGCGTACCGCCGAGTTGAAGGCACTGATGCCGATCAAGGCCGCGCCCGACATGTCCAAATTCCTGCTGTCGCCCATGCCGGGCCTGCTGACGCAGATCGCGGTAGCAGCGGGGCAGGAGGTCAAGGCTGGCGAAATCCTGGCCAAGATCGAGGCGATGAAGATGGAGAACGTGCTCAAGGCAGAGCGCGACTGCGTGGTGGAGAAGTTGCTGGCCAAGCCGGGCGAAAGTCTGGCGGTGGATCAGGCCATCATCGCGTTCAAGTAGGCGCGCCTACAACGCCAGTTCAAGGCGCAGGCCAAGCACGGTGGCGCGGGGTGCACTGGCCCCGCCGCCCGGATGACGGATTGATTGCAGGTTGGGTTGCAGTGCCAGCCAGGGCGTGATTGCCGCGCGTCAGGTGATTTCGAATGCTTCTTCGCGGGCTGCCGTATCGCTACCGGCGACCTCCTGCACGGTGCGCCACTTGCTTGCCAGGCGCCCATGAGTCCAGCCGATTACCAGAGCGTCGTCCGCTCGGCTGGCCAATGGGCCACGCAGGCGCAGGCCGAGATTCCACATGCGATCGATGGACGTCGAATTGCCGTCCGAGAAACTGTAGCGGCCGAACGCAGTGAGATCGCGTCCGCCATCGCCAAGACCCAGCAGGGTTCGCTCGGCGAGCAGGTAAGCCCTTTGCGAGCGACGCTGCAATGGATCGCCATTGGTGTCGACATCGAGTTGATCGGGCACCCGGTTACCGTAACGCCAAAAGCCGATCGCGTACTTGCTGACCGTGCCTTGCTTGTCGCCGTCGACGAGAATCGGCATCCACCCCGACTCGGCAATGGCGAAGGCGCCATCGCCTTTCGCAAAACGGATCGCCGTGCGCTTGGGGTGCGCCGGATCGTTGGGAATGCCATCGAGCAGGGGGCCCATCGCATAGACCGTGCGGTCTGCCGAGAGCCACTTGGCGCGCATTGATGCCGGCGCCGCGGTCGTCCAGTACATGCAGGTAGGCCGTCGCACCTTCCCAGCCGGCAATCTTGCCGAGATCAGCCGTCAGCCGCAGGTCGAGTTGGCTCATGCTGCGGCTGCCCGACACTGTGCCGCCGCGACTGCGCAATGCATCGACTTTCAGTGCGGCGTCCCACGCCCATCCGGCACGCCAGGCGCCGCTGCGCGCGCCGCTCCAATCGCCGGAGAGTGTCGTATTGGCATAATCAGGGACGACGTCTGCTGCGGCTGCCGCCGCCGGTGCCAAAAGAGCGAGGCGCGCGATCGTTCTCGCCAGCTGTGGTAACAATGTCTTTCGCATTCGCCGTGTTGCCAGCGCCGACTCTCGTCAGAGAGTCGGGTAGTCCGTGTAGCCTTTGGCGCCACCGCCGTAGAACGTCGGCATGTCCCATTTGTTGAGTGGGGCGTCGTGGCGCAGACGCTCTACCAGATCCGGGTTGGCGATGAAGGGCTTGCCAATCGCGATCAGGTCGGCGTGACCGCGCGCCAGAATCGCGTCGCAGGCCGCCGTCGTCTTGAAGCCGCCGCAGGCGATAATCGCGCCGTGGAAGGCATCGCGCAAGGCCGGCATCATCGAATGGGCCGCATCGTGAATCCAGTCTGCGGTCTGGCAGTAGATATGCAGAAAGCCGATACCGCGCTGATTCAGTTCCCGCGCCAGCCACGGATAGGTCACCAGCGGATCCGGATCGGCGACCATGCCGTTGCCCAGACCATAAGGCGATTGGCGCACCGCGATGCGCTCCGGCGCAACTTCCGCCGCCACCGCATCAACCACTTCCAGCAGCAGGCGGTAGCGATTGGCCAGCGAGCCACCGTAGGCATCGTTGCGGTTGTTGACTGCCGGACAGCGGAACTGATCGAGCAGGTAGCCGTTCGCGCCGTGGATTTCCACGCCGTCGAACCCGGCCTGCATGGCGAGTTTCGCGGCATGGGCGAACTCGGCGACGACACCGCGGATTTCCTGAATGCTCAAAGCCTGCGGCTGGCCGCAGTCGGCAGGCATGGCTTTGCCGTCCGGGCCGCGAATCATGGTCTGGGTCGCCGCCGGCTTGATCGACGCGCCTGCCGGGGCGCTGCCATCGGCATGCAG
>JANXRC010000284.1 GCA_025353195.1 Rhodocyclaceae bacterium
GGGAAGGGCGACTCCATCAGAGTTGAAACCAACGCAGGAATAGGCCCAAGCCGCACACCTGGCGTCCGAAGTGCTGAATCGCTATCACTATAAGGCGGTGCCACTCGACGATGCCTTGTCGGACGAGATATTCGGTCATTACCTGAAGTCCCTCGATCCGGAAAGGTTGTTCTTCATCCAGCCTGACATCGACCAATTGGCCCGCTTTCGCACGGTTCTGGACGATGCCATCATCAAGGAAGACCTTGCCGTTCCTTTCGCCATCTTCAATCTCTACGCCCAGCGAGTGACCGAACGCTATTCATACGCCCGCGCCTTGCTCAAGAAGGGGTTTGACTTCCGGCAGAAGGAAGACTACCAATACGCTCGCGACAAGGAGCCCTGGGTGAAATCCGAGGCGGAAATTCGCGACCTGTGGCGCAAGCGGGTCAAGAACGACTGGCTACGCCTCAAGATCGCAGGCAAGGACGACAAGACCATCACCACGACTCTTGAGAAGCGTTATGACAATGCTCTCAAGCGCATCGGGCGAACGACCGGCAAGGACGCCTTTGAGACGTTCATGAACGCGTACACCATGGCCATCGAACCCCACACCAACTACATGGGGCCGAGAGCTGCGGAGGATTTCGACATATCCATGAAACTATCCCTGGTCGGGATAGGCGCAGTGTTAACGGAGAAGGATGATTACGCCACGATTCGGGAACTGGTGCCGGGTGGTCCTGCTGCCCTCTCCGGTCAGCTGAAAACCGGGGACCGCATTGTCGGCGTTGCCCAAGGCAAAGGCGGTGCCATGACGGACATCCTCGGCTGGCGGCTGGACGATACCGTTGCCCTGATTCGCGGCGCGGCCGACTCGATCGTCCTGCTCGATGTGCTCCCGGCGGAAGCCGGCCCGGACGGCAAACATGAACTCGTTTCACTCATACGGAAAAAGATCAGTCTGGAAGATCAGGCGGCCAAGAAATCCATCCTTTCAATGATGGACGGCAAGACCACCCGGCGCGTCGGCGTCATATCGCTTCCCGGGTTCTATGAGGATTTTGAAGGTCGACAAAATGGCGACCAGGACTTCAAGAGCGCGACCCGCGACGTGGCTCGCCTGTTGAGCGAGTTGAAGAAGGAAAAGGTCGATAGCGTGCTCATCGATCTGCGCAACAACGGTGGTGGCTCATTGCAGGAAGCGATTCAACTCACCGGCTTGTTTATCGGCAAGGGTCCCGTGGTTCAGCAGCGCGACGCCCGCGGCAAAATCACTGTCGAGCGCGATAGAAAGGCTGGCGTTGCCTGGGATGGTCCACTTGGTGTCATGATCAACCGCGGCTCGGCATCCGCTTCGGAAATTTTTGCCGCTGCGATCCAGGACTACGGCCGTGGACTGGTGATCGGCGAGGGGAGTTTCGGCAAAGGCACCGTGCAAGCCCTGATTAACCTCGATGAGGTCGCAAAAAACGACAAGCAGAAATTCGGCGAACTGAAGCTGACCGTTGCCCAGTTCTTCCGCATAAATGGAGGCACCACGCAACTGCGCGGCGTGAAGCCCGACATCGTCTTGCCCGCATTTGCGGATGCAGAGGGCTTTGGCGAATCGAGCTACGACAACGCGCTGCCCTGGGTGCAGGTCAAGGCGGCAGATTATGCGCCGGCCGGTGACCTGCATTTCCTGCTGCCCGTCCTGCAAAAACGCCATGAAGTTCGGGTGAAGAACGACAAGGATTTGAGGTTGCTGGAGGAAGACATCGCCGAGTTCAATCTCCAGCGCAAGAAGAATCTGGTTTCGCTGAACGAAGCCGAGCGACGCAAGGAACGGGATATTCAGGACGCGAAGCTGGGGTCCCGCGAAGCATACGAGGATGTTGGCCAGAGCGTCCGGGGTCGTCTTGGCCGGAAACAGGAGCCAACGAAGGGCAAGGCGCTTCGGGACGACGGCCTGCAAGCGGATGAGCGCGATCTCGCCAAGGAACTGGCGGCTGAAAAGGCCGACAAGAATGTCAAAGACGTATTGCTGAACGAAGCCGCTCAAATCCTCAGCGACGAGGTGGGTTTGCTGAAGCCCGGCGCCGGGCTCGCGGCTCGCGCCAAGCCGGTTTCGCCGTTGGTTTCCGATCGCAAGTACGGCTTTGACGCGATTCCTGCCGGCGTCTGGTAGCCAATGGCAGGTGACCGGGATGGCGTGTCTGCTGCGTCGGACCGCCATCGCCGAGGTCGGGGTGCGGCATGTGTCAGCCGATAGGGCCGCCCGCCTCGTAGACGTCGATGGCCTTGCGCAGCTTTTCAGGCAAGGGGCGCGATGTCCTGCTTTCCGGATCGGCGTTGACATAGACCATCTCGCCGCTGATCAGGCGTTCGCCGTCGCGGAAGATGCCCATTTCAAACGTCATGCTCGAATTGCCGAGCTTTGCCGCTCGCACCGCGATTTCGAGGAACTCGTCAAAGTGCGCCGAGGCGTGATAGTTGATCACGCTGCGCACCGCGAACAGGTCGCCGCCGGTGCCGGCAATGCCATCCGGATAGGGCAGGCCGATGGCCCGCCAGTATTCGGTGATGCCGATGTCGAAGTAGGTCAGGTAGTGACCGTTGAAAACGATGTTCTGCGGATCGACTTCGGCCCAGCGCACGCGCAGGGTGTGGCGCAGGCGGAAGTCGGCGAGTTCCGTGGCGGCTTTCATGTTCAGGTTTCCTCGGTGAGCAGCGAGACGCCGAGCAAGGCACGGCGTTTCAGCCACGGGCTGGGTCGGTAGCGCGGATCGCCGTAGAAATCCTGCATGGCTTCGAGGACGTGCAGCACCTTCAGTGTGCCCAGCGCGTCGCCGAAGGCCAGAGGGCCCTTGGGATAGCCCAGACCCAGCGTCACCGCGCGGTCGATGTCGGCCGGGCTGGCGACGCGCTGCTGGGCGATGTCGCAGCCGATATTGACGATGCAGGCGATGATGCGCTGGGCGACAAATCCGGCGCTGTCGCGGATCACGCTGACGGGGCTACCGTCGGCGGCAAACACGGCATGCGCTGCATCGCGCATCGCGGCAGTGGTCAGCGGCGTGGTCATCAGGGTGCGGCGCGCCGTTCCGCCGGCGCCGACTCCCAACAGGCAGTCGATGGCGACCGTGCGTGCCGGGTCGATGCTCTTGGTGACGCAAGCGGTGGTGGTATCGGCGCCCAGCGGGGTGACGATGCACAAGGCCTCGTCACTGGGCATGTAGTCGGTTTCGGCCGTGATGCCGGCGGCGGCGACGATCTCGCGCACGGCCTCGGCCCAGTCCGGACGGGTCTGGCTGACCCAGACGCTGGCAGGCATGGCGGTCGGCACCGTAGCCGCCTGCGTCGGCTCGGGCTTGCCATTGCTGTAGGCATAAAAGCCGCGGCCGGTCTTGCGCCCCAGCAGTCCGCCAGCCAGCCGCTGCGCCGCCAGTGCCGAGGGCCGATAGCGCGGCTCCTGATAGTACTGGTGGTAGATCGACTCCATCACCGGCTGCGACACATCGAGCCCGGTGAGATCCATCAGCTCGAAGGGCCCCATGCGAAAGCCGGCGGCCTCGCGCATGATGCGGTCGATTTCCCAAAAATCCGTGACGCCTTCGCCGAGGACGCGCAATGCTTCGGTAACAAAACCACGGCCGGCATGATTGACGATGAAGCCCGGCGTGTCGCGGGCAGCGACCGCCGTGTGCCCCATGCGCTGTCCCAGCGCCAGCAGTGCCGCGGATACCCACGGTGCGGTCATTAGCCCGTCGATGACCTCGACGATCTTCATCAGCGGCACGGGATTGAAGAAGTGAAAGCCGCCGACGCGCTCCGGCCGTTTGCAGGCGGCGGCAATCGATGTCACCGACAGCGATGAGGTATTGGTGGCGAGAATGCAATCGGCGGTGATGATGTCTTCCAGTTGCCGGAACAAGGTTTTCTTGACGTCGAGGTTTTCGACGATGGCCTCAACGATGATCTGCGCCGAAGCCAGTTCCTCGAGCCGGGGCACGACTTCCAGTTTGGCCGACGCCGCGGCGAGCGCCGTCGCCGGGATCTTGCCCTTGTCCGCCAGCTTGCCCAGCGTGGCGACCACGGTGTCGCGTGCGCTGATTGCCGCGCCATGCAGGGCGTCAAAGAGCAGCACGCGGATGCCGGCCTGCGCAGCGATCTGGGCAATGCCGCGACCCATTGCGCCGGTACCGACGATGCCGATACACAGGGAGGGCGACTGGATATCAACGGGCATGGGACGTTCTCCTGGCGGCCTCCGGTCGCTTCATGCGCGGAACGGCCGGGTGGGGACTTTCAGTGACCTACCAGAGCTTCCACCACGGCTCGGTGCGGTTGATACCGCGATCGTAGTATTCGCTCTTGGGGAAGTTCCTGCGCATCACGCGCTCGGCGTCATCGCGCAGATCGTTCATGCCGAGCTGGTCGTAGGCCTTGACCATGATGAACAGGGCTTCTTCGTTGGCCGGAGCATCGGGGTAGGTCTTGACCGCGGTTTGCGCGCGATTGACCGCAGCGACATAGGCTTCCCGCTTCATGTAGTAGCGGGCGACGTGCACCTCATGGGAGGCCAGCGCATTGACCAGATACTTCATGCGCGCCGTGGCGTCCGGCGTGTAGCGGCTTTCGGGATACTTGTTGGCCAGCACCTTGAATGCATCGAAGGAATCGCGCGCTGCCTTGGGATCGCGTTCGGTGAGATCCTGCAGGCTGACGTAGCCCAGCAGGCCGAGGTCCTCGTTGAAGTTGACCAGCCCCTTCAGGTAGTAGGCGTAGTCGACGTTGGGATGATTCGGATGCAGACGGATGAAACGGTCGCAGGCGGCAATGGCGGACGCGGCCTCGCTCTGCCGGTAATAGGCGTAGGCGACTTCGAGCTGAGCCTGTTGCGCGTAGCGGCCGTAGGGAAAGCGGGCCTCCAGCTTTTCGAAATACTTGATGGCCTTGTCGTAGGAGTTTTCGGCCATCGCGTCCTTGGCTTCGGCATAGAGCTTGTTCGGCGTCCAGCCGGCGGTTTCGTCGATCTCTTCTGGCAGCAGGCCGCAACCGCCGAGCAAGGTCGCGCCGACGCTGGCGCCAATGACTACGATGGGGGCGAGCGCCCGCAGAAATGCCGCTAAACTACGCATGGTGAAAACCTCGCTTGAACATGCGGCCGATTATAGCCGAAGCCCCAACCTGCCCATGAGCGTAGAAATCCCCGCGGAATGCGCCGGCTGGCGGCTTGACGCTGCATTGGCAAAGCTCTTTCCCGAGCACTCGCGCGCTCGCCTGCAGGGCTGGCTCAAGCAGGGGCTGATTCGCCTTGACGGGGGCGCGGCGGAGTCCAAACGCAAGGTCTATGGCGGAGAACGGATCGAGTTCGACCAGAGTGCCGCCGTGCCGCCAGCGCCGTCCGCAGGGGATACCGTGTCCGGCTTCGCCGGACACATAACTCTTGCCGACGCTGCCGAGGATATCGCACTGAATGTGGTGTTCGAGGACGAGCAGCTGATCGTGATCGACAAGCCGGCCGGGCTGGTGGTGCATCCGGGCAATGGCAACGCTTCGGGCACGCTTATGAATGCGCTGCTGCACCATGAGCCGCAACTGGCCGCGATACCCCGCGCCGGCATCGTGCATCGGCTCGACAAGGACACCAGTGGCCTGCTGGTGGTGGCCAGAACGCTGACGGCGCAGACCGACCTGGTGCGCCAGATGCAGGCCCGTTCGGTGCAGCGGCACTACCTCGCGCTGGCGCTGGGTACGGTTGAGCGCGATGGCGTCGTCGATGCGCCGCTCGGGCGCCACGCCGTGCAGCGGACCAAGATGGCCATTGTGCGGGCCGGCGGCAAGGAGGCGCGCACGCATTACGCGGTGCTCGAGCGCTTCGCCAAAGCCACCCTGCTCGAATGCCGGCTGGAGACCGGGCGCACCCATCAGATTCGCGTCCATCTGGCGTCGATCAAGCATCCCCTGGCCGGCGATCCCGCCTACGGCAAGGCGAAGAGCGGTGATGCGCGGCTCGATGCCTTTCCGCGCCAGGCCCTGCATGCGTGGCGCCTGGCATTGATCCATCCGGTGACCGGCGCTGAAATGGCCTGGGAATCGCCGCTGCCCGCCGATTTCGCACAACTGCTGGAAGACCTGCGGCATGAGTAACGTGAAATACTTTGCCAAGCACGCTGTGTCAGATTCAAGCGCAGCGAGTAAATTCGCGGCGAGTAAATTAGTAGCCTCCCCGCGAGGGGAGGATGGGAGGGGCGGGCCCACTTGCCAGCTTGAGGCATTGCGACGCCAAGATATTTCACGATGTGGAGTGGTTCATCGAAGTCATGAGCGTTAGCTTGATCCGGCCCGATTGGCCGGCGCCGTCCGGCGTGCGCGCGCTGGCGACGACGCGACGGGGCGGCGGGAGTCGTGCGCCATGGAACCGCTTCAATCTCGGCGCCCACGTTGGCGATGACCCGCAATCGGTGGCGGCGAATCGGGCGCTGCTGCGCCGCGAACTGCCCGCCGATCCGCTGTGGCTGACTCAGCTGCATGGGACGCGCTGCGTCGATGCCGCCCTGGCGGCGCCCGGCGTCGAGGCCGATGCCAGCTTCACGCGACAGCGCGGCGTGGTCTGCGCCGTGCTCACCGCCGACTGCCTGCCGGTGCTGCTCTGCGACGAGCGGGCCACCGTGGTTGGGGTCGCCCACGCGGGCTGGCGCGGACTGGCGGGCGGCGTGATCGAGGCCACGGTCGCGGCGATGGGCGAGCCGGGAATGCGTCTCGTGGCATGGCTCGGTCCCGCCATCGGGCCGCAAGCCTTTGAAGTCGGCGGCGAAGTGCGCGAACGGTTTGTCGCTTGCGACCCGCTGGCGGCGAGTGCGTTTGCGCCGGCCGCCAACGGCAAATGGCTGTGCGACATCTACCAACTGGCGCGCCAGCGGCTGCATGCGCTGGGCATTCGCCGTATCGCCAGTACCGTCCCCGGGGATACCGCTTCGCATAACTCTTGTACTGTCATGGACGAGCAGAGATTCTTTTCCTATCGCCGCGACGGCGTTACCGGGCGCATGGCCAGCCTGATCTGGCTGGAATAGCGCCTATAATTTCAGACTCATGTCCGTTCTTTCCTGGATTATCGTCATGTCATTGGCCGGCGGCGCCCTGAGCGTGCTCGCCGCCGCTGCATTTGCGTTCAGGGCGCAGGCACACTGGGTGTCGATGCTCGTCAGCTATGCCATTGGCGCGCTACTCGGGGCGTCCTTCCTCGAGGTGCTGCCGCACGCCATCACCGCCAGCGGCGATGCCTCGACCACCACGGCGACGGTCCTCGGCGGCATCCTGGCCTTCTTCGTCATGGAAAAGCTGGTGCTGTGGCGCCATTGCCATGTCGAGGAATGCGAAGGGCATGAGCCGCTGGTGCACGCCCACGGACATGAGCACGACTACGGCCGCAGCGGCATGATGATTCTGGTCGGCGATACCTTCCACAACACGGTCGATGGCGTGCTGATCGCGGCGGCTTTCATGGAAGACGTGCGCCTCGGCATCGTCACCGCGCTGGCGATGATCGCGCACGAGATTCCGCAGGAGGTGGGCGACTTCGTGATCCTGCTGCATTCGGGCTATTCCAAGGGGCGCGCGCTGGCCTTCAACCTGCTCTCCAGTCTGGCGACGCTGGTGGGGGCAATGCTGGCCTATCTGGCGCTGGGGCAGGCGCAAAGCGCCGTGCCGGTGCTGCTGGCACTGGCGGCGGCGAGCATGATCTACGTCGCCGTGGCCGATCTGATTCCGGGCCTGCACAAACGCACCGAAATCCGCGCCACCGTGCAGCAGGTGCTATTGATCGCGGCGGGTATCGGCACCATCGTCCTTACCGACCGCATCGTCGATCACTTCGCGGGATAGACGCCGCCTTCTTCGCTGCGGCGTGCCGAACAGCCACAGCAGCAGCGCCAGCGGCGCCGCGCCATACAGCACAAAGGTGAGCACGCCGGCGGTAAGATTCGCTTCCGTGGCCGCCATCAGCAGGGTGACATAGAGCCACCCGATTGCGATTACATACATCTGGCAATTTTACGGGCACGGCAGGTAGTCGCCTGGCTTGACACCGTTTATTGTGCAGTGCAAAATCCAACCCGTTTTGAGGAGTCCTGGATGTCTTCCCCCCCCGATCAGAATGCCGCACTTCAAGCCATGTTTCAGGCGGGAAA
This sequence comes from Rhodocyclaceae bacterium, assembly GCA_025353195.1. Classification (GTDB taxonomy): domain Bacteria; phylum Pseudomonadota; class Gammaproteobacteria; order Burkholderiales; family Rhodocyclaceae; genus Sulfuritalea. The sequence continues at coordinate 8,160 of JANXRC010000284.1, forward strand.
TGCCATGGCTCAAGGATTCAACAAGTTTATTGCCGAGCAGCAAAAACTCGCGGCGACGCCCCCGGGCGCGAATCCGGCGGCGTGGAGCGCCGAGACGGAGCAACTCAAGGCCCTGCAGCAGGAGTGGATGGGGCGGCATACCCAACTCTGGCAGGGCATGCTGGGCAAGGCGGCCGATCAGCCGGCGCCTCAAGTGGCGAACGCGGCAGCGGGCGACAAGCGTTTCGATCATCCGGCGTGGGCCGAAAGCCCGGTCTATGACTATCTGCGCCAGGCCTATCTGATCAATGCCGAATACATGAAGCGCATCGCCGAAGCGGCGCCGGTGGCCGACGGCCAGGCGAAGAACCGCATGCGTTTCATGACGCGGCAGATGGTCGATGCGATGGCGCCGTCCAACTTCCTCGCCACCAATCCCGAATTCGTCCAGAAGGCGCTGGAAACCAAGGGCGAGAGCATCCAGCAGGGCATCCAGAACCTGCTCGGCGACCTCGACAAGGGCCGCATCTCGATGACCGACGACAGCGCGTTCGAGGTCGGTCGCAATCTGGCCATCACGCCCGGCGCGGTGGTGTTCGAAAACGAGGTGATGCAGCTGATCCAGTATTCGCCGCTGACCGAGAGGGTGGCGGAGCGGCCGTTCCTGATGGTGCCGCCGTGCATCAACAAGTACTACATCCTCGATCTGCAGCCGGAAAACTCGCTGGTGCGTTATGCCGTGGAGCAGGGCAACACGGTGTTCCTGGTTTCATGGCGCAATGTGCAGGCCGATCTCGGCCACCTGACCTGGGACGACTATATCGAGAAAGGGGCGCTGACCGCGATCAAGGTGGTGCAGGATATCTGCAAGGTCAAGCAGATCAACGCCCTGGGCTTTTGCGTGGGCGGCACGATACTGGGTGCCGCGCTTTCCGTGGCGCGCATTCGCGGCGAGAACCCGGTCGCATCGCTGACCCTGCTGACCACGCTGCTGGATTTTTCGGACACCGGCGAGATCGGTTACTTCGTCGACGAGAAAGCGGTCCAGGCGCGGGAGGCCGGCATCGGCAAGGGCGGCCTGTTGCATGGCAGCGAATTGGCGACGGTGTTTTCGGCGCTGCGCGCCAACGACCTGATCTGGCAATACGTGGTGGGAAATTACCTGAAGGGCAACAAGCCGCCTGCGTTTGACCTGCTCTACTGGAATTCCGACGCGACCAATCTGCCGGGGCCGTTCCTCGCCTGGTATCTGCGCAACCTGTATCTGGAAAACAATCTGCGGGTTCCGGGCAAGCTGGAAATGTGCGGAGTCAAGGCCGATCTCGGCCGGGTGGACATGCCGGCTTTCCTTTATGCCAGTCGCGAAGACCACATCGTGCCGTGGAAGACCTCCTACCAGACGCGCAGTCTCCTTGGTGGCGAGACCACCTTCGTCCTCGGTGCTTCCGGGCACATTGCCGGCGTCATCAATCCGGCAGTGAAGAACAAGCGCAATTACTGGCTCAACGAAAGCAAGACGGCCAATGCCGATGAATGGTTCAATGCCGCGACAGAAGTCAAAGGCAGTTGGTGGCCGGTATGGGCGAAGTGGCTCAAGAGCCACGGCGGCAAGGATGTGCCGGCGCGCGAACGTCTGGGCAGCAAGACCTGCCCGCCCGGTGAGCCGGCTCCGGGGCGCTACGTCAAGGAAAAGGCATAATGAATGCACCGGTTGTCTGCGAGGGGCGCAGCTTCCGGCGCGGCAATGCGATAGTCCTGCCCTGATAAAAACGATAGGAGAAATGACATGCAGCGAGTGGCACTGGTAACGGGTGGCATGGGTGGTCTTGGTGAGGCAATCTGCATCAAGCTGGCGGCGCTTGGCTACAAGGTGGTAACGACCCACAGCCCCACCAACACCAAGGCGCATGAATGGCTGCGCGCCATGAATGACATGGGTTACGGCTTCAAGGCCTATCCTTGCGACGTGGGTGACTACGAGTCGTGCCAGGCCTGCGTCTCACAGGTGAGCAAGGATATTGGCGTGGTGGACGTGCTGGTGAATAACGCCGGCATTACGCGCGACATGACCTTCAAGAAGATGACCAAGGCCGACTGGGACGCGGTGATGCATACCAATCTCGACTCCTGTTTCAACATGACCAAGCAGGTGATGGACGGCATGGTCGAGCGCAACTGGGGCCGGGTGATCAACATCTCCTCGGTGAATGGCCAGAAGGGCGCTTTCGGCCAGACCAACTATTCGGCGGCCAAGGCCGGCATGCACGGTTTCACCAAGGCCCTGGCCCTGGAAGTGGCGAAAAAGGGCGTCACTGTGAATACCATTTCGCCGGGCTACATCGGCACCAAGATGGTCATGGCGATTCCGCAGGAAGTGCTCGAGTCGAAGATCCTGCCGCAGATTCCGCAGGCCCGCCTGGGCAAGCCGGAAGAAGTCGCCGGCCTGGTCGCCTACCTGTCATCCGAAGAGGCCGCGTTTGTTACCGGCGCCAACATTTCAATCAACGGTGGTCAGCACATGTACTGATCCACCGTGAGCCAAAGGCTGCGGCTTGCAGCGCGTCTTCGGCTCGCAATGATTTTTATAGTCGTATAGGAAGTTTCAAAAATGGCAAAAAGAATTGCATTGGTAACAGGCGCAATGGGAGGCCTGGGCACAGCGATCTGCAAGGCGCTGTCGCAAAGCGGATTCACCGTGGTGGCGAACTGCCTGCCGAATTTTCCGCCGAAGGACGAGTGGCTGGCGAAGACGAAATCCGAGGGTTTCGATTTCATTCCCGCCGAGGCGGATGTCACCGACTACGAAGGCTGCGCCGCGATGGTCAAGAAGATCGAAGCGGAAGTCGGTCCGATCGACGTGCTGGTGAATAACGCCGGCATCACGCGCGACGCCGTATTCAAGAAGATGGACAAGGGCCAGTGGGACGCGGTGCTGTCCACCAACCTCGACTCCGTGTTCAATGTCACCCATCAGGTGCTTGCCGGCATGGCCGACCGGGGCTGGGGCCGCGTAATCAACATGTCTTCGGTGAACGGCATCAAGGGGCAGTTCGGCCAGGCCAACTACTCGGCAGCCAAGGCCGGCATTCTCGGCTTCACCCGGGCCATCGCCGCCGAAGTGGCGAGGAAGGGTGTCACCGTCAACGCCATCGCTCCGGGCTATATCGGGACCGACATGGTCATGGCGATCAAGCAGGAAGTGCGTGACTCGATCGTCGCCACCATCCCGGTCGGTCGCCTGGGCAAGCCGGAGGAAATCGGCGCCCTGTGCGCCTATCTGGTGTCGGATCTGGCCGGTTACATGACCGGTGCCACGCTGAATATCAATGGCGGACTGCATTACTGCTGATCGGGACTGACTACGGCAGATGGCCAACCCCCGCTGCGGCGGGAGTTGGTAATTGCCGCCCTTGTATTAGAATGGTTTTTTCGAGGGGAAACGCAATGGCCGCACAGAGTCGATTGATCAAGAAATATCCGAATCGCCGCCTGTATGACACGCGCACCAGCACCTACATCACCTTGGCCGACATCAAGCAGCTGGTGCTGGCTCACGAAGGCTTTCAGGTGGTGGACGCCAAGTCCGGCGACGATCTCACGCGCGCGATCCTGCTGCAGGTCATCCTTGAAGAAGAAGCCGGCGGCGCGCCGATGTTTTCCTCCGAACTGCTGTCGCAGATGATCCGCTTTTATGGCAATGCCATGCAGGGCATGATGGGCGGCTATATCGAGAACAACATCAAGTCCTTCACCGAGGTGCAGGCCAAGCTCAAGGAACAGGCCAAGACGCTGTATGGCGAAGATACCAGCGACAACAAGGATCTGTGGGCGCAGTTCCTCAAGCTTCAGGGACCCGCCATGCAGCACATGATGGGCACCTATGTCGAGCAGAGCCAGAAGATGTTCCAGCAGATGCAGGACACCATGCAGGAACAGACGCGCAAGATATTCCCCGGCATCTACGTCAAGCCCGAAGAAAAAGCCGAGAAGAAATAGTTTTGGCAACGCGACGCAAGACCAGGGCGCCGACAGTCGGCTTCGTGTCGCTGGGCTGTCCCAAGGCGGCGTCAGACGCAGAACAGATCCTCACCCGGCTGCGCGCCGAGGGTTATGAGATCTCCGGCAGCTACGCCGGCGCCGATCTGGTGGTGGTCAATACCTGCGGTTTCATCGATGCGGCGGTCGAGGAATCGCTCGACGCCATCGGCGAAGCGCTCGCCGAAAACGGCAAGGTCATCGTCACCGGCTGTCTCGGCGCAAAAAAGGATGCAGCGGGCAACGAGATCGTGCGCGCCGTGCACCCCAGGGTGCTGGCAGTCACGGGACCGCATGCGATGTCGGAAGTCATGGAAGCGGTGCATCGGCACCTGCCTCCGCTGCATGACCCCTTCGTCGATCTGGTGCCCCCGCAGGGCATCCGCCTGACGCCGGACCACTACGCGTATCTGAAGATATCCGAAGGCTGCAACCATCGCTGCACCTTCTGCATCATTCCGTCGCTGCGCGGCGATCTCGTCTCGCGCCCGATCGGCGAAGTCCTGCGCGAAGCCGAAGTGCTGGCCGCGGCCGGCGTGCGCGAATTGCTGGTGATTTCACAGGACACCAGTGCCTACGGCGTCGATGTCAAGTACCGCACCGGATTCTGGGGCGGCCGGCCGGTGAAGACACGGCTGTTTGAGCTGTGCAGCGAACTCGGCAAGCTCGGGCTGTGGGTGCGCCTGCACTACGTCTATCCCTACCCCAGCGTCGATGACCTGATTCCGCTGATGGTTGAGGGCAAGATCCTGCCCTACCTCGACGTGCCCTTCCAGCATGCCAGCCAGCGCATCCTCAAGCTGATGAAGCGGCCGGCCTCGGCCGAGAAGGCGCTCGATCGCATCGCCGCCTGGCGCAAGGAGGTACCTGATCTGACCATCCGCAGCACCTTCATTACCGGCTTTCCCGGCGAGACCGAGGCCGAGTTCAACGAACTGCTGGATTTTCTCGACGAGGCCCAGCTCGACCGCGTCGGCGCCTTCTCCTACTCGCCGGTGGCAGGCGCCACGGCCAACCAGTTGCCGGGCGCTCTGCCGGAAGAAATCCGTGAAGAGCGCAAGGGGCGCCTGCTGCGGCATCAGGAGGATATTTCGACGCAGCGGCTCGAAAGAAAGATCGGCCGCCGCATCAAGGTGCTGGTCGACGACATCGACGAAGACGGCGCCATCGCCCGCTCGGAAGGCGACGCACCGGATGTCGATGGCCTGGTCTACATAACGGATGGCCACGATCTGGAGATCGGCGAGTTTGCCGAGGTCAGCGTCATCGATTGCGATGTGCATGATCTCTACGCCACGCTGGCGCAGCCATGATCGCTGAATTGCGCCGCCTGCTGGGCGAACGCCACGTGCTCACGGCGGCCGCCGATGTTGCCCCGTATTGCACCGACTGGCGTGGCCGCTATTCGGGCAGCACCCTTTGCGTGGTGCTGCCGGGCAATACGCAGGAAGTGGCCGCCGTGGTGCGCGCCTGCGTCGCCGTCGGCGTTGCGATAGTGCCGCAGGGAGGCAACACGGGGCTGTGCGGCGGGGCGACACCGGTGGGCGGCGAAGTGGTGGTCAGTCTGCGGCGCCTGAATCGAATCCGCGCCATTGATGCCGACAACAACTCGATGACCGTCGAAGCGGGCTGCACCCTGCATGCGGTGCAGCAAGCCGCGCAGGAGGCAGATCGCCTGTTTCCGCTGTCGCTGGCGGCGGAGGGCAGCGCCACTATCGGCGGCAACTTGTCCACCAATGCCGGCGGAGTGCAGGTACTGCGCTACGGCAATGCCCGCGAACTCACGCTGGGTCTCGAAGTCGTGCTCGCCGACGGCCGCATCTGGAACGGCCTGCGTGCCTTGCGCAAGGACAACACCGGCTACGACCTCAAGCACCTGTTCATCGGCGCCGAAGGCACGCTGGGACTGATTACGGCGGCAACGCTGAAGCTGTTTCCGCGGTCGCGCACGCACGCCACCGCCTGGGTCGCGGTGCCCGATCCGGCCGCCGCGGTGCGCCTTCTGGGGCGCTTGCGCGATGCGGCCGGCGATAACGTGACGGCTTTCGAAATTGTCAGCCGTCCGGCTCTCGAACTGGTCCTCAGGCATATTCCGAATGCGCGCGACCCGCTCGCCGGCAAACCCGCCTGGCAGGTGCTGATCGAACTCAGCGGCGCGCGCGACGACTTGGCGACTCTCTTGGAGCAGGAACTGCAGCTTGCCGCGGAGAGCGGTCTGGTCGACGATGCGGCCGTTGCCGCCAGCGAGGCGCAGACGGCGGCGCTGTGGGCGCTGCGCGAAAACGTGTCCGAGGCGCAGAAGATCGAGGGCGTTTCGATCAAGCACGACATCGCCGTACCCGTATCGCGCATTGCCGAGTTCATCGTGCGCGCCGACGCCGCCTTGCTGGCTGCGTTCCCGGAAGTGCGCATCGTCTGCTTCGGCCACATCGGCGATGGCAACCTGCATTACAACCAGTCCCGGCCCGATGCGCAGTCCAACAGCGACTTCATCGCGCAGACCGGGGCGGTCAACCGCATCGTGCACGATCTGGTGCACGAACTCGGCGGCTCGATTTCCGCCGAACACGGGCTGGGGCAGCTGAAGCGGGAGGAAGTGCTGCGCTACAAGAGCGCGACCGAGATGGATATGATGCGCGCCGTCAAGCATGCGCTCGACCCGCGCGGATTGATGAATCCAGGCAAGCTGTTGGGCAAAGTCTAAGCAGGGGCTTTACACGCCGACGCCGCCTACCTATAATGCGCGCTCTCTTGTGGGGGTATAGCTCAGCTGGGAGAGCGCTTGCATGGCATGCAAGAGGTCCGCGGTTCGATCCCGCGTACCTCCACCAAACGATAAGTCCCTATCGTCTAGAGGCCTAGGACATCACCCTTTCACGGTGAGTACGGGGGTTCGAATCCCCCTGGGGACGCCAGCATTGTGACAAGCCACCGATCCGAAAGGATCGGTGGCTTTTTCACGTCCTTGCCTTATCCAACCGCGACACGAACCTGCGGCACTCAGGCTAGACTTACTGCCATGGACAAGGGCATCAAGGACCAAACTCAACTGACCAGACGGGGAAGTTCATGAGCGGCTCGGCACATATCTGTGTTTCCCGGCATGGCGAAACAGACTGGAACATTTCAGGAATTCTGCAAGGCTGGACCGATGTCTTGCTCAACGACCTGGGTCGCCAGCAGGCTCATGAACTCGCAGCGGCTGTAGCCTGTTGCGGCATCTCCCGTGTTTACACCAGTCCATTGCGTCGCGCGCGCGAAACCGCCGAGATCATCTCCGAGAGGTTGCAGCTGGGTCCCCCGGTCTGCCATGAGGGGTTGAAGGAGAGGAATTTCGGAGTGATTCAGGGTCTTCCAAAAGCCGAGTTGAGTCCCGTGTTCCTGGAGCAAATCGTGAAGCGGAATCCGGCGTGTTTCTTCGATCACGGTGAGACCATGGACGGGTTTGCGGGCAGGGTGCTCGATGCGGTCGCGAGCATCGCCAAGGACCATGCCGGCGAGCGTGTACTGGTGATTACGCATGGCTGGGTGATGGATGTCATCACGCGGCACATAATGAACCTGCCGCCCAGTGCCATTCTGAACATGAAGCGCAAGAATGGCGAATGCCTGTCGCTGGCGGCAACGGAGCATTCCATTCGTCCCATGCTGGCGGCAGGAAACCTGCCCGGGTTTGGGGCCTGCAGTTGTTCCGCAAAACAGCAAAGACTCCTGTGCCGCTAATAGCAGGAGCAAAGCCCACCGGTTGCCTGGTCAGTCCCGATCTGTGATGTCGACGCAGACCACGCTCTCATAGTCGAACTTGAGGGCCATCCACTGCCTGGCGGGCAGTCCCTCGACATGGCCGACGATGACTTTCATCACGCCGGCGTGGGCCACCAGCACGGCACGCTGCAGGCCCTCGCGGTGGGCCTCCATGACGAAGCTCAGTACCCGCTCCTGCAGTTGGCCGACGGATTCGCCTTGCGGCGGCACGTAGCCCAGAGGATCAGCCGCCCAACAGTTCAGTGCTTCGCGTTCGATCTGGTTCCACGGACGCATTTCCCAGGCGCCGAAGTTCATTTCCAGCAGGCGCGGGTCGCTGCGCGGTGCGCGGTGCAATGCGTCGGCCAGTTGTCGGCAGCGCTGTAGCGGGCTGGTGTAGACGGGCAGATCGGTCGGCAGCTGCTCCATGATGCGCGCCGCGGCGGCGGCGACGTCCTCCGCCAGCGGCAGGTCGGTGCGGCCGTAGCACACGCCGGCGGCGACTTGCGGCGTCGGGTGGCGGATCAGATAAAGCTGCACAGCAGGCCCAGATAGAACGCCAGCTCGCTGACCTGCTGTGCGGCGCCGAGACAGTCGCCGGTATAGCCGCCGATGCGGCGAACGAAATAGTGCGCGGCGAGCATGGTGGTCAGCACCACGGCGAGTAGTGCCACCAGCGCCTCGACGGGCGGCAGCAACAGGCAGGGTGCCAGGCCGGTCAGGACCGCGATTGCCAGTTCGTGCAAGGCCATGCGCTGCGCCAGCGGCTTCGATCTGGAACTGGCGTCGTCGCGCACATACTCGAGGAAGTAGATCAGCACCGTCGACGCCAGGCGCGAGACGGCATGTCCGGCGATCAGCGCGACGGCGAGGAAGGGCGGGCCGAATGACGCATCGAGTTCGGTCAGCGCGCTCCACTTGGTGAGCAGGATCAGGCCGACGCCCAGCGCCGCATAGCTCCCGATGCGCGAGTCCTTCATGATCGCCAGCACCTGGGCCTTGTCCCAGCCGCCGCCGAAGCCGTCGCAGGAGTCGGCAAAGCCGTCCTCGTGAAAGGCCCCGGTGGCGAGGAGCGTCGCCGCCATGCCCAGCAGGATCGCCACGCTGATCGGCAGCGCCAGCGCCGCCAGTTCCGTGACGCCGGCACCGATGGCGCCGATGATGATGCCGATCAGCGGAAAGTAGCGCGCCGCATGGTCGAGCTGGTCCTGCGTGTGCCCGACCCAGGCCGGCACCGGCAGCTGCGTGAAGAAGCGCAGCGCAGCGAAGAAGTATTCCAGCTCGCGTTTCATCAGGCCTCCTCGCTGACCCCGGCCGATTCGAAGCTGGCCATTTCGTTCATGAAGGCGCAGGCGGCGTTCAGCAGCGGCAGCGCCAGCGCCGCGCCGGTGCCTTCGCCGAGGCGCAGGCCGAGGTCGAGCAGCGGCTCGCCCTTCAGCCAGTCGAGCTGCAGGCGGTGGCCGGCTTCGTTGGAACAATGCGCATAGATGCAGTAGTCGAGCACCGCTGGGGATAGCTGCGCCGCCACCAGCAGCGAACTGGTGACGATGAAGCCGTCGATCAGCAGCGTCATGCGCGCTTCCGCGGCGGCAAGCATGGCGCCGGCCAGCATGGCAATTTCGAAGCCGCCGAAGCGGGCGAGGACGCGCAAGGCGTCTTGACCCGCTTGGGCGCCGCCCGCCGCGGGCCGTTCCGGCCAGATAGACAAAGCCTGAGCCAGCAGCGCACGCTTACGTTCCAGTCCCGCATCGTCGAGGCCGGTACCGCGCCCGACGCAGTCGGCCAGCGGCAGGCCGGTGATGCAGTGGGTGAGCAGCGACGCCGACGCGGTGTTGCCGATGCCCATCTCGCCGAAGCCGAGCACGTTGCAGCCGGCGGCGGCGAACTCGCGCGCCAGCCGGGCGCCATGGCGCATCGCCGCGGCACACTGCGCCTCGCTCATCGCCGCGCCTTCGAGATAATTCGCCGTACCGCCAGCGCCGACCTTCGCATCCACCAAGCCGTCGCGCGGGCCAAAGTCGTGCGCCACGCCGGCGTCCGCCACCACCAGCCTCATCTTGGCCTGCTTCGCCAGTGCGTTGATGGCGGCGCCGCCGGCGAGAAAGTTCTCCACCATCTGCCAGGTGACTTCCTGCGGGAAAGCCGAGACGCCGGCCCTGGCTGCGCCGTGGTCGCCGGCGCAGACCAGCACATGCGGATTGAAGATCTGCGGCGACAGGCTGCGCTGGATCAGGCCAAGGTGCAGGGCCAGGCTTTCGAGGCGGCCGAGTGCGCCGCGGGGCTTGGTCTTCTGGTCGATCTTGTGCTGCAATGCGCCTGTCATGGTGCGATCCAGCGCGGGAAGCGTAAAGCGGGGAAATGCTGTTTGGGAATGCATCCGATTCATCCTTTCAAACGCAACGCGGCCTTGTTCCGCGCGTCCAAACGCGAAACAAAGCCCGCGCCACGGGCTTCTGAAAATCATCGGTCGGTCTTCTGGCTTCCGGATCGATCTTCGCTTGCGCCTTCCCGGGGAGATGCAGCCCAGTGGCTTCGTGCAAGCGTCGTCCCCGGTTACAGCGGCGGGCCCGCCACGGAATCGCACCGTGTTCCCTGGAGGCCCGACACCACGCCCAGCCTCCACCGAATCGCCGCGGATTATGGGGCCTTGCGCGGGCTTCTGCAATAATCAGCCCATGATCGAACTCATTCTTGGCGGCGCCCGCTCGGGCAAGAGCGCCCTGGCCGAGCAGCGCGCAGCGGAATCCGGCCTGGCCGTGACCTACATCGCCACGGCGCAGGCGGGCGACGACGAAATGGCGCGGCGCATCGCCCACCACCAGTCGCGCCGCGAGCCGCACTGGGCGCTGGTGGAAGAACCGCTGCATCTCGCCGCGGCGCTGGTCGCCCACGCGGCGGACGATCGCTGCCTGCTGGTGGATTGCCTGACCCTGTGGCTGACCAACCTGCTCTACGCCGGTGCCGCCGCGCGCCAGGTGGAGGCCGGCGAAGAAGTGAATTGCCCGCTGCTGGCCTTCGAGACCGCGGCGCTGATGGACTGCCTGCCGCAGCTCCCCGGCCGCGTGATCCTCGTCAGCAACGAGGTCGGCCTCGGCATCGTGCCGCTGGGCGCCGCGACGCGCCTCTACGTCGACGATGCCGGTCGCCTCAACCAGTCCATCGCCCGCATCGCGCAACGCGTTACCTTTGTCGCGGCGGGTTTGCCGCTGGAACTCAAGGGCGG
>JANXRC010000008.1 GCA_025353195.1 Rhodocyclaceae bacterium
CGACGACTGGGTGGCCTACCTGCGGACCTTCCCCAACGGCCGCTTCGCCGAAATCGCCCAGATGCGCTTGACCCGCCTGTTGGCGGAAGACGAGCAACGTGCCGCCGAAAAGCGGCAGGCGGAAGAGCAGCAGCGTCTCGAACGCGAGCGTATCGACCGCGAGCGGATCCGCCTCGCCGATGCGCAGCGTCTTGCCGCCGAACGCAAACAACTCGAGGAACAGTTGCGCCTCGAAGCCAGGAACCGGCAGGAACAGGAACGTCTGGAACGTGAGCGCCAGCGGATCATCGCGGCCGAGCACCTGGCCGCGGAACGCAAAAGACAGGAGGAACAACGCCTGGCAGCTGAGCAGAAGCTCATCGAGCGACAGAAACTGGCGCAAGCGGCAACCGCCAGACCCACCGCGGTCCCGGCATCCGCGCCCGCTGCGTCGCCGGCGGCAAGTCAGGCTCCCGGACCCGGACCGGCGGTGGCAATCGCCGGCGCACCGATGATAGACATTCGGGCGGGCGTGCCGGTGCCGCAGCTGATCGCCTCATCCACCAACCCCTTCTCTGCCGGGCGCTATCCGCTCGGCCGCGTATTTACCGTAGGGGATTCCGCAACCATCCGCCAATCAGATGTCCTGACCGGCGTCGAGGAACGCACTTTCAAGACGCGCGTAACGCGGATCGACTACGACGAGGACCGGGTCGTGTTCAACAATGGCCTGGTCATCACCGACCTGATGGGCAACACCATCAAGACCCCGCAGGTCGAATACGATACCCCGGTGCAATTCACGCCCGCCGAGTTTCAGGTCGGCAAGAAATGGACGGCAACGTTCCGCAGAACCCAGAATGGCGCGACTACCAACGCATACTATGACGTGCAGATCGTGAAGCGGGAAACCGTCAGCGTTCCGGCAGGCAGCTTCGATACCTTCAGGATCGAGGCAGAGGGATGGAACACAACCGTTGGAGCGCGGCTCGAGGTAAAACTGTGGCTCGCGCCGGGCCTCATTGTCCCGATCAAGAGCGAATTTGTAACCCGTAACACGTCGGGGCGTTTCGGCCAGACCGAAAGGAAGGAACTCGTCGCCCTGCGCCAACACGCCGTCGCCCTCTAGTACCTGCCGCCAGACGGCGGGCAGCGCAGCGACTTCTCCGTCCCCGGATGAAGCCCGTGCGTAGCAGGCGGGTCAGCAAAAAACGCTGGCGTCCCCGCTACGGATGATAAGATTCGCCGCCTTCACGCGCGCCTTTGACGGCGCCCCCTGAATATGCCCGCTGCGCTTGACGCCGACAAACCTGGCGTCAGCCCTTACTGAAACTGCGTCCCCCGCCCAATGTCATTGTTCCGCCGCCTCGTTCTGCCGCTGCTGCTCCTGCTGATGAGTTCCGTTCATGCCCAGCAGGCTCTGCAACTTACAGCGGAAATCACTTCACCGTCAGCTCTGACCATCGACGCCACGCCGCAGGCGGTGCCGCTGCTGCCCGACCCGTCGCGGGAAGTGAGGGACGACCTGCCGCCGATCCCGGCGATCGACCTCACCACCCCGCCCGACGACCTGTGGCAGCGCATGCGCAACGGCTTTTCCATGCCCGACCTCGACAGCCCTCTGGTTGCGGATCGCCAGGCCTGGTACCTGAACCGGCCCGATCTGCTGAAGCGCGTATTCGAGCGCAGCCGGCGCTACCTGTACCACATCGTCACCGAACTCGAAAAGCGCGGCATGCCGACCGAACTGGCCCTGCTGCCGATCGTCGAAAGCTCCTTCAATCCGCTGGCCTACTCATCCGCCCGTGCCCTCGGCATGTGGCAGTTCGTTCCCGCCACGGGCAAGACCTACAAGCTGCAGCAGAACTGGTGGTTCGATCAGCGCCGCGACATCGTCGCCTCGACCAGCGCCGCACTGGACTATCTGCAGTACATCTACGAAATGCACGGCGACTGGCATCTGGCGCTGGCTTCCTACAACTGGGGCGAAAATGCGGTCGGCCGCGCCATTGCGAAGAACCAGGCCAAGGGACTGCCGACCGACTACCTGCACCTCAACATGCCGGGCGAGACGCGCTATTACGTGCCCAAACTGCAGGCGATCAAGAACATCATTGCCCAGCCGCAACTGTTCGGCCTCACCCTCGACCCGATTCCCAATCGCCCCTATTTCGGCACGGTCGAACGCAGCGGCAACATGGATATCGCGCTCGCAGCGCGCCTGGCGGAAATCCCGGTGGACGAATTCATCGCGCTCAATCCCGCCTACAGCCGGCCGGTGATGCCGACCGCAGCCAACAGCCCGCTGGTGCTGCCGGCCGAGAA
>JANXRC010000040.1 GCA_025353195.1 Rhodocyclaceae bacterium
ACCTTTGCCAAGAAAACCGGCAAAGATACGGTCGAAAACCCGTTCGCGATTTCAAATCGTCGGAATCTTTGATCACGTCAAAACTCGCGCCATTACTAGGTTTCCACCAAATGATTCAAAAAAACTACCGGACGGATGTGACGAGCAGTATAAAGAATCGGATTGACCGCCAAGCCCCTAAAATCGTTCCGATGCCGCTTTACATTGCCCTGCTGCTGAGCCTCTCCCTGCACACCGCCCTGATCGTTGGCCCCGCCTGGCTGATGTCGGCGCAGCGCCCGCTGCCCACCGCAAGCATCGAAGCGCGACTCATGCCGCCGTTGAAACCGGTGTCAACGGCCGAGGCGGTCAGCACCGAAGCAAGCAGCACCGAGACCGCCGACACGCCCCACCCCCCTGCCGCCGCGCCGCGCACATTGGCGGGCAGCGCACTGCGCCGCGCGCAAACCGCATTGTCGGAACACTTGTTTTATCCGCCGGAAGCCGTGGCGCGCGGGCTCGAAGGCGAAGTGATCCTGCTCTTGGTCCTCTCCGACAGCGGCCGGCTGGTTTCCGCCTCCGTCGCCCGCAGCTCGGGCCACGCCTTGCTCGATCAGGCGGCGCTCGACGCCGCGCAGCGCATCGGCGCCCTGCCCGGCAACCCTCGGCAGACCCTGTTCCCGGTACGCTTCCGCCTGCAGTGATCATCCGTAGCGGCGAGATCAGCGTCTTTTGCTGGCCCGCCCGCTACGCAGGGCTTCATCAGACCGGGTTGTCGATATCGACAAACTCGCAGTCGATGCCGAACTGCTCCGTCAGCCGGGCGCCCAGCGCCATCACGCCATAGCGCTCGGTCGCATGATGGCCGGCGGCGATAAAGGCCATGCCGGTTTCACGCGCGAGGTGCACGGTCTGCTCCGAAATCTCGCCGGAGATGAAAACGTCGGCGCCGGCAGCGAGTGCGGCTTCGAAGTAGTCCTGTGCGCCGCCGCTGCACCAGGCGAGGCGCGCCACCTTGCGCGCCGGATCGCCGATCAACAGGGGCGCACGACCCAGCACCCGCTCCAGTTGCTGCGCCAACGCGCCGGCAAGAGTCGGCGCTGGCGGCACGCCGACAAAGCCGATGTCCTGCTCCCCGAAGCGCCCGGTGGCGGTCCAGCCGAGGCGCAGCGCCAGCTGCGCGTTGTTGCCCATGGTGGCATGGGCATCCAGCGGCAAGTGGTAGGCAAAAAGGTTGATGTCGTGCGCCAGCAGGCGCACCATGCGCTGCCGGCGAAAACCCGTGACGCGGCCATCTTCGGCCTTCCAGAACCAGCCGTGGTGCACCAGCAGGGCGTCGGCCCGGCGCTCGATGGCCGCCTCGATCAGGGCCTGGCTGGCGGTCACGCCGCAAACGACGCGCTGAATGCGCTCACGGCCTTCCACTTGCAGGCCGTTTGGGCAATAATCACGAAACCGCGCAGCATCCAGCAGAGAGTCCAGATAAAAGCGAAGATCATCGCGCAGTACCGCGTCACCTGACATCATTTACGCCCCGTTCGCATGGGATACAGTCCCCGGCGCCATCGGGGACATAAAGAAAACCAAATTATGCGCCGCCTTTGGCTGATATTTGCCCAGACCGTCACGGTCTGCGTTGCTGTCCTGTTTGTCGTGAAGACGCTCAAGCCGGAGTGGCTGACCACGCCGCCCAGCGCCAGCGGGACTGTCTCCGAAGTGGCGACGGTACTCGAAGCGCCCGCAGGCAGCGAGCTGCGTCGTCCCGGTTCCTATGCCGATGCGGCAAAAATAGCGCTTCCCGCGGTGGTGCACATTTTCACCAGCCAGGAAGTGAAGGGGCCGCGCCAACCATTCATCAACGATCCGATTTTCAGGCATTTCTTCGGCGACCGCTTCGGCGAGCTGTCCCAGCGCCGCTCAGGCCTCGGCAGCGGCGTCGTGGTCTCGCCGGAAGGCTATATCCTGACCAACTTCCACGTCATCGAAGGTGCCGACGAAATCGAGGTCGCGAACGACGACGGCCGCAAGTACAAGGCGCGCGTGGTCGGCTCGGATCCGGAATCCGATCTGGCAGTGCTGCGCATCCCCGCCGACCACAAACTGCCGGTAATCACCTTCGGCAGCAGCGAAACCCTGCGTGTTGGCGATGTGGTGCTCGCCATCGGCAATCCCTTCGGCGTCGGGCAAACAGTCACTTCCGGCATCGTCTCGGCATTAGGCCGCTCGCATCTGGGCATCAACACCTTCGAGAACTTCATTCAGACCGACGCGGCGATCAACCCGGGGAATTCGGGCGGTGCGCTGGTCGATTCGAACGGTCATCTGGTGGGCATCAACACCGCCATCTATTCGCAGAGCGGCGGCTCGATGGGTATCGGCTTTGCCATTCCCGTCTCGCTGGCGAAGAACGTGATGGAGCAGATCGTCAGAACCGGTGGCGTAACGCGCGGCTGGGTCGGCATCGAAGTGCAGGAGATCACCCCGGACCTGGCCGAGTCCTTCAAGCTGGGTGGAACTCAGGGCGCGCTGATCGCCGGCGTAATGCGCGGCAGCCCGGCGGACAAGGCCGGCATCAAACCCGGCGACGTGCTGACCCAGGTCGCGGACAAGCGGGTGAAGGATACCCAGGTGATGCTGGAACTGATCGCCGCACTGCAGCCGGGCACAACCGCCCGCTTCGAACTGAAGCGCGACGGCCGCGACGTGGGCGTCGATGTCACCATCGGCAAGCGCCCTGCACCGCCGAAAGAATAACCAAGCCTTCGTGTCGCCGGGGCCCTGGCCGCGTAACGGGCGCTACCGGAGCGAGGCGTTGAGCGCGGTCAGCGCCATGCTGCCGGGGCAAAGATAGGCGTCCCCGAGTTGGTTCAGCGGCTTCTCCACCGTATTCAGGTGGCGATGCAGATCCTCGCCGCTGCTATCGACGTAGAGCAGGCCGGTGACAATTTCACCGATGGCGTGCCGTTCCTGCAAATGGTTCATGGCGCCGACCCGATCCGACGGATCGTAATCCGTGTCCAGCTTGCGCAACAGCAGCACCGAACCGTCATGCTGCACGACGCGGCGCAGCGAACCGGGCGCATAGGAGGCACTGATCTGGTCTCGCGGCAGGATGAAGTCAAGGCGATTGACGGCGTCGTTGTGCTCGCGCACGTAGTCGTAACTCTTGGTCGAGCCGGCGTGATTGTTGAAGGTTACGCAGGGACTGAGGACGTCGATGAAGGCCGGACCATGATGCCGCAAGGCGCCCTTGATCAGCGGAATCAACTGTTCCTTGTCGCCGGAAAAACTGCGCGCGACATAGCTGGCGCCGAGTTGCAGCGCAAGCGCCACCAGGTCGATCGGGCTATCGTTATTCACCACGCCGCGCTTGCTTTTCGAGCCCTTGTCGGCCGTGGCCGAAAACTGGCCCTTGGTCAAGCCATAGACGCCGTTGTTTTCCACGATGTAAGTCATGTTTACGCCGTGCCGCATGGCATGGGCGAACTGGCCGATGCCGATCGAGGCTGAGTCACCGTCGCCGGATATGCCCAGGTAGATCAGGTCGCGATTGGCCAGCGCCGCGCCGGTGAGCACCGAGGGCATGCGGCCGTGCGTGGTGTTGAAACCATGAGAATTGCCGAGAAAGTAATCCGGCGTCTTCGACGAACAACCGATGCCGGAGAGCTTGGCCACGCGATGCGGCTGGATGTCGAGATCGAAGCAGGCCTGGACCACGGCAGCGCTGATCGAATCGTGTCCGCAGCCTGCGCACAAGGTCGAAATGGCCCCTTCGTAGTCGCGCTTGGTATAACCGAGGGCATTCTTCGGCGCGACATCCCACAGCAGTTTGGGTTTGACGAGATAGGTCATGAGGCCACCTGTTTGCGAATGGGGGTCACCTTGTGCTCGGCGAGCGCGTCGGCAATCCGGCCGGAAATGAATGCAGCGGTAATCGGCGTCCCGTCGTAGTGCAGCACTCGGATCAGGCGTTTCGGATCGACTTCGCCTTCATTGATGAGCAGCATGCGCAACTGGCCGCTTTCGTTCTGCTCGACGACGAAGACATAGTCATGCTCGTTGATGAATTCGATCACCTCGTCGGCAAACGGGAAGCCGCGTACCCGCAGCGTATTGACATGGACGCCCTGGTCTTCGAGCAGTGCAAATGCCTCGGCCATCGCCGGGCTGGTCGAGCCGTAATAGATCACCCCGTAGCGGCTGGCGTGCGATGCGCGCCGCACGATCGGCGCCGGCACCAGCTTTTTCGCCGTCTCGAACTTGCGCCGCAGACGCTCCATGTTGTACACGTAATCGACTCCCGCTTCGCTGTACTTGGCATAGGCGTTGCGCGTAGTGCCACGGCTGAAGAAGGCGCCCTTGGTCGGATGCGTGCCGGGAATGGTGCGATAGGGAATGCCATCGCCGTCCACGTCGAGATAACGGCCGAAATTCTTGCCGGCTTCCAACTCTTCCGCGGTCATCACCTTGCCGCGATCATAGCGGCGCTGATCGTCCCAGTCGAACGGCTGGCACAGGCAATCATTCATGCCAATGTCAAGATCGAGCAGAACAAACACCGGAGTCTGCAGTCGATCGGCGAGGTCGAATGCCTGGGCGCCCAGCGTGAAGCACTCGTACGGATCCTCGGGGAACAGCATGACGTGCTTGGTATCGCCGTGCGAAGCGTAGGCGCACGAGATCAGGTCGGACTGCTGGGTGCGGGTGGGCATGCCGGTCGACGGGCCGCCACGCTGCACGTTGAAAATCACCGCCGGCACCTCGGCAAAATAGGCCAGCCCAAAAAACTCCTGCATCAGCGATATGCCGGGGCCGGAGGTCGCCGTGAAAGCGCGCGCGCCATTCCATGAGGCGCCGATCACCATGCCGATCGAAGCAAGTTCATCTTCCGCCTGAAGAATCGCGTAGCGCGCCATGCCGTTGTCGGGATCGGTGCGGTACTTTCGGCAATAGTTGGTGAAGGCTTCGATCACCGAGGTCGACGGCGTGATCGGGTACCAGGCGGCAACCGTGGCGCCGCCATACACTGCGCCGAGTCCGCAGGCGGCGTTGCCGTTGACGAAGATCTTGTCGCCAACTCCGTCAGCGCGTTCCACCCGCAATCCGATCGGGCAGGGCAACTCCTTCCTGGCCTCGTCGTAACCGAGCTTCAGCGCATTGACGTTGGCTCCGATCAGCTTGTCCTTGCCGCGATACTGATCGGCGATCAGCTGCTCCACCGCCTTGAGCTCCATGTCCAGCAGCGCAGTGAGCGCGCCAACGTACATGATGTTCTTGAACAGCTGGCGCTGGCGCGGATCGGTGTATTCGCGATTGCACATCTCGGTGAGCGGAATGCCGAGCACCGTGATGTCATCGCGAAAGCGCGAGTGCGGCAGCGTCTTGGTCGAGTCGTAGAACAGGTAGCCGCCGGCTGCGATCTCGGCGATGTCGCGGTCCCAGGTTTGCGGGTTCATTGCCACCATCAGGTCGCAGCCGCCGCGGCGACCCAGCCAGCCGGCGCCCGAAACGCGCATCTCATACCAGGTCGGCATGCCTTGAATGTTGGAGGGGAAGATGTTGCGCGGTGCCACCGGCACGCCCATGCGCATGATGGCGCGGGCGAACAGTTCGTTGGCCGAAGCCGATCCGGAGCCATTGACGTTGGCAAACTTGATGACGAAGTCGTTGCTGCTCTGTATGGGTTTGGTGACTTTCATGTTCTGCGGGCCTCCGCTCCAGCCTCTGCGGTTTGTAGGAAGAATTTCTGCATGTCCCAGGCGCCCGTCGGGCAGCGCTCGGCACACATGCCGCAATGCAGGCAGATATTCTCGTCCTTGACCATCACGCGCCCGGTCTTGAGCGTCTCGGACACGTACAGCGCCTGATCGTGGTTCTTTGCCGGCGCCTTCAGTCGGACGCGCAAGTCATCCTCTTCGCCATTGGCGGTGAAGGTGATGCATTCGGTCGGGCAGATATCGACGCAGGCATCGCACTCGATGCAGGTCTTGGGGGTGAATACCGTTTCGATGTCGCAATTGAGGCAGCGATCGGCCTCGGCACAAGCCAGCAGTGGATCGAAACCGATCTCGAGCTCGAGTTTGATGTCCTTGAGGGTCTTCTTCAGCGTTTTGGTCGGCACCTTCTTGCGCGCTTCCTCGGAAACGTTGTTGTCGTAGCTCCACTCGTGGATGCCCATCTTCTGGCTCACGAGATTGGTCATCGGCGGCGGCCGCTGCAGCAGATCCCGGCCGCGGCAGTAATGGTCGATCGAGATGGCTGCCTCGTGGCCCTGGGCCACTGCGGTAATGATGTTCTTCGGACCCAACGCAGCGTCGCCACCGAAAAACACCAGTGACAATGTCGACTGCAGGGTGACCGGGTTGAGCACCGGCATGCCCCACTTGTCAAACTGCAGGCCGATGTCCTTCTCGATCCACGGAAAGGCGTTTTCCTGGCCGATGGCGACCAGCACCTCGTCGCATTCCATCAACTCGTCCGGCTCCCCGGTCGGCACCAGGCTGCGCCGGCCCTTGTCATCGTATTCGGCACGCACTTTCTCGAACAGCACGCCGGTCAGCGTGCCCTTGTCGTGCTGAAACTCTTTCGGTACCAGCATGTTGAGAATCGGGATGCCCTCATGCACCGCCTCTTCCTTTTCCCAAGGCGAGGCCTTCATCTCGTCGTAGCCGCTGCGCACCACGACCTTGACCTCCTCGCCTCCCAAGCGGCGCGCGGAGCGGCAGCAGTCCATCGCCGTATTGCCGCCGCCGAGCACGATCACCCGCTTGGATACTTTGGTGGTGTGGCCGAAGGCCACGTTGGCCAGCCAATCGATGCCGATATGGATGTGCGCCGCGGCTTCCTTGCGACCGGGAATATCGGCGTCGCGCCCGCGCGGCGCGCCGGTGCCGACAAACACCGCATCCCAGTGCTCCTTCAGCATGTCGCGCAGGCTGGTGACCCAGTGCTCGTAATGCATCTCAACGCCCAGATCGATGATGTAGTCGCACTCCTCGTCGATCACTTCATCGGGCAGACGGAATTTCGGAATCTGGCTGCGCATCATGCCGCCGGGCGTCTTACCGTTGTCGAATATCGTCACCTGGTAGCCCAGTACCGCCAGATCGCGCGCCACGCTCAGCGAGGCCGGGCCGGCGCCAACGCAGGCTATGCGCTTGCCGTTCTTCTTCTCCGGCGGCTGCGGCAGGCGATCCTGAATGTCGTCTTTGAGATCGGCGCAGACACGCTTCAACCGACAGATCGCCACCGGCTCCTTGTCCACCCGGCCGCGACGGCATGCGGGTTCGCAGGGACGATCGCAGACCCGTCCGAGAATGCCCGGAAACACATTCGACCGCCAGTTGATCATGTAGGCATCCGAGTAGCGACCGGCTGCAATCAGCCGGATGTACTCGGGGACGGGGGTGTGGGCCGGACATGCCCACTGGCAGTCGACGACTTTGTGAAAATAGTCGGGGATGCCGATGTTCGTCGGTTTCACGTGCGCTCAGTCTCCAGTCGCGGTGTGCTGCATCAAGATCGCCAGCGGGGCGCCGCCGACCTTGAAGGGGGTGCACTTTAGCACCGTCTGGTCCGAAACAAAACCGCATCGCGAGTAGGCGACTGGAGTGTAGGGCTTTCCCTCAAAGCCGAAAATCGGCTAGTCTTTGCACTTCCTTTTTTGTCTGGCGGTAACTCATCATGGCTCTGCGCGCGATCATTTTTGATGTCGACGGTACCCTTGCCAACACCGAGCGCGACGGCCATCGCCCGGCGTTCAATGCGGCCTTTGCCGAAGTGGGGTTGCCCTGGCACTGGGACGAGGCTTTCTACGGCACCTTGCTCGATGTAGCCGGGGGTCTGGAAAGAATTCGCTACTACGCGGAGCATTTCGACCCGGCAACCAAGGCACGACCCGATTTCGACGACCTGCTGCGCCGCGTGCACGACATCAAGACGCGAAATTACCAGCGCCTGCTGGCCGCCGGCGCTATCCCTTTGCGGGCGGACATCGGCCAACTGATTTGCGATGCGCGTACCGACGGGGTACGACTGGCGATCGCCTCGAGTTCCAAACTGGAAAACGTGGTCGGCCTGCTGCGGGCCAATCTCGGCCCGAACGCCGACACATGGTTCGATGTCATCGCTTCGGGAAATGCCGTGGCGGCCAAGAAACCGTCGCCGGAAATCTACCTGTGGACCCTGCAACAGCTCAATCTCCCGCCGCGCGATTGCCTGGCCGTGGAAGACTCCTCCCACGGGCTGGCGGCAAGCCTGGCCGCACACATCCCGACGGTGGTCACGATGAGCGATTACACCATCAACGAGGACTTCGAAGGCGCACGCATGGTCCTGCCCGAGGCTGACCGGGTTTCGCTGGAGAAGCTGCGGGCGTGGCATGCAACGGCAAGCTCATCCTGAAGCGCGGCTTGCTGCCAAAGCGAGTCCTGTCGATTTCCGCGTTCCCCGCGCGACATCGCCGCACTGGAGTCGGCGCTGGCGAGACGGCGGTACCGAGCCTGATCGGGCGCCGTGTCCGGCCTCTTTCGTGAACAGGTGGCTGCGTTGTCAGCGCGGGACGAGCAGGTAGATCCCAAGGCCGAGCATGACAAGTCCCGCCACCAGTTTCAGGAAGCGGCCCTCACGTTCCTGCAGGCGACGCTGGCTAAGGGTGGTGACGCCGATGGCGAGGACGACAATGTCGTCGAGCATGTACATCAGGTTATACAGCAGCAGATAGCCGTAGTAGCCAGCGCCGTCGAGCCGCCGCAACGTCAGTATCCGCGTGTATAGAGCCGGGAACCCGGACGTACACAGCAGTTCGACGATCTGCACCATTATGGCGAGTGCGGCTGTGCCGACGAGGGCCGGCCACAGGTGCTCGGCACGGAGGATCGCGCGCAATCGCGCGTAGATGCCCGGCTTGACCGCGGCAGGGATGGACAGCGTGATGCCGCTGCCAAACGCGACGAAATCCTTGAGGTTGATTACGCCGGCAATGATGGCGAGCAGGGCGATCGCAATCTCGGAGATGCGCGAAAGCCCGATCACCAGGAACACATTGAGCCAGGCGTCCATGAAAGCGAAATAGGCGATTCCCTCGATTACAACAAAGGTGCCGGCGATGGCCAGCATCCGGCGCCGGTCGCCAAGCGTCGCCAGCATCGAGATCATCAGGATCAGCACCCACATCGAGCAGGGATTGAAGCCGTCGAGCAGTCCAATAACGATGGTGAACAGCGGCAAGCCAATGTCATCAACGCTTACCTGCCGGCCACCGCTGAAGGGAATTTCGACCGTCTCCTGGCTCGGTGCCTTGCATATGGTTGCGTCGACGACACCGCAGGCGCCTCCCGCCACGGCAGGAAGCCGCGCATGATCGAGCGCCGCGCGTATCTGCGCGCCGGTGGTTGCCGCCGCATCAAAGCCGACGATCAGTTCGGCCCCGATGTGGATCGTCGGTACGCCGAGTTGCGCGATGCCGGCCTTGCGCGACAGTTCATTCAGGCGGCCAAGCGCATCCGGATCGCGCCGGATGTCGACCAGCGTCACGCTGAGCCCAGGCCGTTCCCGGGCAAGCTCGCCGAGGAAGGCCTTGGCCGCCTCGCAATGGGGGCAACCTTCCCTGACGAAGACCTCAATCGCAGGCGGGGGAGTCTGTTCAACTGCTGCCGCAGGGCCGGTGCAAGCTAGGCATAGAATCGCCAGCAGGATTATTGGACCAGCCAAGCGCACGGCGGGAAGACACCATCGCGCGCGGAAAAAGCTGTAGCGCATGCAGGAAGTATAGTGCGGGGGCACGCAAGCGGTCAGTGTTGGCATATCGGCGGCCGGCCGCGCCATGGCTTGGTCAGTCAATTGCCGCTATACTGAAACTGCAAGTCGTGAACAGGGACAGGGGAAAGCGATGAACGCGGAAACCAAGACGAAGATTGTTGTCCTGACGGGAAATTATCGGATCACGGGAAGCATAGACCTGCTTCCGGGAGCCCGACTGACGGATTTCCTTTTGGAATGTCGGGAGTTCATGGCCATCACCGAGGCCGAGGTCTGGGATTTGAATGGTCGCAAGCTGTTCGCCAGCGGCTTCATGAATATCAATCGCGACCGTATTGAGATGGTCATGCCTGAAGACAGGGCGATGCAGGGCCTCGGTCGCCCGGTCGCCTGAGCAGCCCGCGTCGGACTTTTCTGCGAGCGCCTGTTTCTGCCGCGCGATGAACCGCGCTCGTTTGTGAGTCCTGTGGTTTCCAGCAAACCGCCATGCATCGAGCGCTTGAAATGCAGCGCGTTGATAAAGTCGATACCGGCCTGCGTTCCTTCCGCTCTTCTCAAGTCATCCTGAACGCCACCGCAGCCTGGTTGTAGCCGACCCCGGACCCAATCATCACTATCAGGTTGCCGCGCTTGATCTTGCCCAGCTCAATGGCGTCGTCGAGCGCCATCGCGATACAGGCGGATCCGGTGTAACCGTACTTCTCCATAATCGTATGACATTTTTCGACCGGCACACCGCAGCGCTCGGCCGCGACCGCAATGGTTGGCTTGCGCACCTGCGTGAACAGGATCTGGTCGACATCATCTGCGGTGAAATCGTTTTCCGCGGCAAGTCGCTTGAACAGGCGCGGCCAGCCTTCTTCGTTGACTTCCGGCGGATAGGGCTTTACCAGCCGTACCTTGGTGCGTCCTGCCTTGACCGAGGCTTCGCTGGCCGGTTCGAAGGTACCGCCGGAAAAGATGCCCCAGTTGGAGTGATAGGCCCCGTCGGCCTGCAGCGCGGCACCGACAAAGCCCTGCATGCTGCCAGAGGTGAGCACGGCGGCACCGGCGCCATCGCCATAGAAGAAGCTCACGGGGTCGTCCGGATCGCTGAGCTTGTGCATCATGTAGGCCGCAACCACCAGTACATTCCTTATTCCGGCATTGGCCGAGATCAATCCTGCGGCAAGCGCGATCGCCGTCGGAAAGGAGGCGCAGGCGCAACCCACGTCGAAGGTGCCGGCGTTCTTTGCGCCCAGCTTGTACTGCAGCACCACGGACGTGTCCGGGGTAATGTAGTCCGGCGAATCCGTACCGAGCACGATGAGGTCCACGTCTTCGGGTTTGAGACCGGCGCGCTTCAGCGCCTCCTGCGACGCGGGAAGCGCGAGATCCGACGTCGCCCAATCATCCGGGGCGTAGAAGCGCTGCGTAATCCCGGTGCTGGCGCCGAACTTGTTGATGACATCGGGCAGGCCGAGCACGCTGAAGCGCGCAGTCAGTTCATCATTGGTAACCTTGCGCCCCGGGAGATAGCGGGCGGTTGAAACAATCTGCGCGGTACGGGTCATGATCCACTCCTTCAGCTTACGATCGCTACGGTTTCCGCCGATCACATTGCTGCCACCGACCCATCTTCGGCTGCCGCGCGGTCGACGCGTTGATACAGATCAACTTGCGGTCAGCGGCTCGCCAAGGACTTGGTCCGCTCGATCAGAGTCCAAGGTGCACCGGCATTTCCGGAATTCGACCTAGCCCCAGCGCACCACGGTAGCGCCCCATACGTAGCCGATGCCGGCGGCGATGGCCACCATGAGGTCGCCGTCCTTCAGGCGCCCCTGCTGCAGGCCTTCGTGCAGCGAAATCATGAAATCCACCTGGCCGAGGTGTCCGTAATTCTCCAGGTACACTGCCTGTTCCGGCTTGAGACCCAGCGTTTCCAGCAGACCGGCGTGCATCGAGCGCTTGAAGTGCAGCACGTTGAGAAAATCGATATCGCTTCGCGTCGCTCCGCTCTTCTCGAGGGCTCTGTCGATGCAGGCGAGCCAGTTCGGCATCGAAACTTCGTTGAGCCGCGCTTTCATGTGCTCTGGCTCAAACACGCGCAGGCTGCGGTTTCCCTTGGCGCGCAATGCAGAGAGTTCGGCCTCCGGCAGCGACTCGATCGGGTGTTCCGTGCCCCCGTACCAGGTCCCCACATCCCGCGCCAGGGAGCCGTCGGTAATGATGTGGGAGCCGAGCACCCTGTTGCGGCCCAGGTTCCGGCGCAGGATCAGGGCGCCTGCGCCCGCCGCCAGGTCGAACATGAAGGACACTGCCGAGTCGGTGAAGTCGATCAGGTCACCGTTGCGATAGCCGCCGACGATCATCACGGTCGCGATGTCCGGATCGGCGATGATCATGTCCTTGGCGATCTTGATGGCGGCTACGGTCGTATTGCAGCGCTGCTGAATGTCGATGCCCCACGCGCGGTGGGCGCCGATGCGTTCCTGGATGTAGATGGCGGACGTGGTCAGCGGGTATTCCTTCCACTCCTCGCCGATGCACAGAATCAGGTCGATCTCCAGCGGATCGATGCCGCTGCGGGCGATGGCGTCCAGCGCGGCGCGGGCACCCATCTCCTGGGTGCCGTCCTCCGGGCCGGGCACGCTCTTCCTGACGATGCCGAGCTTGTCGCGCACCGCCGCTTCGCTCCATGCGCCCCCGGTGGCCGCGGCAATGTCCGCGGCGCTCATGTGACGATCCGGCAGGTAAAACCCGTAGCCCAGTATTCCGACGTCGTTCATGCGCTCTCCGCCTTGCCTGCCAGCTTGTTTTCCAGCTTATTCTCCAAATTCCGTACCAGCACCAGCGCCTCGCCGTCGCAGACCACGCGGCCATCGGCGGCGCAGACGCGAGTTGTGAGGTTGACCAGTTCCTTCTCCGCGCGCAGGCGCGTGATCGTCACCATCGCCGTCAGCGCCTCGCCCGGGTGGGCGGCCGACGGATAGCGCAAAGTCTGCTTCATCCAGCCGGTGCCGCGTCCGGGCAGGCGAGTGCCGAGCAGATCGGAGAACATGCCGGCCAGCAGGGGCCACGGCACGATGCGGCGTTTGAAGCCGCGCGCGTGGGCTTCCAGGTCGTCACGGAAAATCGGATTGCGGTCACCCGTCAGGTCGCCGTATTCGTCGAGGTCGGCCGTGCCGAAGGTACGCGTGGTGCTGGCGCTCATGCCGGGACGCAGGCCATAGAGAACGGGATCGCCCCGCTCCAGCGCGTGCGGCGCCGGCGCGACGGTGGGCAGGGCCGCGTCGGGCAAAACCACTTTGCAGCGGCCTGTCGCGGTGGCAATCGCCGCACCGCCAGCGCCGTCCCCGGGGATACCGCTGCGCATAACTTTCGAGACTTCGGTGGCGACGTCCAAAATGCCGTTGGCTTCGGCTTCCGGTTTCAGGTCGACGTGGAGGCGATCGCCGACATAGGTCGCGGTGGGAAACATCAGCGTCTGTTCCAGTTGCACCACGCCGGGGCCGACATGTTCCGTCAGCGCCTTGCAGATGCAGCTGTAAAGCATCATGCCATGGGCAACCGTCGCGCCAAAATGGCTCTTGGCGGCAAACACCGGGTCGCAGTGAATCGGATTGTCGTCGTGGCTGAGCCGCGCAAAGCGGTCGAAATCGCCTTGCAGCAGGACGCGCTGGGTGGTGCTGGAAGGCGTCATGCCTTGTCTCCGAATTCGGCGCGCAGCCTCGGCTTATCCACCTTGGCCGCCGCATTGCGTGCCAGCGCCGGGACGAACTGGACATGCTTCGGCGCCTTGAAGCCGGCCAGCTTCTGTTTGCAGTGCGCGATGATTTGTTCGGCGCTCACCTGCGCGCCGGGCTTCAGGGCGACGATGGCTTTGCCGACCTCGCCCCACTTGGCATCATGCACGCCGATCACGGCGGCCTCGGCCACGCCTTCCATCTGGAATATCACGTTTTCCACTTCGGCGGGATAGACGTTCTCCCCGCCGGATATGTACATGTCCTTGGAGCGGTCGACGACGTAGAAGTCGCCGTCGTCGTCGAAGTAAACAATGTCGCCGGTGCACAGCCAGCCGTCCTCGAAGGACTTTGCCGTCGCCTCCGGGTTGTTCCAGTAACCCGGCGTAATGGCCGGTCCGCGCAACAGCATCTCGCCGCGCTGGTTGGCGCCCAACCGCTGGCGGGTCTGGCTGTCCACCACCTTGGCTTCGACGAACATCACCGGCTTGCCGACGGTGCCCACCTTCCGGCGCGCGGTGGCTTCGTCGGTGAGGAATACGGTCGGCCCGGTCTCGGTCATGCCGAAGCCGAAACAGATGGTGACGCCCTTGGCCAGGTACTGTTCCAGCAGGACCTTCGGCACCGGCGCGCCGCCGGCCGCCCAACTTCGCATCCGCGAAAAGTCGGCGCTGGCGAAACGGGGATGCTGGCTGAGGAACAGGTAGATGGCCGGCACGCCGAACATCACCGTGGCTTCCTTCTCCAGCAGTTCCAGGGTTTTCTCGACATCGAACTGGCGCATGATCAGCGTGGTCGCGCCCAGCATCAGCATGCAGTTCATGTAGAGGTTAAGGCCGCCCGTGTGGAAATACGGCAGCACCGAGAGCATCACGTCCTCGCGCCGCAGGCCGGCGTGAATGGTGTTGTTCAAGCCGTTGGTGACCGTCATGCCCCAGGTCTGCGGCACGCCTTTGGGCTTGCCCGTGCTGCCGGCGGTGTACAGCAGATACCAGACGTGGTCGTGCTCGCGCCACGGCATCTCGACGCTGGCGCCGGACATTTGCGCCAGCGCGCTCTCATAGCCGGCGACCTGCGGCCGCGCGGCGCCGGTCACCATGCAGTTCTTCAGCTTGAAGGCGTCCATCAGGGCGCTACCCGCCGCGTCGAACTCCCCGCCCCAGACCAGCGCCGCGGGTTCGGCATCCGCAAGCACGCCCTTCAGTTCATCGACGGACAGCCTCCAGTTGAGGCAGATCATCACCGCACCGAGCTTGCCGCAGCCGTACAGCATCTCGACGTAATCCGTCGAGCTGTGCGCCAGCACTGCCACTCTATCGCCCGGCTTGACCTGCCAGCGTTCGCGCATGAACTCGGCGAAGCGGCTGGCCCTTTCATTGAGCTGGGCATAGCTGACGCGACGTCCGCTGTGGAGGTCCACCAGGGCGGTCTTGTCGGGGAACTGACGGGCATGTTTGACCAGCCAATCGGGTACTTGCATTGTCGCCTCCTATTGATCCGGTGAATCCGGGTAATCCTGAAATCGGTTCAGAAACGCATCGACGCCGGCCATGGCCTGAGGCCCGGTAATCAGTTCGAGAAAATGACTGCGCTCGGCCTCGAGATCGGCTGCGAGCTGGTCACGATCATGCCGCAGCAGCGCCTTGACGGCGCGCATGGTGCCGACGGGATAGGCGGCGATCTTGCGTGCGGCGGCCGTCGCGATTTCCTGCAGAAGTTCCGCGGCGACCACCTCATTGGCCAAGCCCCAGGCCACTGCCTCCTCGGCACGCACGGTGCGATTGAGCAGCAGCGCGGCGGCAGCGCGACGCGTTCCCGCCAAACGCCCGACCAGCGCCGTCCAACCGCCGTCCGGGCCGAACCCGGCCGTGGCGTAGTGGGCCTTGAACACGGCCTGCGGCGCCAGGTACACCAGGTCGGTAGCCAACACCAGGCCGATCGAACCGCCAGTAACCACACCATGCACTGCCGCCACCACGGGCTGGGGCAGGTCGACCAGGGCGAGGATCGCCTCGTTCAGCTTGCCCACCAGGCCGGAGGCATAGGCGTGCAGATCGCCCTGGCGCTCGCGCTGGAAACGCCGCATGTCGCCGCCGATGGAAAATGCCGGGCCGTCGGCGGCCAGCACCACGGCGCCACAATCGGCTGACTGCGCCAGATCGCGCAAAGCGGCGAGCAAGTCGTCCAGTAGCTCCGGCACCAGCGCGTTGTGCATGGCGCTGCGCGCTAGCATCAGGCGCACCACGCCTGCCCCGAGCCGCTCGATCCGAACCCGACTCATGCCGGCCCACCTGCTGCAAGGATGATCGTCACCACGCGGCTCCTCGGCTAGATATAGCCGAGCCTCTCCGCCTGCTCCTGCAGGCCGACGCGAAAATCCGGATGGGCGATGGAGATCAGCCGCCGCGCGCGCTCATTCACCGGCGCTCCACGCAGCCGCACGGCGCCGTACTCGGTAACGACGAAATCGACGTTGGCCCGGTGCAGCGTTACCGCCGCACCGGGCGTAAGCATCGGCGCGATTTTCGATATGGTCTTGCGCGTGCCGTCGGGCTGCTTCAACTCGGCCGTCGAATAGAGGGCGATGAAGGACTTGCCGCCCTCGGACATCTGGGCGCCGATGGCGGTGTCTGACTGGCCGCCGGTCCCCGAATACTGGCGATGACCGATAGACTCGGAACATACCTGCCCGGTCAGGTCGACTTCAAGCGTGGTGTTGATGGAGATCTGCTTCCTGTTGTGGGCAATGACGTAGGGATCATTGACCCATGAACCGCGCATCAACGCCAGGCCGGGATTGCGGTCGAGGAAGTCATAGAGTTTGCGCGTGCCGAGGGCAAAGGCCGCCACCATCTTGCCGCGCATGATGCCCTTGTCCAGGCTGCGCGGCGCGCGCGAAACGGCACCGGATTCGAAGAGGTCCACCATGCCGTCGGTCAGCATCTCGGTGTGGATCGCCAGGTCCTTCTTCTGCAGCAGCTCCCCGGCCACGGCATTGGGGATGCCGCCGATGCCCAGTTGCATGGTCGAGCCGTCCTCGATGTGCTCGGCGATGAAGCCGCCGATCCGGCGGTCGCGCTCCCCGGTCTCCGGCGAAGGCAGTTCGAACGGGATCGACGAATGCTCGACAAGGAAGTCGACCTGGTCCAGATGGATGACAGTGTCGCCCCATATGCAGGGCACCTGATCGTTGATTTCCAGGATCACGATATCCGCCGCATCCATCAGCTCCCGCTCGTAGACGACCGAGAAAGCCAGAGAGACATAACCGAAACGGTCGGGCGGCGTGCAGGAGCCGATGAAGACCGTGGGCTTGCGGAACAGGATCCGATCCATGGCCGCCGAATGCAAGTGGTTGGGAACGTAGGTCGAGGTATGGACCTCCCCCGCGGCCTTGCGGATATTGGCCGAG
>JANXRC010000065.1 GCA_025353195.1 Rhodocyclaceae bacterium
GGGCTATCGCGAGAAGGGGCTGGATTTTCATGCCCTGCGTACCCGCCAGGCGGGCAGCCGTGTCTTCGTCACGTTTCACGTTCTGGTGCCGGGAACCTGGACCGTGCAGGAAGGTCACGACTGGTCGGAACGCATCGAGGCGGATATCCGTCGCGCGCTGCCCCATGCCCACGTCACGACCCATCTTGAGCCACTGGAAGATCCCGTGTCGATGATCGACCAGGACCTGGATCGACCGCTGGATTGACGATTCCAATTTCGCATGCCGAGGTTCCGCGACTCGGACAATGAATTTGCCGATGTCCGACGCAATAGGCAATAATCAGCGCCCACGGAACGGCAAGCACCCCGCGAATTGAAGGGCGTATTGACGGGTACAAAAGCGAAACGCCCCGAAAGGCGCTGTTTTTTCCAGGTGATTGGCGGAGAGGGTGGGATTCGAACCCACGGATGCCTTGCGACATCGCCTGATTTCGAGTCAGGTACAATCGACCACTCTGCCACCTCTCCGTGGGCGCGGATTATACCCGCGAAGCGTTCCTCGATCACAGCCTTCAGGGAGGAAAGCGTTGTCGAAACTGCTTCGCCTGATCTGCTGTCTGATGCCGGTCTGCCTGGCCTGCTGCACCCGCATCGAGCCGCCGAAAACGGACGGCAGGCTGGTGGTGGCGATCAGTGAAGCGCCCGCCGCCTTCCAGCCTGAAGGCGCCACGGCGAGCGGCTTTGAACATGACCTGGTGACTGCCTTTGCCGACAGCCTCGGCCTCAAGGTGAACTTCATCCAGGCTGCCGACCCGTACGAACTGAACGACCTGGCACTTGGCGGACGGGTGCATCTGGCCACATCGATGCCGCTGGGCAACGGGTCTTTGCAGTTTTCGACACCGATCCGAACAGTTACCCAGTGGATTGTCGGTCACAGCGATATCCTCGGCCCGGAAAAGCTGTCCGATCTGGCCGGAAAAACAGTTGAGGTGATCGCCGGTTCGCCGCTGGCGGATACGCTGCGCGGGCTGGACGAGAAGTCGCGCCCGCTGGTGATCGAGGTGCCCGGCGTCAACGAAATGGAGCTGCTGGCACGTGTCGCCGGGCACAGGGCCGAGTTGGCCGCCGTGCATGAGATCCATCTCGATCTGGGCGTCAACTTCTACCCGGAGTTGAGACCCCTGCTGCAACTGCCGGGCAAGCTCGAGCTTGGCTGGGCCTTCGGCGGCGAAGGCGCCGCAGCGCTGCGCGCCAAGGCCGATGCCTTCATCGCGAGTGCCCGCGCCGACGGCACCCTGGCGCGCATCCACGATCGCTACTTTGGCCACATCAAGCGCATCAATGCCGCCGGCATCGCGAAGTTCCTCGACGACGCAAGAACCAGGCTCCCCACCTGGCGCCGCCACTTTCAATCGGCGCAGGATCTGAGCGGCATCGACTGGCGCCTGCTGGCCGCGCTAGCCTATCAGGAATCGCATTGGGATCCGCTGGCCACGTCACCCACCGGCGTGCGCGGCATGATGATGCTGACCGAGGAAACGGCCGATATCCTGCGCGTCAAGAACCGCCTGGATGCGCCGGAAAGCATCCGCGCCGGAGCCCGCTATCTGTCGCAGCTGGTGGAGCAGATTCCCGCCAGCGCCAAGCAGCCGGACCGGCTGTGGCTGGCTCTGTCGGCTTACAACCTGGGCATGGGTCATTTTCGCGGCGCACGCTCGATCGCCAGGCGCTTGAAGCGCGACCCGGACGTCTGGTACGACATGAAGCAGGTGCTGCCCCAACTGGCGCGGCCGGAAATCTACGCGCGGCTGAAGAGCGGTGCCGCACGCGGCGGCGAAGCGGTAATCATGGTGGAGAACATCCGCAGCTACTACGACATCCTCAGCCGCTTCGAGCCGGCCTACGCTTCGCCCTATGCTGCCCAGTCGGCGCTGATCTTTCCCATACCGCCCATCGAGGAGCGCAATGCGGCGGGCACCGAGATGCTGCCGTCCGTGTTCTGATAATTCTCCAGCACGGCCACCAGGGTGCGGCCTACCGCCAGACCCGAGCCGTTCAGGGTATGCAGCAGCTCGGGCTTGTTCTTTTCGTTGCGGAAGCGGGCCTGCATGCGGCGCGCCTGGAAGGACTCGAAATTGGAGCAGGAGGAAATTTCGCGATAGGTGTTCTGCGCCGGCAGCCAGACTTCGAGGTCGTAGGTCTTGGCCGCCGAGAAACCCATGTCGCCGGTACACAGGGCTACCTTGCGGTAAGGCAGTTCGAGGCGCTGCAGCACGGCTTCGGCATGGCCGGTAAGCTCTTCCAGCGCGGCCCACGATTGCGAGGGATGGACCATCTGCACCAGCTCTACCTTGTCGAACTGATGCTGGCGGATCATGCCGCGAGTGTCCTTGCCGTAGCTGCCCGCCTCCGAGCGAAAGCACGGCGTGTGGGCGACGAACTTTAGCGGCAGCGCATCGCCGGCAAGAATCTCGCCGCGCACCATGTTGGTCACCGGTACTTCGGCGGTCGGAATCAGGTAAAGCTTGCTGCCGTCACTGCGCGGCACCATGAACAGGTCTTCCTCGAACTTGGGCAGCTGACCGGTGCCGAACATGCTTTCGGGATTGACCAGGTAAGGCGTATAGACCTCGGTGTAGCCATGCTCGATCGTATGCAGGTCGAGCATGAACTGGGCGAGCGCACGATGCAGGCGAGCGATCGGCCCCTTCATCACTGTGAAGCGGCTGCCTGAAATCTTTACTCCCGTCTCGAAATCCAGGCCGCCCAGCGCGGTGCCGAGATCGACGTGATCGCGCGGCGCGGCGATAGCGCGCGGCGTGCCCCAGCGCAGGACTTCGACATTGCCGGTCTCGTCATTGCCGACCGGGACGCTTTCGTGCGGCAGGTTGGGAATCACCGAGACGAAGGCATCGAAGCGCGGCAGCAGTTCCGCCAAGGCCGTCTCGCCGGCTTTGAGCGCGTCACCCAGGCCGGCAACTTCGGCCATCACGGCCGCAGCGTCCTCGCCCTTTCCTTTCAGCATGCCGATCTGCTTCGACAGCGTATTGCGCTTCGCCTGCAGATCCTGGGTATGCGTCTGCAGACGCTTGCGCTCGGCTTCGAGCGCTTCAAAGGCGGCGGTATCCAGCGTCACGCCGCGCAAGGCCAGGCGCTCGGCGACGAAGGGAAGGTTGCTGCGAAGGAGTTGAATATCCAGCATCGTGTTTCCTATCGGGTCTTTGCGGCTTTTGCATCCAGCTCGCGCAGATGTGCAAGTTTTTCGGCAATCTTCTGTTCCAGCCCGCGCGCCACCGGCTGATACCAATGCACGGCAGGCATTCCCTCGGGCAGATAATTCTCGCCCGCGGCATAGCCCTCGGCTTCGTCGTGGGCGTAGCGGTAATCGGCGCCGAAGCCCAGGTCTTTCATCAGCTTGGTCGGCGCATTGCGCAGGTGTTCCGGCACACCGCGGCTCTGGTCCTTTGCGACAAATGCGCGGGCCGCATTATAGGCGACGTAGGCTGCATTCGACTTGGGCGCCGCGGCCATGTACAGCACGGCATTGGCCAGCGCCAATTCGCCTTCCGGGCTGCCGAGGCGCTCATAGGTGGCACAGGCGTTGAGCGCGACCTCCCAGGCCCGCGGATCGGCCAGGCCGACGTCCTCGATGGCCATGCGCACGATGCGCCGGCCCATGTAGAGCGGGTCGGCGCCGCCGTCGAGCATGCGCACCAGCCAGTACAGCGCGGCGTCGGGACTGGAGCCGCGCACGGCCTTGTGCAGGGCCGAGATCTGGTCGTAGAAGGCGTCGCCGCCCTTATCAAAACGCCGCAGGTCGGCGGCCAGCGTCTGCTCCAGAAAGTCGGCGCTGACGCTACGGCGGCCGGCCGTGGCCACTGCCGTGCGCACCTGCTCCAGCACATTGAGCAGGCGCCGCGCATCACCATCGGCATAACCGATCAGACGGTCGCGCGCGTCGGGCTCGAACTCCAGGTCGGTCAATGCCGATGACCGGGCGCGATCAAACAGTTCGCCCAGTTCGGCCGCGTCCAGACTTTTCAGCACATAGACGGAGGCCCGCGACAGCAGCGCGGAATTCACCTCGAAAGACGGGTTCTCGGTGGTGGCGCCGATGAAGGTCACCGTGCCCCTTTCGACGTAGGGCAGGAAGGCATCCTGTTGCGCCTTGTTGAAGCGATGCACCTCA
Organism: Rhodocyclaceae bacterium; assembly: GCA_025353195.1. GTDB lineage: Bacteria > Pseudomonadota > Gammaproteobacteria > Burkholderiales > Rhodocyclaceae > Sulfuritalea. Next base: position 4,175 of record JANXRC010000065.1, read on the forward strand.
TCGACGAACAGTATCGTGCGCCGCCCCTGCTGCGCCATGACTTCGGCCTGCTGCATCGCCTCGCGGATATCCTTGACGCCGGAAAACACCGCCGACAGCGCGATGAACTCCGCATCGAAGCTGTCCGCCATCAGGCGTGCCAGCGTGGTCTTGCCGACACCCGGTGGCCCCCACAGGATCATCGAATGCGGCGTGCCCGAGGAAAACGCCAGGCGCAGCGGCTTACCCTCGCCCAGCAGATGGCGCTGGCCGATTACCTCATCCAGCGTTCGCGGCCGCATCTGCTCCGCCAGCGGAGCATGGGCGTTGATCGTCTCGAACAGATCAGTCGCCAACAACATCAGCCCCGGCCGGCGCGACAAAACGAAACAGTCCGGCCGGCAGCACAGGGTTGGCTTCGAACTGGGTGAAACGCAGCATGGTCACCTGACCGAAGCTGTCGTGGATTTCCATGCTCACCGGGCGGTTGGCCGCGAAGCCGATCTTCATGCTCTCGAAGCTCGCGTCGCCACCCCTGGGTTTGGCCTCGACGAACTCGAGGCCGTCCGCGGCATTGCCCTCCTTGAGCTCGAAGTGCTTCTCCAGGTCCTGTCCAGCGAGGAGCGCTGCCGGGCTGGAACCAAACGCCGAGCCGAGCTTCTTCACCGCGACCTGATTGAGTTCGGGGTCGTAACTCCACAACTTGTTGCCGTCGCTGACCAGCAATTGCTTGTAGGGCTTTTCGTATGACCAGCGGAACTTGCCGGGACGCTGCAGGGCGAAAATACCTGCCGACTGCTGCGGCTTGCGCCCGGACTTGGCAATCACGGTTTGCGTGAACACGCCGCGGGCACTGCGGTTGACGTCGAGAAAGCTCTTGAGCTGGTCGAGGCCGCCGGCCTGGACCGGAGTCAATAACCCGTAGCTACAGAGGGCGAATAGAACGCGGAGGAAGGTCTTCATGCGGGGATTATCGCAGCCCCGCGCCCCTCGTGGTCAATCCTGTCTGTTCGGCGCCAGCACTTCGCGGCCTCCTGCCCCGTTCATGGGCGAGACCAGCCCGGCCTTTTCCATGGCTTCGATCAGCCGCGCCGCGCGGTTGTAGCCGATGCGCAAATTGCGCTGCACCAGCGAGATCGAGGGCCGCCGCGTTTTGAGCACCACTTCCACGGCCTGGTCGTACATCGGATCGCTTTCGGCATCGCCCGCCGTGTCGCCAGCGCCGACTTCCGAATCGTCCGTTGCCGGACCATCGAGCAGACCATCGACATAATTCGGCGGCCCGACCTTCTTCAGGTGATCGACGACGTGGTGCACTTCCTCATCAGCGACAAAGGCGCCGTGCACGCGAATCGGCAGGCCGGTACCCGGCGCCAGGTAAAGCATGTCGCCCTGGCCGAGCAGCGCTTCGGCACCCATCTGGTCGAGGATGGTGCGTGAATCGATCTTGGAGGACACCTGGAATGCAATGCGCGTCGGGATGTTGGCCTTGATCAGGCCGGTGATCACGTCGACGCTGGGCCGCTGCGTGGCAAGGATCAGGTGGATGCCCGAGGCGCGCGCCTTCTGCGCCAGCCGCGCGATCAGTTCTTCAACCTTCTGGCCCACCACCATCATCAGGTCGGCCAGCTCATCGATCACCACCACGATATAAGGCATCGTTTCCAGGGGCTCGGGACCGATTTCCGTATTGGCCGTCAGCGAGAATGGATCGCCAATGTGCTCGCCGGCCTTGCGGGCGTCATTGATCTTGCTGTTGAAACCCGAAAGATTGCGCACGCCGAGAGCCGACATCAGCTTGTAGCGGCGCTCCATTTCGCCGACACACCAGTTCAGCGCGTTGGCCGCCTTGGTCATGTCGGTCACCACCGGCGCCAACAGGTGCGGGATGCCTTCGTAGATCGACAACTCCAGCATCTTGGGGTCGACCATGATCATGCGCACATCCTTCGGCTCGGCCTTGTAGATTAGCGAGAGGATCATGGCATTGACCCCGACTGACTTGCCCGAGCCCGTCGTGCCGGCCACCAGCAGGTGTGGCATCTTGGCCAGATCCACCACCACCGGCTGCCCGCCGATATCCTTGCCCAGTGCAACGGAAAGCGGGGAATGCATGCCGTGATAGGCCTGCGACCCGATGATTTCCGACAGCCGCACGATCTGCCGCTTCGGATTGGGCAGTTCCAGGGCCATGCAGGACTTGCCGGGCACCGTCTCCACCACGCGGATCGAGACCAGTGACAGGGCCCGCGCCAGATCCTTCGCCAGCCCGACGACCTGGCTGCCCTTGACACCCACGGCCGGCTCGATCTCGTAGCGCGTCACCACCGGCCCGGGGTGAGCCGTCAATACCTTGGCCTCGACATTGAAGTCGGCGAGCTTGCGCTCGATCAGGCGGGAGGTGAATTCCAGTGTTTCGGGCGCAGGCAGATCAGCCGGATTGTGCGAAGGCTCGGCCAACAGATGCAGCGGCGGCAGCGCGCCTCCCGGGGCATCGAAAAATAGCGGCGACTGGCGCTCTTTCTCGGCCCGCGCGATAGCCTTGGGCGCCACCGGCACCACCACGTCAACCGGCTCGATCCTGGTTGGAAACGGGTTCTCCTCAACCTTGCGGCGTTCCGTTTCCACCACTACTTCGCGCTGTTCGGCCACCACGCGCCCATAGCGTCGATCCTGCCAACCGTCCCACAAACTGCGCAGGCCGATATAGGCACCTTCCAGCAAGATACCGACTTTCTCGGCAATGGCAATCCATGAGGCGCCGCTAAACAGGCTGAAACCGATCATCGCCAGCACCAGCAGGATCAGGGTGCCGCCGGTGTAGCCGAGAAACTGCGTAACGTGACGGCCGACTTCATAGCCGACAACGCCACCCGGCTTCCCCGCAAGAACAATCCTCAGACTCCAGAAGCGCATGGCCTCGAGGCCGCAACTCGCCAGCAGGAGCAGAACGAAGCCTGACATAGCGATCAGCAGCGAACGGCGGTCACCACCGAACAGGTGGCTCAAGCGATGGTAGCCCCAGGCCAGCAGGAAGAACGGCAAGGCCACCCACCACCACGCGGAGAGCCCGAAAACATACAGCAACAGGTCACTCAGCCAGGCGCCGAAGCGCCCGCCCGGATTGGCGATGCGCTCCACCGTGGCCCCATGCGACCAGCCCGGATCGGCACGGTCGAAACCCCACAGAACAAGGCCCAGATAGAGCCCGGCGAGGCCCACCAGCAGCCAGCGCGCCTCATGCACCAGCAAGGCGATTTTTTCGGGCAGAGGAGTCGAAACGGATTCGGATGCGCTGATAGCACTCATGGCAACGGGCCGATCCGCGGCTCAGCCCGGACCGGAATGACGGACACTGACAAATTATGGCCGGCCAAACCGACGCCCAAGGCCCAAAAAGCTGCCCAAGTCAGCCCCTGTTCCACTCTTGGCCCGGGAAATCGGTAGATGACGCAACGCGGCTATTTTCAGCCCGCCCGATATGTTGCGAGTTCAGCGAGCGCTGAGCGCCGCCTTGGCCAGTTGCTGGATGTCTGGATTATCGGGCTGGCGAGCCAGCATGTTGCGCGCCACCACCTTCAAGTCGTCCACCATTCCATGCTCTTCAAGCACCGCATACAAGAACAACTCCGGCGTCACGTCGCTGGGTACCGCCTTTGCCCTCATGGACTCGTACGTAGCCATGGCTTCGGCGACTTCGTCCTTGCTTGCCGATGTTTGCGATTTTGCGGAACGCACGACAATACCGCCTACGCTTGAGATGTTCATCATCTCGGAAATTCGCGCCAGCTTCTGTGGCACGGCCGCCGGCAACTTCACCACATCAGGCTTGTTGCCTTTCAACAATTCACCGCCGGCCGAGCTTGTCACAAAAACCCCCGGCCCAAACCATGACTCCTGGCGATTGACCGTGGTATAGCTGATACGGATGCTGGCTCCCGACGCCAATGTAATCTTGTCACCGTGGCGCAACCTCATGTACGGCTGAGCCTTGCGCGTCTGGCCTTCCTTGCCCTGATAGCTCACATCGCCCTGCAAAGCGTTCACCAGGCCGACATCACCCGCTGATTCTTGAGCCAAGCTGCCCCCCGCGACCAAGGTGGCGAGAACAAGAGCAGCCAAACCAACGTACGCGCGGAAGTTCATCAATCTCACCAATTGGGCACAAACTCGACGCGGCGATTCAGGCCACTGGTCGGATCGTCAGCATCACGCAGGTTGTCGCTCGAGCGTCCCATCGTTTCAATGTTGCTCAGGCCGAACTCGGCCTCCAGGAAACTCTTCGCCGAATCCGCCCGGCTTTTCGACAAACGACGGTTAAACGCTTCAGTTCCCGTCGCATCCGTATGGCCCTCGATCGCCAGGGATTTCCAGACCCCGGTCTTGAGTTTCAAAGCGGCTCCCACCGTGCGCAAGAACTCCTTCGCCTCATCGTTCAGGATCGCCGAACCGCGCGCAAATGTGACCTGGATCGTATCCAGTGACGACTTCGGAATGACACTCTGGCAACGCAGACCAGCCTTCTCCATCTGCGCGCACTCAGTCTTCAACTCCGCGAGTCTCTTCGGGAACAATGCAGCGTCGACCTCTTCCACGCTCGGATTGGCCTTGTCGATCGATACGGTCTGGCGCAGGTCCTTGTCAGCGGCAAAAGCTGCACCGCCTGCAATAAACGCGACCATCGCTGCAACTAGTAAATACTTGGCCATAGCTACCTCCAATAAGTCACTGATTCCACCAACCTGACAGAGACGGACAACCGCTTGCGCCGCGCCCATAGGGCCGGACACATGCGGTCATCCCTGATGACGATCCGGATGCGGCAGACCCTCCCGAGTTCTCGCCGCGAAAGTGCAGGATTCAATAGCCAGCGTCCGTCGCCGACACTGATCAAAGGGCCGCGCGCAGAACGCCGCTTTGGCGACTATCTTGCCTTTCTGTCTAACGGGCGTTGAGCGCAGCCTTGGCCAGTTGCTGGATGTCGGGGTTATCAGGCTGACGCGACAGCATCTCGCGGGCAATTATCTTCAAATCGTCGGTCATGCCGCGTTCTTCAAAAAACGAGTACAAATACAGTTCCGGCGTCACGTCGCTGGGTACCGCCTTTGCCCTCATGGACTCGTACGCAGCCATGGCTTCAGCAACTTCTTCCTGGTTCGCCGATGTTTGTACCTTCGCCGACCGCACGACAAGGCCGCCCACTCGGGAAGTATTCATCAGTTCGGAAATTCGAGCCAGCTTCTGCGGTACCGCAGCCGGCAATTGCACGACCTCGGGCTTGTTACCCTTCAACAATTCTCCGCCCGCGGAGGTCGCCACGAAAATCCCCGGCCCCAACCATGATTCCTGGCGGCTAACCGTCGTATAGCTGATGCGAATACTCGCTCCCGACGCCAAGGTAACCTTGTCGCCATGGCGCAACCTCATGTACGGCTGAGCCTTGCGCGACTGGCCTTCCTTCCCCTGATAGCTCACATCACCCTGCAAAGCATTCACCAGACCGACATCTCCGGCCGCTTCCTGTGCCCAAACCTGACTCGTGACAACAGCGGACAGGACAAGGACAGTCAAACTTAAGTTATTGATTTTCATGGCACTCACCAATTAGGAACAAACTCGACGCGACGATTCAGGCCACTGGTCGGATCGTCAGAATCACGCAAATTGTCACTGGAACGCCCCATCGTTTCAATATTGCTCAAACCAAATTCCGCCTGCAGGAAGCTCTTGACCGAATCCGCGCGGCTCTTCGACAAGCGGCGGTTGACCGCTTCACTTCCCGTTGCATCAGTATGGCCCTCGATTGCCAGGGACTTCCAGACCCCGGACTTGAGTTTCAATGCAGTTCCGACCGAGCGAAGAAATGCCTTTCCCTCCTCAGTCAGCATCGCCGAACCGCGAGCGAAGCTAATCTGAATCGTATCCAATGACGACTTCGGGATGACGCTCTGACAACGAAGTCCAATTTTCTCCATCTGCGCGCACTCGGTCTTCAACTCCGCGATTCCCTTTGGGAACAACGCAGCATCGACCTCTTCCACTTTCGGATTGGGCGAGTTGATGGACACCGTCTGCCTTGCCTCTTCATCGGCGGCGAACGCCACGCTACAAAGCGAAGACACCGTCAGTAGTACGGCAACAATTACACGCTTGACCATAGCCAATCTCCACTAATCATCACTTTCACACAATCCCATGGGAAACCATACGCCGACACGCTCTGCCGCGTCAACGACAAATGTCACAGATCACAGCAACATCCGACGCCTCCCCCTAAACTATTCGTAGTACAAAGCGCGCTCATTGGCAAGTCAGCCTGCCGGTGATGAACTTGCCGTCGCACATGGTCGCGCTCGCCATCCCGGTGCTGTCATCCACTGCCGGCTGCCCCGGCCCTGCAGACGTCACCACCCCGCGGCGCAAGACCTTGTTGGCGTTCTCCTTGGCGAAACCGGACTCACGAATTTCAGTCGTCTGGTTGCGGATGTCCAGGTAGGCTGCGTCGAGGGCACCCGTCAACTGGGCATTGGTTGCCTCTACGCCATTGTATTTGACCGACCGGTGCTTCGGATCACCGGAAAATTCATACTTCGGCTGGATCTTGTCATCCCCGAACAACATGATCGTGCCGTCCGCCGCTGCGTCTCCCACCACCACCACCAGGCCACTGGTCTTCACCCCCAAACCCACGCTGGTCGGACTCGCCGTAGCCAGATCGCCGATAACGCCATTGGCAAGGATTCTCAGTGACGGCGTCGTGCTGAATGGCGCATCCGCAGTGATCAGCCCTTGCTTCCCGTCCGCCTGAATCGTCGAGCCTCCATTCGGCGCCTCGAGAGTCACCCTTGCGGCCGTGATGCCGCCCGTACCCACTTTGATCGAATCGGCCCTGAGCTTGACATCGCCGCCGGCACCGAGCACGCCGAACGACAGCGGTGCGGTGAGTGAAACGGTACCGCCAAGATGGTTGGTGAAGCCGTTGAAAAGGATGCTTCCTAAGCTTGTCACCGCCGAGAGATTGCCCGTGATTGCCAAAACGCCGGTTTGCGTGACCGTGCCCGCTCCGGTTTGCAGCAGATTGCCGCCCACGCTGGTGGGGCCGTAATTTGTGGTGGTGCCCGCGACCGTGGTCAGGCTCGCCGTCACCGTGCCATTTACATCCAGCGCGTTCACGTCCCTCAGGCTAACGTTCTTGCCGCTGCTGATGGTCACCACACCACCAAAATCGTTGCCGGTATTGGCCAGCGTGATGTCGTTAGCTGTACCGTTGGTGAAGCCGCTGGTGCCCGCCACTGTCAGTGTCGTACCCGCGGTCTGCGTCACCGCGCCCGCCCCGGTTTGAAGCAGGTTGCCGCCCACGCTGGTAGTGCCGTAGCTGGTTGTCGCCCCCGCGCTGGTGCTCAGCGAGCCGGTGTCCGCGCCGCTTACCGCCAGCGTCTGCCCCGTCGCGGTCAGTGTCGTCGCTCCCGTCGTGTTCAGCACTACCGTCGTCGCCAGC
>JANXRC010000080.1 GCA_025353195.1 Rhodocyclaceae bacterium
ACCGCAATGATCGGGTCCGGACTCAGCGAAACCAGTTCCTGAAGGTCAGCGACAATGGAAGAATTTCTTTGCACAGGCATTTTGTTGTTGTCTATCGTAGACCTATGGCAAATTGCTCGCGAGTTCAGAGCAGCATGGCGCTTACCAAGAACTCCTCTGAGTCGCTTCCTTCACGATTATGCCTGCGATCCAGAGAACCACGTCATATGCAACCGGCAGAAGGATGAACTTTGGCAGAAGCTCAGGCAGACTCATCTGAGTGGCGCCCAGCCACCTGAACCACCTTCTCGCCGCGCTGCCGGCCGAAGAGCGCGAGCATCTTGTCGCGGATATGGAATTGGTTCCGCTGCAGCTGCGCCAATCTCTTTACGAACCCGGCACCGAGATACGCCACGTCCATTTCCCCACCACCGCCATCGTGTCCCTGCTGTACGAGATGGAGGATGGTTCATTGGCCGAAATCGCGGTGGTCGGCAACGAGGGCATCGTCGGCATTTCCCTCTTCATGGGAGGGGAAACGACGCCTAGTCGCGCCGTCGTGCAAACCGCCGGCGGTGCCTACCGGATGAATGGGCGGCGGCTGAAGAGCGAATTTCATCGCGCCGGCCCGATGCAGCGTCTATTGCTGCGCCATACCCAGGCACTGCTGACAGAAATGGCGTAGACCGTGGTGTGCAATCGCCATCACCCTTTGGATCAGCAATTCTGCCGCTGGTTGCTGCTGAGGTTCGATCGCCTGCTCCCCAAGACAATCTCTTCGTAGTTGGCTGGCTCCGGTACTTTGGCAGAACCATGGACTGACATCCCGTCGGGCGCGCGGCCAGCTGAGAACATTCCGAGCCTGTTGCAACAATCAGGATTTTCCGCGATCGAACTGGCCGCACCGGGTCTGGAAGTGTCGTGATTCAGCGACACTAGGCGCCGGTTGCGCGATGATGAAAACTTTACCCATCCGAACTTCACAGCGCCAGAGGAGATGGGTAATGAGCACTCAATATCAGCTATTGATCACGACGGTAGATGCTCCGCGCCTTGTGCGCCGGCGATCGTACGATGGAGACGATCGCCTTTACGTGCGAGAACTCTCGACCCGCGTAACCATACAGGTTCGCGCCCAGGAAGTTTCACCTTATCGTCATACGTTGATGCTCGAGGGAATGGAATACCAGATATTGAATGTAATCAGGCATTGATAGCTTCCGCCTGGATTCAATGGTCGTCGGTATCTGATCGTCCGCGCCGATCAAACTGACTAGCCGATATAAAAGACACATAGCTTGTTGCCATCGAGATCGCGGAAGTAGCCGGCGTAGAAGGTTTCGCCGCGAGGTCCTGCGGCGCCTTCGTCCTTGCCGCCGAGTTCAAGTGCCTTCTTGTGCACCTGGTTCACCTTTTCGCGGGAGTCGACAGCCAACGCCACCATGACTCCGTTGCCAACGGTGGCTGCGTTGCCGTCAAAAGGTTTCATGATTCCGAGGCTCGGTTTGTCCGGTGCAACGCCCCAAGAAATGCCGCGACCAAAGTCCCACAACCGCTTTGCCCCGATCTCTGCCAGCAGTGCATCGTAGAAGATTGCGGCACGAGGCAGATCATTGGTGCCTAGAGTCACATAGCCAATCATTTGGAGCTCATGGGGATGTAGAGATCGACCAGTTTAGCTGCGATCCGCTTCCTGGCGGCTGGCTGTAGCGGGTTGGCGCGCAACATCGATAATTCGCTTCTCCAGAATGACCAGCGCGATTCCTCCGAGAATTGCCAGGGAGGCGAGGACCAGGCGCAGCGTGATGGACTCGCCGAGGAAGATGATGCCACCGACGGCCGCGATTACGGGAACACTGAGTTGCACGGTCGCGGCGCTGGTGGCTCTCAGATGAGGTAATGCCGAATACCAGATGGAATAGCCTATGCCGGAAGCCAGCGCCCCGGACATCACTGCATACATGAATCCCTGGCTGTCTACGTTGATGCCGTCCTGCATCAATACGCTCAACGCTACCGTGATTGGAATAGCGCGCAAGAAATTGCCCGCAGTGACCCTGGTCGGATCACCGGCACCCCTCCCGCGCAAAGAATAGATACCCCATGCGATGCCCGCCCCCAGCATCAGCACAGATCCGAACAGTGGCGGCGCCGCGAGACCGGGGAGCATAAGACCAATCAGTCCGCCGAGGGCAAGCACGAGCCCCGCAACCTGCAGCCTGAGCAGGCGTTCTCCCTTCCAGATGCCATGACTGATCATCGTTGCCTGGACGGATCCAAACAGCAGCAAGGCGCCTGTCCCGGCAGAAAGGCTCATGTAGGCAAAGGAAAAGCCGGCTGCATAAGCAAACAGCGCCGCAGCCGATAACCAGTTGCCTTTGCCCGCGTTGGTACCGCGACTTAACCGTACCACGAGCCAAAGGGTTGCCGCTCCCGAAACCAGTCGAATAGTGGTGAAACTCGCGGCGTCAATGCCGCTATGTTTGAGGGCGAGCCGACAAAGCAGCGAATTGCCCGCAAAAGCTACCATGGTCAGTGCAGTCAGGGCAGCTATGCGAGCACGGGACATTCATTCTCCATTCAGTAAACGCCAAACGAGCGGAATCGGCCCTTTTGCCGCGGCCTACTTCTTCTGGTAGGTATCCAGTTGGATGCCTTCACGTGCAATTGCAGCGGCGACCGGCGGCATCATGGCGAGACGATCGACATATGCCTTGTAAGCCGGAAGAGTGGCGGGATCGATACCGGCGAGACCTCCCCAGCGCAGAAACACCAGGGCATAGGCATCGATGAAGGAAAGCTTCTCGCCCAGCAAGCAGGGGCTGGCCTTTCCCGCCATTTCCTGGATGCGCTCCAGCTGTCCGCGAAACATGCCCAGAGCGGTCCGCTTGATTTCCGCCTGGGCGGCTTCGCCATCGGCAAATTTCTGGGAACGGAAGATGTGGGTGAAGGTCGGGTGGACGGTGTTGTTCATCCAGGCGAAAGTGGACATCGCTTGCGCACGTTGCCAGGGATCGACCGGCAAGAGCCCGGCCTGAGGATACCGACCGTCGAGATAGGTGCAGATCGCCAGGATCTGGCTCAACGGTTTGCCATCGACCACCAGCAGCGGCACCAGACCCAGCGGATTCAGCGCCAGATATTCGGGCGAACGCTGCTCCCCCTTGTGAAGTTTTACCGCCTGGGTCTCAAAATCCTCTCCCGTGGCTGCCTTGATCGCTTCGAGCCCGACATGGGGGACAAACGAGCAGGCACCGGGGCCGTAGTAAAGCTTCATCATGAAATATCTCCTCTGTCATGGTGGAAAGATCCGCTGGTACATCGTATGGCGTGTAATGGCGTCAAGCCGCCGCGAGCCAAATCAGTTCGCCCGCAACTTTACAGGCAAGCGCTCCTTCTTGCCGATCCGGGCCAGGTGCCAGGCCTGCTTGGCAAAAACCCACAGGCCCGACTCCCTCGGCTTCGGTGCTTGCCCATTGCCGATGCGCCTGAGCTGCCCGGCATACCAGCTGATCTCCAGAAGGCCCAGCTTGTCGATGGCCTTGATCCCGGTCCTGATGGGCCTGACTTGCTGCGCAGGATCTTTGCCGGACAGGAGACGATTGGGCAGATCCGGCTCGATCGCCATGATGCGCGCCAGGCCCACCAGATCCACGGCGCCCGAGCTGATGGCCTCGGCCATGCCCCTCGCCGAGCGAAATCCTCCGGTGACCATCAGCGGGGTCCCGACGGTGCTGCGGGCCTTTTCGGCAAACTCCAGAAAGTAGGCTTCCCGCTGCCGGGTGCTTTCCTTGACCGGCCCATTGCCAAGCTTCACGCCGGTCATCGCCGGTGCTTCATAAGTCCCGCCCGAGATCTCGATCAGGTCGATTCCGGCGTCGGCCAGGGCGCGAATGGTCTCGAGGGATTCTTCTTCGGTAAAGCCACCGCGCTGAAAATCAGCCGAATTGAGCTTGATGCCCACCGTAAAATCCGGACCCACTGCCTCGCGTATGGCGCGATAGACCTGCAGCACAAAGCGGCGACGTTTTTCAGGGGTGCCGCCCCAGTCATCGGTACGGCGGTTGTGATGCGGCGACAGGAATTGGCTGACCAGGTAGCCGTGGGCGCCGTGGATCTGCACGCCCGAAAAGCCTGCTTGCCTGACAATGCCGGCTGCATTGCCAAAACGCCGGATCACCTCGCGCACCTCGGTGTCACTGAGCTCGCGCGGGGTGGCGAAGTAGGGCTGCATGTCGCCCCGGAACGGTATGGCCGAGGGCGCGACGGTTTCCGCGTTCAGTCCCTTGGGCGCCTGCTTGCCGGGATGATTGAGTTGCACCCAGCATTGCGTGTTGTGACGGGTGGCGGCATGCGCCCATGCCTTGAGCGCCGCCATGTCGCGCCCGTCTTCGATGACTATGTTGCCGGGCTCGCCCACAGCGCGCCGGTCGATCATGACATTGCCGGTAATGCACCCTCCTATGCCGCCGGCAGCCCAAGCCTCATAGAGATGCACCAGCTCGGGCGTCGGTGCCCCATCGGCATTGCCCAGGGTTTCAGACATGGCCGACTTCATCATGCGGTTCTTGATTACCACGCCGTTGGGCAGCGTGAAAGCTTGGGCCAGCACAGCATGAGGCGTCATCCACGTGCTCCTGAAAAAGCTGCGACAGCTGTGATTGAATAGTAAAGGCCAGCCGTAATATCTCGTCTGCCATCACTGCAAATGATACAGACCGGGATGCAGGGGACAACAATACTCGGGATCTTCGGTTGAGTCTTCGATCTCGAGCACCTCCTTGGAAGGGGAGTCGATCATGGGAATTCGGTTCAAGGGGGCGTCGGCCATAGTGACCGGAGGAGCCTCAGGCATCGGGCAATCCATCGTCCGTGCCCTGGCGGCCCGGGGAGCGCGCGTTGTGGTTGCCGACATCGACTCCGGCGGCGCCGAGGCCGAGGCGTCGGCTTTGCGCGCGAAGGGGTACGAGGCCATCGCCGAAGCGGTGGACGTGACTGATGCCGTGGCGGTGGAAAGCATGGTGGCCGGCGTCGAGAGGCGCCGGGGTCAGATCGACTTCCTCTTCAACAATGCCGGCATCATTTACATCGGCGACTTGCTCGACATGGATGACGATGCCTGGAAACGCACCCTCGACGTCAATCTGTGGGGCGTGGTCAATGGCGTGCGCGCCGCCTATCCGCGCATGGCAAAGCAGGGCTCGGGGTGCATTGTGAACACGGCCAGCGTCGCCGGCCTGAGTCCGGCACCCGGGTTCACCATCTACGCGGCGAGCAAGCATGCCGTGGTCGGCCTGTCGCAATCGTTGCGCGCAGAAGCCAGGAAATACGGCGTGCAGGTGAACGTGCTCTGTCCCGGATTCATCCGTACGCCCATGGTCACGAATGCCAACTTCGCAGCAATGAATGGTGCTTCGGCCGCGGCGGACGTTCAGAAGCGCATCTACTTTGCCGAGCCGGACCAGGTGGCCGCGGACCTGATGAGGGGAATCGAGCGCGACACGGCCGTGATCGTGACGCCCGCGATCGCCAGGCTGGCTATTTCGATCCTGCGCTATGCACCCTTTGCCGGCGAGTTCTTCGCCGGCAAGTTCATGGAGGTTATCCGCGAATTCCGGATCAAGAAATAGCCGTTGCCGACCTTCGCCGAATCGGGCGAAACTTTCCCTCAATCGTCGAGTGGCGGAATTCTGGCTGCAAGGAAACACAACAGCGAAGCTCCCACGGAGAGGACGGCCAGCGTTCCCGCGAGCCTTCTGCCGTGCCACAGGCCATGGAACCATTCATTCAACTCCACGGCGACCACGGCGGCCTTGCCGCCGATGCGCTCCAGTTCGAGCAACTGTCTTTTCGAATTGCGTATTGAAGTTACATACACGCCGAAATAGTCGTCCTCGGGCTCGGGAGCAGCCGTGACGAACACCACGGCAGAGACCGACAGGCCGCAGACCAGGATGCCAATGGCGATCTTCCGCATCAGCCTTTGGTACGGCGTCATTTCGGGTTTATGCGGATCGAGTTCGTCGGTCATCTCTTTGCCCTCCTGGCAATCTTGGCGCTAGCCGTGCTGCGCCGAATGAGTCAGTGCCATGACAAGCGGAGTGGTGAGTGCCGCCAGAACAGTCGAAAGTACCAGGCTGCCGGCTACGGGTCCCTCCAGAACCTTGAACTGGCGCGACATCAGGTAGACATTGGCGCCAACTGCAATCGAGGCCAGGAGGACAACCACTTGAGTCTCCATTTCCGGCAATTCGAGGACACGGGCCAGCGTCCAGACCACCAGAGGTTGCAGCAGGAGCTTGATGGCTGTGATTGCCAGGCTGGCTTGCCAGCCGTCGCGAATGCCGTACTGGGCAAGCCCCATGCCGAGCGCGACCAGGGCCAGGGGAGCAGCGACCTGTCCGAGCACTTCGAGCGGGCCGTCAATAGGATTCGGAATGGATAAGCCCGTTAGTCCGAACGACGTGCCCAAGAGTATTCCGGCGACCACCGGGTTTGTCAGCACGGCCCAGATTGTCTTGGCACCCCCGTGCAGCGAGAGACTGCCATGCCTGGCCCACTCGACCGATACGGTCACCAGGGTCCACAGGATCAGCGCGTTAAAGACCAGGACCAGAGCCACTGACGGCAACGCGGCATCGCCCAGCACCAGCTTGGCAAGGGGCAGGCCGAGCATCACGTTATTTGAGAAGACACCGCCAAGCGCAAAAACCGATTGCCCGACGCCGTCAAGCCCGAAAATTGTCCAGGCAATCAGCCGCCCGATCGCGAAGACAATGAGGCAACTACCAAAAAAGGCAATCAGCAGGCGCGCGTCGACCGGCGGCAACTTGGAGAAGTTGCTCATCATCCGGAACAACATGGCGGGCAGGGCTATCGAGAAGACAAACCAGGTCAATTGTTCGGACCAGGCCTTCGGCAACCGGGAAAAACGCATCAGCGCATACCCCGCGAAGACGAGAAAAAATAACGGGGAAGCCAGCGAAATGTGGTGGAGGAACGTATTCATCAACAAAGCCCATCCAGGGCAAGCGGAGCAGGGTGGCGCGGCCCCTCGGACAGCGGAGCCGGAATGATAGCGTGCGCGCGCATCAAAAGCGCGGTCCGCGGCACCCCGACCGGCCCGTTCCGGGGGGCGTCGGGGAAATTGCGAAAGGCACGGTCAGGTAAGGATTGTCCTTGTCATCCTTGTAGAATTTCGCAACGAACCTCGGCATTGACGGAACATCGACCATGAGCCAACTGTTTTCCCCCTATTCGATAGGCAGCCTGCACCTGAAGAACCGCATCGTGATTGCGCCGATGTGCCAGTACTCTGCCGAAAACGGCGAGGCGACTGACTGGCATCTGATGCATATCGGCCAGCTCATGCTCTCTGCGGCGGGGTTATTGATCATCGAGGCGACAGCGGTCGAACCGGAAGGGCATATCACGCCCGACGACCTCGGGCTTTGGTCGGACGCCACGGAACTCGCCCTGAAAAAGCTGTTAAGCGCCGTGCGCAAGTATTCGACGATGCCCATCGCCATTCAGCTGGCTCACGCCGGCCGCAAAGCTTCCAG
>JANXRC010000088.1 GCA_025353195.1 Rhodocyclaceae bacterium
GCGGCGCCCAAGATCAATCTGGAAGAGGGCCTTTGGCGCCTCAACATTGAAATGGAGATTCCCGGCAAGGGGCCGGAAACCGGTCCCTTGCGCCGAGATATCTGCCTGCGTCCGGACGACGTCGCACGCTTGGCGGTGCCGCCGAATTCGCCGTGCGTTGTGTCCGGGGTGGAGATCACCGCGCGCCGCATGCGCTGGAAGGTGGCCTGCGAGCAGGGCCAGATGCGCTCGGCGGGCATAGGCATCATGGAATTTGGCGGGCGCGAACTCTCCAGCGCGCTGGTGATCAAGACCGCCGACCCGTATGCGATGACCATCAAGCAGTCGATGACCGGTCAGCGAATCGGCCCGTGCCCGCCGGGAACAGCGCCCGGTACCACACCGCTGCCACGCTACAGTCAGTAGCGTGGCTTGAGAATCCCGAGCAGGTTGTTGTAGTCGTCGGTCCAGACCGCTTCGCCCGATCGGGCGGCTGCGGGCGCCTGGCGCACCGCCAGTGCATCAAGTCCGGTGCGCTCGCCACCAGCCAGAACCCACTCTGAGGCGAACACGAACTGGGCGGCAGCTTCCGCTCCACCATCGTGAAACACGCGCAATGTACCCAAGCCTCGCCGGTCGGCCAGCCCTCGCACCACGGAGGCGATGTCGAGATAGCGATTGGTCGCATGGTAGAGCAGCGCACCGTCGGCCTTGAGGTGCCGCAGATAGATGTCCATGGCTTCGACAGTCAATAGATGTGCCGGGATGGAATCGCCTGAAAAGGCGTCGATCACCAAGAGATCGAAGTCCTGCGGCGATTCGCGCTGCAGTGACAGACGCGCATCGCCCAACACCACGTCGACCCGAGCCGCGCTGTCGTCGAGATAGCGAAAGCCTGACTTCGCCGCTGCGATCACGGCAGGATCGATTTCGTAGAAGCGCATGCGGTCGCCCTGCCGACCCCAAGCAGCAATGCTGCCTGCACCGAGGCCGATCACGCCAATATGCAAGGGGCCACGCGACTGCAATGCGCCAAGCGCAAGGCCGAAACCGCTCTGCGCGGAATAGTAGGTGTGCGGCTGACGACGCGTCACTTCGTTCTGGAACCACTGCCCGCCATGCAGGATGGGGCCGTGGCGCAGCGTGCGGATGTACTCCGGCGGACCGTAATCCTTGACCCGAATCGCGCCGTAGAAGTTTCGAGTGGCGATGACCACTCCCGCACCGGTCGCCGTTTCCAGTTGGCCGTAAGTGAACCAACCCGCTGCCAATGCCACATAGGTAAAGGCGGCCGGTATCCAGGCCCGTAACTCTCTCGTCTGCCACACAGCCAGCAGGGCGCAGGCGACCATAGCAAATCCCAGTTCGTAGTAGCCACCAAACAAATAGGGAGCAAGGATTCCCACCAGCAGGCCCCCCGCCACCCCGCCGGCCGAAAGCGAAAGATAAAAGCCCGTCAGGTATTTCGGCGCTGGCTTCAAGCGCGCCAGCTCGCCATGGCAGAACATGCAAAGGACGAACAGTCCCACGAGATAGACCGGTATCGCTAGTGCAAGATTCAGGCTGTCGAGCAGCCAGCCCATGGCAGGGATCAGAAGCGCGGAAGAAATGAGGAATAGCGAGCGCCGGTACCAACCTTCGCTGTCGAAGCAGAGAATGAATGTCAGGAGGTAAATCGATAGTGGGACTATCCACAGGAAGGGCACCGAAGCCAGGTTCTGCGTCATGTGGTTGCTCACCGCCAGCAGCAGCGCGGAGCCGACCCCTGCGAGCATGAGCCACAGCAGCAGCCTGCCACGGCTCGGCCCAGGTTCGCCGTCGTCCGGTGCCGCCTCGGCGCAGGACACCGTGCCGGTTCTGGCGCCGTGCCATGCCACGGTGGCGCAGAGCACGGCGAACACGGCAAAGCCGGCAGACCAGACCAAGGCCTGGACGCGGATACTGATCCAGGGCTCTACGACGAATGGATAGGCGAGCAGCGCAGCCAGAGAGCCAAGATTCGAGAGCGCGAAGAGGCGCCATGGCACACGGCCCAATCTGCGCGAATACCATGCCTGGGCCAGCGGGCCGGTGGCAGAAAGCAGAAAGTACGGCAAGCCCACTGTCGCTACCAGCAGGGCCATGATGCGAGGAATCGGCTGCTCGTCGCCCACGGGCTGCCACGAAGAATCGGCGAGGATCGGTAGCACCAGGAGGCTGGCCGCGAGGAGTAGCGAATGAGCCCTGGCCTGGCTTCTCGGCGACATGTAGCGGACCAACAAGTGTGCATAGGCGTATCCGCCAAGCAGCAGCGCCTGGAAGAACACCAGGCAGGTGGTCCAAACCCCGGCGGAGCCGCCAAACCACGGCAGGATCTGCTTGGCGATCAGGGGTTGCACCATGAATAGCAGGAAAGCGGACAGGAAAACTGTCAGAGCGATCAGGGCAGGCATTTTCGGCGGACCAATGAACCCACGGTAACGATCAGGAAGCGGAATCTTCACATCACCACAAGCCATCGCCGGGCGCGATCATCTTTGCCGGCGGAATCACTTCGGCCGTTTGGCCATGCTGACGACGTGTTGTTCATGACTCGGGGCGAAAGCCCTTTCTCCTAGCCCCATCGGAACGGAATGGAACGCGTGTCGACCCTGGCAGGAAAGCCTGACTCAAGATGGCTCCCCTCCCTGCGTGCTTTCCTCTGGTTCCAGTTCTCAAATCCATCGGCATTATGCCGCCAATTCCCGACCATGCCGAGTGTCGACCAGCCGTTTCAGCAACTTTGCTGGCGACGCATGGCCAAGCGCGACAGGCGCTTGCAGCTGGCCACGCCTGTCCGCAAACTTTCGCAGCTATAATTCGCTTTACATTTGGATGCTTCCAGACTCAGGGAACTCAGGGGGCTGGTGGCGGTCTCATGTAGTGGTTTCATCTCAACGGAGGGCTTGCAAGACCATGGAAAACGTCCACACCTACCCGCAAACTGCCACCCCGGATATCGTCCAACGGCAGCACCGCGTGCTGCGAAACACCTATGCCCTGCTGGCGCTGTCGATGGTGCCGACCATTGCCGGCGCCCTGATCGGCGTGCAGTTGAAGTTTTCTTTCCTCGCCGGCAGCCCGTTCGTCGCCTTCATGCTGTTCCTCGGCGTGGCGTGGGGTTTCATGTGGGGTATCGAGCGCACCAAGAACAGCGGCATGGGCGTGGCCCTGCTGCTCGGCTTCACTTTCTTCATGGGCCTGATGCTCTCGCGCATCCTGCAGGCGGCGCTCGGATTTTCCAACGGCGGCGCCTTGATCGCGATGGCGGCTGGCGGCACCGGAGCAATTTTCGTGTCCCTGGCGGGAATCGCGTCGACCACCAAGCGTGACTTCTCAAACATCGGCAAATTTCTTTTTGCGGGCGTGATCCTGCTGCTGGTGGCGATGGTCGCCAACATCTTCTTCCAGATTCCTGCGCTGGCGTTGGCGATTTCGGCCATTGCCGTAGTGCTGTTCTCTGCCTACATCCTCTACGACATCAACCGCATCGTGCAAGGCGGCGAGGACAACTACATCACGGCCACTCTGGCCGTATATCTGGATATCTATAACGTCTTCGTCAGCCTGCTCAATCTACTGATGATGTTTACCGGCGACCGCGACTGAAACAGACTGGATCAAGAGTCGGCGCCGACGGCACGGCGACTAAATAAAAAACGGCGACGAAAGTCGCCGTTTCTCCTTATGTCCCCGCTTCGCCGGGGACGGTATCCCCCGGCGGGATTTGGCGATCACTCATCTCTCGAACAGGGCGATCGATTCGAGATGGGACGTATGCGGAAACATGTTGGCGATACCCGCCCCGCACAGGCGGTAGCCTTTCTCGTGCACCAGCACGGCCGCATCGCGCGCCAGGGTTGCCGGGCTGCACGAGATGTAGACGATGCGGCACGGCCCGCCTGCGGCCGGCAGTGCGTTGACCAGCGCGATCGCCCCTTCACGCGGCGGATCGATCAGCAACTTGTCAAGTTTCCCCATGGCAGCAAGGCTTTCCTCGGTCGCCTCGAACAAGTTGGCAACGACAAATTCGCATTGCGCCGCCAGACCATTGTGCACGGCGTTTTCCCGCGCGCGCCCGACCAGCCCCGCGCTGCCCTCGACGCCGAGAACGCGTGCCCCCAGCCGCGCAATGGGCAGGGTGAAATTGCCCAAGCCGCAAAACAGGTCGGCGATCCGCTCGCCGGCATGTGGCTTCAGCAGGGCCATGGCACGGCGCACCAGCATGCGATTGACGCCGTGATTGACCTGGGTGAATTCGGTCGGATGGAACAGCAACTCAAGGCCGAAATCAGGCAGCTCATAACTCAGCAGGCGCGCGTCGGTCGGATGAAACAGGGTGACGGTCTCCGGCCCTTTGGACTGCAGATACCAGATGATTCGATGGGCATCGGCGAACTGTCGCAGACGATCCATGTCATCGGGTGTGAGCGCCTCCAGGTGACGCAATAGCAGCACTGTCCGCGATCCCCCCACCGCGACCTCTATCTGCGGCATGCGATCAGGCTGCGACATGCCTTCAACCAAAGCCTTGAGCGCGGGTATCAGTGCGGAAACGTGGACTGGCAGCACGGCGCAAGAATCCATCACCGCCACGTAGCTGCTGTGCTTTTCGCGAAAGCCGATCAACGCACCGCCCTTACTCGCTACATAGCGCACGGAAAAGCGGGCGCGCAGTCGATAGCCCCATCCGGTGCCGGCGATGGGCGGAAGAATCTGTTCGGGCTTGAGCCGGGCGAGATGCCACAGGGCATCTTCGAGCACACGTTGCTTGGCTGCCGTCTGACCCGACAGATTGAGATGCTGCATCGAGCAACCGCCGCAGGTACCAAAATGCGGGCAGGGTGGTGCCACTCTCTGGCTCGACGCGCGCAGCACGGTCAGCACATGGGCTTTTTCGTAACTCGGCTTACGGCGATAGCTGGCGTATTCGACCACTTCGCCAGGCAAAGAACCCTCGATAAAGATTGCCTTGCCGTCAACGTGTGCAACGCTGCGTCCTTCGTGATCCAGGGATTCGATCTGTGCAAGCGGCATGGCCAGTCTCAGTGCCCATTCGACAAAAGGGTCCGATTATAATCTGCGCATGAAGCTCAGTTGCGACGCCCAAATACGACGATGAGCCCTGCCTACACGCTACTCACCAGCGAAGGCGCGTATCGTCAGGCCTGCGATACGGTTCTGGCCCTGGCCGAACACGAGATACTGATTTTCGATCGCGATCTGGCCACGCTGCGGCTCGAGGAAAAGGCTCGCCTTGAGACGCTGGCCAGCTTTCTGCAGAGTGACGGTCTGCACCGACTCCGCGTCGTGCTGCATGATCCCGAGCCGATGGAACGCGATGCGCCACGCCTGATGCGGCTCATTGCCCGCTTTTCGCATGTCATCGACGTTCGGCAGAGTCCGGACAATCTGCGTCAGTTGGCGGATACGCACGTGCTCGTCGACGAGAGCCACGGGGTGCGCCGTTTCCATGTCGAGCAGCCCCGTAGTGCGCTGATTCTCGACGACCGGGCCTACATTCATCCCTGGCGACAACGCTTCGAGGAGTTGTGGGAACTGTCCCATCCCTGCTTGAGAATCAATACGACCGGGCTATGAGATAGCAGTCAGAACACCGGGTGGCCGCTATACCGCACCACAAATCCTGGTTGGCGTGATAAAATTTAAAGCTGATCGAAATGGAAACGTTCCGATCAACCAATTGGCCACGTAACTCCATAACGTTAAGGATCCTCTCAAATGAAACAATCTCTCCTCGTAGCTGCCCTCCTCGCCCTGGCTGTGTCCGCTTGTGGCAAAACCGAAGCACCGAAGCCTGTAGAGCCGCCCAAAGTCGAAGCGCCGAAGCCCGCTGCTGAAGCGCCGAAGCCCGCTGATGCCGCCGCCGCTCCTGCTGCTGCTGGCGCTGCTGCTCCTGCCGCTGCTGGCGCTGCTGCACCGGCCGCTGCTGCACCGGCCGCGGCTGCACCGGCCGCGGCTGCCCCGGTCGCCGCTACCGCTGCCGACAAGGCCAAAGAAGTCGCCGGTGCCGCTGCAAAGGGTGCCGTCGAAGGCGCCAAGGATGCGATGAAGAAGTAATTCTTCTCGCGCCTTACGGCAAAACAAGGCCAGCCTTCGGGCTGGCTTTTTTATGACTTTGTACCGGCTCCGATTGTCTGGACACGCTTTTGCAACTCAGGCTGCCTTTCGCAAGGCATAAGCCTGGCGGACTTCAAGGGGTGACATGAAGCCCATTTTTTCGAGACGCCAATGGCGATTGTAGCGTTCCTTGAATTCGGTCACGGCGACACG
>JANXRC010000162.1 GCA_025353195.1 Rhodocyclaceae bacterium
CTCGGGGCTGATCTCCAACGAGGTGGCGCCCTTTGGCGGCGTCAAGCAATCGGGGTTGGGGCGCGAAGGCTCGAAACACGGCATCGAGGAATATCTGGAGATCAAGTACCTGGCCATGGCCGGCTTGTGATTGCGTTTTGACACTACCCGCCTCAATGCGGGCGCTGGGTCATCGCCCGTTCCGCGTGTATTTCTTTGGTCAGGCGGTTTCCATCCTCGGTTCCTGGATCCAGCAGGTCGCGCTGGCCTGGCTGGTGTATCGCCTGACCGGATCGGCGGCGCTGCTGGGGCTCTCCGCGTTCGCCGCGCTGGCGCCGATCCTGGTGGTGGGGCCGCTGGCCGGAGCATGGATCGACCGCCACGACCGGCGCCGGCTGCTGATGCAGGTGCAGGTCGTGCTCTTCGTTCAGGCCGGCGTGCTGGCGGCGCTGACCTGGTTCGGACTGATCGGGCCGACGCTGATCATCCTCATGTCGCTGTCGCTCGGCGTGCTCAACGCCTTCGATACGCCATTGCGCCAAAGCCTGATTCCGGTCATGGTCGGCGGGCGCGAAGACCTGCCGAATGCGCTGGCGCTGAATGCGATGCTGTACAACCTCGGCCGTTTCATCGGCCCGCCGGTAGCGGGGTTGATGCTGGGTTTCATGTCCGAGGCCGCCTGCTTCCTGATCAATGCCTTTTCCTACCTGGCGCTGCTGTGGGGCGTGGCCGCCATGCGCCTGGCAGCGAATGCCAGGGCCGGTGGCAGCGTCGGCCACATCTTCAAGGAGGGCGTGCGCTATGCCCTCGATACCTGGCCGATACGCACGCTGCTGATCGTCCTCGCCTTGCTCAATCTCACCGCGTCGGCCTATGCCGTGCTGCTGCCGGTATTCGCCAGAGAGGTGTTCCACGGCGACGCGCGCACCCTGGGCCTGCTATGGGGCGCCGCCGGCTGCGGCGCCTTCATCGCGACGTTGATGCTGGCGACGCGCAAATCGGTGCGCGGCAGCTTGAATCTGGCGATCTCCTGCGTGGTCCTGGCCGCCCTCGCACTCCTG
Source organism: Rhodocyclaceae bacterium (assembly GCA_025353195.1). Classification (GTDB taxonomy): domain Bacteria; phylum Pseudomonadota; class Gammaproteobacteria; order Burkholderiales; family Rhodocyclaceae; genus Sulfuritalea. The sequence continues at coordinate 1,041 of JANXRC010000162.1, forward strand.
GTGTTTCCGCTCACGGCAAATCTGGCGATCGCCCTGCCGGCGCTGGCGGCGCTGGGCTTCGGCATTTCGGGCGCCAACGTCGGCATCAACACGGCGATGCAGACCATCGCGCCGGACCGCTTGCGTGGGCGCGTGGTTTCATTCTTCTCCAGCATCCGTTTCGGCCTTGATGCCATCGGCGGCCTGATTGCCGGCAGCATTGCCACGCTGGTCAGCGCTCCCGCCACCTTGCTCGGCGAATCTGCGATACTGCTCGCCCTCTGCGTCTGGCTGCTGCTGCGGGCCGGGCGCCTGCGTCAATCGGTGACCCACTAAATGATCTCGACAGAAGTCTTGCTGGCCTTCCTCGCCGCCTCGGCGCTCATCACGATCGCACCGGGCCCGGACAACCTGATGGTGCTGTCCGTCGGCATCAGTCGCGGCCGTAGCGCCGGGATCGGGTTTGGCCTGGGCTGCGCGCTCGGATGCTTTACGCATACGCTGTGGGCGACGCTGGGCATCGGCGCCGTGGTGCTGGCCTCGGAAGCCACCTTTACCACGCTGAAGATGGCGGGTGCCGCCTATCTCGTCTACATGGGAGTCAATGCGTGGCGTTATGCCGGAAAGATGGCGCTGATACAACTCGATTCGGGCAGCGCGGAGCCGATCGGCGCGCACCTGCGCCGCGGCTTCATCGCCAACGTCATCAACCCCAAGGTAGCCCTGTTCTTCATCGCTTTCCTGCCGCAGTTCGTCGATCAGACGCGTGGCGCGGTGTGGCCGCAGATGCTGCTGCTGGGCACCTTGTTTGCGGCGCAGACCGTGTTGATTTTCGGCAGCCTTGGCTGGTTCGCCGGCAGCATCGGCGTGCACCTGCAGCGGCAGCCAAAACTCGCCGTCTGGCTTGATCGCTGTGCCGGGACGATCTTCATTGGCCTGGCCCTGCACCTGGCTACGGCGGCACGATAGTCGCCGTAGCGCCGGCGCCGACTCCTGATACGGACCGCTGCGGAATCAAAGCCGCCGCGGAAAAATGCTGGCACTGCTCTTGCTCGTCAACGTGCGTATCGACGACAGGAGGCAATCATGGATTCGAACGAACTTCTCGCATTGCTGACGCTGGCTGCCGTAGCGCCCTATGTCACCGCGGCCGCCGCCTGCTGGATCAGGCGTCCGCGCAAGCCCACAACTGGTGCGGACGCACCAACTTGAGGCCGTTCTGAGCGAATCACGACGCCTTCTCCGGCGCTTCCACCGTTCCCTGGCGCCAGTGAACGGCATCAATTCAAAGTGGAATTCGCAGGGTTTTCCGGATCAACTCGACGGCTTCCGGGCTGTCCCA
>JANXRC010000186.1 GCA_025353195.1 Rhodocyclaceae bacterium
GCCTGCACCTGCGGGTGCAGCATCTGCCGCTGGCGGGCATCGGTGACAGGTCGGAATCCGGTGGCCATGATCTATCGCGCCGTATCACCGGCGCCGACTCTCAGACGAAGGTGCTGTCGATCGCGTGATCGAGCGTTTCGCGAATATCCGCGTCGTCGGTGATCGGCCGCACCATGGCCATGCGACAGGCGTCCGTCGGATCGACGCCGCGCCGGATCAGCGTCGCCGCGTAGACGATCAGGCGCGTCGACACGCCTTCGTCGAGGCCATGGCCCTTGAGGTTGCGCGCGACATGGCCGATCTTGATCAGTTTGGTCGCGACGGCGGCGTCGACTCCGGTTTCGCGGGCCACGATCCGTGTTTCCAGCGCCGCTTCGGGGTAGTCGAAATCAAAGGCGGTGAAGCGCTGCTTGGTCGACTGCTTGAGATCCTTCATCAGGCTCTGGTAGCCCGGGTTGTAGGAGATCACCAGCTGAAAATCGGGATGCGCCTCGATCAGTTCGCCCTTCTTGTCCAGCGGCAGCACGCGACGGTGGTCGGTGAGCGGGTGGATCACCACGGTGGTGTCCTGGCGCGCTTCGACGATCTCGTCCAGATAGCAGATGGCGCCGATGCGCGCCGCGGTGGTCAGCGGGCCGTCGAGCCAGCGCGTGCCGCCGGCGTCGAGCAGGTAGCGGCCGACCAGGTCGCTGGCGGTCATGTCTTCGTTGCAGGCCACGGTGATCAGCGGCTTGGCGAGCTTCCAGGCCATGTACTCGATGAAGCGCGACTTGCCGCAGCCGGTGGGGCCTTTCACCATGACCGGCAGACGGGCGTGGTAAGCCGCCTCGAACAGCTCAACTTCCTTCCCTTGCGCCTGGTAGTAGGGTTCCGCCTTTACCAGAAACTGCTCTTTGTTCGACATGAGCTTGCCCAATGAAAAGAGTCGGGTTGGTAGTATCCCCGCCACGGCGGGGCTGTGCCGTCAGTCACTGTAATTACTTGTGTACGCCGATCTTCTCACGCCAGCCGGGATAGAGCTTATCCGCATCCTTCGGGAAGGATTCAAAAGCGCGAGCGAATTCCTTGTGCTCCCTGGCGAACTGAATCGGATCGGCACCGGTTTTCCAGCACTCGTATGCCTGGCGCAGGGAAATCGCCCCGGAGGCCGGACTGTCGATATGACCGTAGGCACCGCCACCGGCGGTGTTGATGACGTTGCCGTGGCCGAGGTTCTCGAAGAAGCCGGGCAGGCGCAGGGCGTTCATGCCGCCGGAGATGATCGGCGTGGTCGGCTTCATGCCGTACCACTCCTGATGGTAGGCCGGACCGGTGTAGCTGTCGCGCTCGATGATGTAAGCGATGGCGCGATCGTCGGCGTCGCCTTCCATCTTGCCGAAACCCATGGTCCCGACGTGGATGCCCGAGGCGCCCTGCAGGCGGCTCATCTTGGCCAGCACGTAGGCGGTGTAGCCGCGCTTGGCTGAAGGCGAGGTGACGGCGCCATGGCCGGCGCGATGGTAGTGCAGGTACTGGCCGGGGTATTGACGGCGGGCGGTGGTGACCATGCCGGGGCCGCCGACATAGCCGTCGACCAGGAAGGCCACCTTGTCGGCATCGGGGCCGAAGGTTTCGAGGATGAAGTCGGCGCGCGCCAGCATTTCGTAGTGGTCGTCAGCGGTGATGTTGGCGGAGAAGATCTTGGCCTGGCCGGTTTCGTCCATGGCGCGCTTCATCGCGTCATAGACGAGGGGGTAGACCTTCTTCGCCGGGCAGAACACCTGGTTGCCCTGGGGTTCGTCGTTCTTGATGAAATCGCCGCCGAGCCAGAACTGGTAGGCGGCCTGGGCGAAGGGCTCGGGACGCAGGCCGAGCTTGGGCTTGATGATGGTGCCGGCGATGTAGCCGCCGTCCTTGACCGGGCGGCCGAGGATGCGCCACAGGTCGGAGATGTCCTTCGCCGGGCCGTCGAACAGCTGGATCGCGCGCTCGGGCATGTAGAAGTCGTACATCTTGGCGTGCTCGATGTCGCCCATGCCCTGGTTGTTGCCGATGACCAGGGTCAGGAACGAGACCAGCATCATGCGGCCGTCGGTGATGTTGCGGTCGAACAGGTCGATCGGATAGGCGATGCGCATTTCCTCGGTGGCCTCGTCGATGTAATACACCAGCGCGTCGACGCCCTTGGTGAAGTCGTCGGTGGTGGACACTTCGACGTTGGTGCCGGTCGAAGACTCGGCGGCGAAGTGGGCGGCGCCTTCGAGATAGCCGGTGCCGGCCTTGGGCTTCATCTTGTAGGCGACCAGGATGTGCTTGCCACCCTTGATCAGGTCCTCTTCGTTCAGGCTCAGGTCGGCGTAGCGGTTCGATTGATCCATGGTGATACTCCTTGGGCGGTAATCTTTCGGGCAAATGGTCCAGCGGATGACGACATGTTAATCATGCCGTTGCATAAGTGAAAGTCACTATTTTTTATCACTAGCATAAGCAGTCTCATGCCAACGACGGAGCAGCGGCAGTGTCACCTGACCGAGATCGGGCAACACGGCCAGGGCGCCGGCAAAGTCGTGCTCGCGGGTGTAGTCGGTGAGCGTGATCACGGTCGCCATCCCCGCGGCGAGGCTGGCCTTGAGGCCGTTGGCCGAGTCTTCGACGGCGAGGCAGGCAGCGGCGGGCAAGCCCAATTGGGCAAGCACCCAGAGGTAAACATCCGGCGCTGGCTTCTTGTGCGGCACCGTGTCGCCAGCGCCGACTTTGTCGAACAGCGCGAGCAGGTCGGGGGCCAGCAGGGCGCTGACGTTTTCCGGTGTCGTGGTGGTGGCAATGGCCAGACGCAGGCCGGCGCCACGAGCTTCGCGCAACAAGCGCTCGACGCCCGGGCGCAGGGCAATGCCCTGTGCGCAGAGCTTCACGTAATGCCGCGTCTTCGCCGCATGCAAATCCCTGATGCGCGCTTCCGGATCCGCCTGGCGGAGAAATTCCGGAGCGTGCCGCGCGCAGAAGAACCGTATCCGTTCCTTGCCGCCGGTCACCTCCAGCAATTCGCCGTAGAGCGCCGGGCTCCAATCCCAAGCCAAACCCGCCTCGGCAAACGCCTTGTTGAAGGCGACGCGATGGCCGTCGCGCTCGGTGTCGGCCAGCGTGCCATCAAGATCGAAAATCAGTGCCTGCAGCTTCATCGGGGCGAAGCCTATGCCTGGCAAGGTATAAGCGCCAGTCACAATTTCTTATTTGCAGGATAAGATACCCGGATGAAGAACGTCACCCTGCGCCAACTCAAGATATTCGAGGCGGTTGCCCGCCACCTGTCCTTTTCGCGTGCCGCCGAAGAACTGCACCTGACCCAGCCCGCGGTGTCGATGCAGGTGCAGGCGCTGGAAGATCTGGCCGGCCTGCCGCTGACCGAACAGGCCGGCAAGAAGGTGCGCCTCACCGCCGCCGGAGAAGAAGTGGCGCGCCAGGCGCGGCGCGTTGCCGAGCAGTTGCGCGAGGCCGGTGAAGCGCTGGCTGCGCTGAAGGGCGTCGAGGCCGGCAGCCTGAAAATCGGCGTCGTCAGCACAGCCAAGTATTTCGCGCCGTCGCTGCTCGCCGAGTTCCGTCGCCGGCATCCGGGCGTCGAACTGCAACTGACGGTCAATAACCGCGGCACCATCGTGCGTCTGCTTGCCGAAAACGGCATCGACTTGGCCATCATGGGCACGCCGCCGACCGAGTTCGAGACCGTGGCCAAGATTTTTGCCGAGCACCCGCTGGTATTCATCGCCGCACCCGACCACCCGCTGGCCGACAAGCGGCGCATCGACCCGCAGCGGCTGGCGGCGGAAACCCTCCTGATCCGCGAACCCGGCTCGGGCACGCGCACGGCACTGGAGCGTTACCTCGACCAGCATCACGTGACGGCGGGCGCCACCATGGAACTGGGCAGCAACGAAACCATCAAGCAGGCCGTCATGGCGGGCCTGGGGCTGTCCTTCATTTCGGAGCACACCATCGGACTGGAACGCTCGGTTGGCCGCCTGGTCAAGCTCAGCATCACCGGCACACCGGTCAAGCGCCAGTGGCGCCTGGTCTATCGCACCGACAAGCGGCTGATGCCGGCAGCCACGGCCTTCGTGAATTTCATGGACAGCGAAGGCTCGCGATTGATAGCGGAACAGGTCGGCAAGCAGATGCCGGCCGCCACCGCCGCCAAGTCAAAGACAGCAAGAGAGTAGAAACGTCAATATTCGGTGTTTCGATATTTCCGGCGGCGTGCCCTTTGCATAAATCCTCTGACAGGGGTATTGTCCCCTGAGTGAATGGGGGAATTTCGGTGAAAAAGAATCTTCTTGTCGTCGCGCTGGCACTGGCGCTGGCACCGCTTGGCGCTTTGGCCGGTACTGTCGAAGACGCGAAAGCGCTGTTGAGTGCGGGCAAGTCAGCGGAAGGCGCGGCGTTGCTGGAGAGGGATCTGCCGCAGCACCTCGAGGAAACCGAATACAACTACCTGCTGGGCATCGCCCTCCTGGATTCCGGAAAGCCGGGTCCTGCAGTTTTTGCCCTAGAGCGTGTTCTCTCGCTCAATCCCCAGCACGGTCCGGCGCGGGCCGAGTTGGCACGAGCCTTGATCGCCCTTACCGAATACGATGCTGCCCGCAAGGAGTTGCTGCAAGTCAAGGAAACGCCGATGCCTGCCGATGTCGCGGCCAAAGTCGAGGCGCTGCTTGCGGAACTCGACAAGGCCATCGCCAGTCGTGCCGCCGAAGGCCGTGGCGCAGCGACCTTTGCCGCCTATGTAGAAGGCGAATTCGGCTACGACACCAACATCAATACCGCTACCAACAGCAGTACCGTGTTGATCCCGCTGTTTGGTTTGCCCGCTTCCCTGAGCGGTTTCGCACGCGCGCAGGCCAGCTGGGTTACCGGCATCAATGGAGGGCTTGCGGCGCAGAAGCGCGTTGGCGAGGATGTTGATATCTTCGGCAGCGTCGATGGCCGGTTCCGTTATCACCCGAACCAGGACGAGTTCACCACGACTTCGCTTGCCGCTGGCGGCGGGGTGCGCCTGAGCCGCGGCGTCGACCAGTTCAGCGCTGGCGTCAGTCATTCGGTCTACTACATCGGCCAGTATCGCAACGACGAGCAGTACGGCGTCTTCGCCCAGTGGCAGCGCGAACTCGGACGGCAGGACGTTGTCGGTGCCTTCGCCCAATATCTGCGCGCCAATCATCCGATCGCGACTTTCCTCAACACGGATATCTACCTTCTCGGCGGGACGTGGACGCACGCCTACTTCACCAAGGGCGATCCGCGCATGACGCTGACCGTCTGGACGGCGGACGACCAGGAGCGCGATGCTCTGGATCCAACGGTCGGTCGTACGTTCTACGGCGTCAAAGCCGCCGGCGAGTACAACCCGTGGGAAAACTGGAAAGCGTTCGCCAGTGTCGCCGCCCAGCCTTCGCGCTACGGCGGCCAGAGCCCGTTCTTCGGAGTCAAGCGCCAGGACAACCGTTACGACGTCAATTTCGGGCTGTCCTACAAACCCGAGAAGGCGTGGACCGTTACCGGCCAGTACTACTATTTGCGCAACGACTCGAACATTGCGATCAACGACTTCTCGCGCCAGCAGATACTGTTCACTGCGCGCCGCGACTTCTTCTAAGGTGGATTCGATGGCTCGAAATGCATTCCTGATGACCGCAACTGCCATTGCCCTCCTCTCTGGTCAGGCGATGGCCGCGGCAGGCGCTTTCCTGCTATCCACGGGGGATGTGCAGGTGCGCGATGCGGCCGGCACCCTGCGCGCCGCGAAGACCGGCATGGAGATAAATTCCGGCGAAACCATCCTGACCCAAAGCGGCAGGGCACAAGTGCGTTTTACCGATGCCGGTCAAATCAGCCTGCAGCCAGGCACCGAATTCAAGATTGCCGACTACCGATTTCATGAGGCGGGCAAGCAGGACGAGTCGGCCGTGTTCAACCTGGTCAGGGGCGGGGTCCGCGCCATTACGGGCCTGGTCGGCCGCCGCGCCAAGGTCGACTATGTCATGAACACCGTGGTGGCCACCATCGGCATCCGTGGCACCGAGTTCCAGGCGATCTTGTGCGCAGCGAGTTGCAAAGAACCGGATGGACTCTACGTTCATACCGGCGAAGGCATCGTGTTCGTAAAAAACGCACTCGGCGAAATCGACGTCGGACGCGGCCAGACCGCTTTCGTCGCGTCCCCTGACAGTGCGCCGCGGCGCACCTCGGGCGGCCCATCGATGAGTTCCACGCCACAGATCACCCAGCCACCGGTGTTGTCGAATGTAACTCAGCCGGGGTTCCAGCCCGGAGCCATCATTACGCACGATCCCTTCGGTTCGCTGACGGTTCTCTCCGGCGGTGGCATTGCCATGACCGGCAGCGGTACCTTCACTTTTGAAGGCAAGACATATTCCGGTATTGGTGGTGCAGGATCCGGTTCCGCCACCAATACGTCCACGGGGATTCTTGGTGCGTATATCAACGGCAGCAACGTCAACGGCTGGAAGGTTTCCCAAAATGGCAATTTCGCCAGCATCCAGTTCGATACCGTGCTCAACGGAACGAATAACGGCGACCTGTACTGGGGCCGCTGGTCGGGCGGCAATGTCTCTTTCGCATCGCTCGGGGTGGGCGGCGGATTCCCGTCGGGAACGGTGGCCATACCGGCGTCGGTCAGCCTGCATTACATCATGGGCACGTCAGTGCCGACCATACCGACCTCCGGTACGGCAAGCTTCAGTTTCGTCGGCGGCACCCCGTCCACCGATTCCAGCGGAGGCATCGGCTCCGGGATCACCAGCGGAACACTGCACGCGAACTTCCTGAGCAATTCGGTCGGCGCGAGCTTCACCGTGGTCCATGGCTCGACTCTCAATGTCAGCGCAAGCATGCCCCTGGAACCGAACCATCGCTCCGCCTTTTCTTCGGACAGGATCGGCGGCAGCGTCAGCGGCGCGACCGGCACCGTCGCCGGCTTCTTCGTCGGCACCAGCGGTCCCACTGGCGCGGGGCTGTCCTACTCGCTCAACAACAACATCGTTGGCGTCGGCGCCTTCCGCTAGAAGAAAGCTGCGACAGGTTGCTCGCCGGCCTCAGCGCGTCATTGAGCGGCACTGCCGAACGCAGCACGAATTGCTTCCACTCGCTGGCGATTGACGCCGAAATCGCCGCGGCCGAGGCGTGAGGCGGATCGAACATGGATGACCGAGGCCTTTTCATCCAGATAGAACTCGACGTCGTCGACAAAGCCGAGCCACTTCGAGGTGAATTCGGCGTAGACATAGTCGGCTCGGAACTCGATGACTTTGGCCGCCGGCATTGCCGTAACGAGGGTCTGGAGCCGTGCCAGCGCGGCCTTGCCGTCGCCCGCGTAGCCGAAGGGCGCAATGCCGGCATAGCCGCCCGCGCTCTGGCTATTGACGCAATTCGGCGTCGCCGGCGCCGGCTTCAGCCGGCCCTCATGCACGCCAAGATCTGAAGGGCGCTTCCCCGCGAACAGCCCCATCTGGCCTCCGGCAACAATTCCGATCAGCAGCGCGGCGATGGTCACAACCAAGCCGCGCAGAACGGTACGCATGGCAGAAGACTTGCTCCCCATCGAAAGTCAGGCCCGCCACTTGATCGAACAGCCGATACCCGGCATTTGCCGTGCCGGCCCCTTGCCACTCAAGGCAACCTGCCGCATCGCCTCGAACAGATCACGGCGCACATTTTCGGGCGCCGTGTCCTTGCGCGATTCGTCGAGCCGGCCACGATATTGCAGTTCCAGGCCGGCGTTGTAACCGAAGAAATCCGGCGTGCACACGGCGCCGTAGGCTTTGGCCACTTCCTGCGACCGATCCAGCACATAGGGAAAGGAAAACTCCAATTCGCGCGCAATCCGCACCATGTTCTGCCACGAGTCCTCCGGGTAGTCGGTCGGGTCGTTGCTCATGATGGCGATGCTGCCGACGCCCAGCGTGGCCAGTTCCCGCGTGTCGCGCACGATGCGGCGGATTACCGCCTTGACATAGGGGCAGTGATTGCAGATGAACATCACCAGCACGCCCCTGGGGCCGCGCACGCTGGCCAGACTATGACGCGCGCCATCGATTCCCGGTAGGTCGAAATCAGGCGCCGGGCGGCCGAAGTCGCAGATGGGTGGGGAAAGACTGACCATGCGCTGCCTCCGAAATTTGGCGATAATGCAAACATGATACCGAGATTCTTCTGTCCGTTCCCGCTCCACCCCGGCGCTACCGTCGAGTTGGCGGCCGAGGCCGCCCATCACGCGCTGAAGGTGTTGAGAGTCGGCGCTGGCGACACGGCGATTCTCTTCGACGGGCGCGGCGGGCAGTGGCGGGCCACACTTAACCCGGCCGGCAAGAGCTTGCGCGCGACGCTGAACGAATTCGACGATATCGACTGCGAGCCGCCGCTGGCCCTGACGCTGGTGCAGGCCCTGCCAGCCAGCGACAAGATGGATCTGGTGGTGCAGAAGGCGGTCGAACTGGGAGTCCGCCACATCCAGCCGGTGACGGCGAAGCGCAGCCTGGTCAGG